>DASQEN010000232.1:0-5097 GCA_035633635.1 Gemmatimonadota bacterium | reverse complement strand
CCCGCTATGTCGCTCTCCACCTCCGCGAGCCTCGACCGAAGGCCTCCAATAGCGTCCAGCACCGCGCCCTGGTTGGCCCTGACGATCGCCACCCAGAGGTCCGGGTTGCTGGCCGCGATCCGAGTTACGTCCCGGAAACCGGGTCCGGCCAGGCCCAGCAGCGCCTCCTTGTCTCCCGAAGCCGCGGCCACGTCGACCAGGGCGCTGGCAACGAGTTGAGGGAGGTGACTGAGCCGTGCGACCAGCGCGTCGTGCATCTCGGGTTCCAGCGCCACCGGCTTCGCCCCGACGGCAGTCACCATCTCGGTGACCACGGTGTACGCGGCCGCCGAGGTCTCCGTAGTGGGCGTGACGATCCACCAGACCCCGTCGTAGAGGTCGGCCTCGGCAGCCTCAATTCCGTGGCGCTCGGATCCCGCCATGGGATGGCCTCCCACGAATCGATCCCCAAAGAGCTCTCGACCGTGCTTTACCACCATCGCCTTGGCGCTTCCCACATCGGTTACCACCGCGTCGGCCGGAACCCTGTCGGCAACTCGCGCCATGACGTCCGGCGCACGGTCGACGGGAACCGCTACGACGACCACTTCCGCCCCGGTTACGGCGGCCACGATGTCGTCGGCTCTGTGCGTGATCGCCCCGCGCCCGAGCGCGCCATCGAGCGCGCTCGGGTCCGCGTCGAAGCCCCGGATCTCGATATCCGGGTGAGCTCGTTTCAGGGCCATACCGAGCGACCCGCCCATAAGGCCCGTTCCGAGAACGGCTACCGGTCCTCTAAACACTCACTCTTTCCTTTACGGTTAGCTTCGGTCCCCCGCTCACTCGGCGAGGTCCGTGCGCAGCGCCCGAGCTCCCCCCAAATAGACGTGTCGAAGCTCCTCCCGCGCGCGTTCCGTGTAGACGTGCATCAGGACACGGACGCAGCGTCCGATCGCTCCGGGCACCGGGATCTCCGTTGCACAAAGAAGAGGGACCTCTGCGAGTCCGATCCGTCGGGCCGCCGCGGCCGGAAACTCGGACGTCAGATCGGTGGTCGAGGTGAAGATGACGCTGACCACCTCCTCGGCGGCCACCTCGTTCCGGTCCATGATCTCCACGATCAATCGCTCGGTCGCCTCCACGATCAGGCGTGGGTCGTCCGCTTCAACGGTGACGGCCCCCCGCAAACCCCAGAGAGTTCTATTTGTAGACATGTCTTTAAGTCCTCAATCTCTCCTCAGTCTCTTTGTCGACTTATTGACCGCTTCCTGGCGCCCTCCAGGGCGGGGATGCTCGTCTTCAAGTCGGCTTGTAGACAAATCGATAAGGCGATTAGAGCCCCGTAGCCCGGTACAGACTGCGCACCTCTGCCGGCGAGAGCTTACGCACCGAACCGGGCTTCAGATGTCCGAGCTTAAGCGGGCCGATCGCCGTGCGAACGAGGCCCAACACCCGGTGGCCGACGGCGTCGAACATCCGCCTGACCTGCCGGTTGCGCCCCTCGGTGATCGTGATCTCCACCAGAGTCGATCCCCCGCTCCTATCCAGCGGAGTCACCTTGGCCGGCCGGGTGCGCCCGTCTTCGAGCTCGACACCGCGGGCCAGAGCCCTGATGGACCGCTCGCTAACGCTCCCTCCCACCTTGACGACGTAGGTCTTCGGTACCTCGAAGCTGGGATGCGTCAGCCGATGGCTCAGTTCCCCATCGTTGGTGAGAATCAGGGCCCCCTCGCTATCGATGTCCAGGCGGCCGGCCGGCCAGACCCGTGCCGGCAGCTCGACGAGATCCAGGACCGTGGGCCGCCCGGTGGGGTCGTCCGCCGTGGTCACTACTCCGGTCGGCTTGTTCAAGAGATAGTGGACGAGGTCGACGTCGAGCGGGACCCCGGAACCATCTACCTCAACTTTATCCTTAGACGGGTCCACCCGCTGCCCCAGACGGGCCGTGGTTCCGTTGACCGCTATGCGACCCGCCTGGATCATCTCCTCAACGGCCCGGCGCGATCCGAGGCCTGCCCGAGCCAGCACTTTCTGCAGGCGTTCTCCCTCCTGGCTCACACGCCCGGGGAGAGCTTCATCTCCATATCCTCGACCGTCTCCGTGTCCGGCATGAAGTCGGCGAGCGGGGGAAGGTCGGCGACCGAGTTAAGTCCCATGCGCTCGAGGAAGTAGGGACTTACCTCGAACAGAACGGCCACTCCGGAGCTGCGGTCCGACTCCGTAATGAGTCCTCTGGTCAGAAGCGTCTTGACTACCCCGTCTGAGTCCACTCCGCGGATCTCCGAGATCTCGGTGCGCGACAGAGGCTGTTTGTAGGCGACGATGGCCAGAACCTCGAGTGCCGCACCGCTCAGGCGAGCGTGGGTCTCGGAGCGGACGAATCGCTCCAGCCAGGGGGCCGCGTCCGGGCTCGTATACAGCCGCCATCCTCCGGCAGCCTCCCGGAGCACGAAGCCCCGGTTCTCTTGCTTGTACTGCTCCGCGAGCCCGCGTAGCAAACCCTCAACCTCTGATCGAGGCCGCTCCAGGACCTCTCCAATGAGACGAGCCGGAACGGGTTCCTCGGCGAGCAGCAGGATCGACTCAACGATCTTCTTGTTCGGAACCGTGCCCTCGAGCGAAATCTGATCGTTCTGTGGGAGCGAGATGTCCTCTGGATTCATGACTGACCTCCTTCCAGGACGTATTCCTCGGCTTCGTCGATGACCGTCTGGGAATCGACCTCACCCGTCCACACGACCCCGATATCCCCCCATCGCTCGGTCTGGTCGAGATCGATGGCTCCCGCCTTGAAAAGCTCGAGCAGGGCGAGAAATCGCACCACCACGTCGATGCGTTCGTGCACGTGCTGCGTGAGCTCCCGGAAGGATCTGCGCCCCGAGAACTGCAGCCGCTGGGCGAGGTCGATGATGGCGTCCGCCACCGTGGCCTTGATCGGTGCGACATGAGAGGTGTCGAATTCGGGCAGCGGAGGCTTGTGAAGCGAGCGAGCGGCGGCCCGGCCCAACTGCTCGAGCTTCAGCCGGGCCAGTAGATCGGGCGCCATCTCTACGAACTGAGGCTCCAGGCCGGCGGTCCGCGGGTGCCAGGAACCACCCTCCTCCAGCTTTGTCGTGAGCCAGATTCCGGCCTCCCGGAAGGTCGAGCACTCGACCAGCCGTGCCAGAAGCGCGTCTCGCTCCTCGAGCAGTCCGTCGTGTTCCCCGTGGTCGGGTCCAGGCAGCAGCCTCGCCGACTTCAATTCCAGCAAGGTGGCGGCGATTACCAGGAAGCCGGTCGCGGCCTCGAGATCGATCTTGCCGATTTTCGACACCGCCTGGACGTACTCATCAGTGATCGTCGACAAAGAGATCTCGTAGATGTCCACCCGCTGTTTCGTGACGAGGTGAAGCAGCAGGTCGATGGGCCCCTCGAAGGCCTCGAGTTTCACTTCGTGCGTCATCGATTCTCCCGATGGGTTATCAATTTGTCTACTTGTCTACAAAGCGGCTGCCGCATAGATGGAAAGCGTAAGGGACGACCGGGCCCCTGTGGTGGCATTTTTCGGACCACGTCAAATCAGATCTGCGGTCGGGGCCCCAGCCCGATCCGCTCGCGCACCAGTGTCATGGTCTTCTCGGCCTCCGCCGCCGCCTTGGCGGCGCCCTGCGCCAGGATCCGATTCGTCTCCGCCGGGTCCGACATCAGCTCCTCGAAGCGTCTGCGGATGGGGTCGAGGCGCTCGACCACGGCCTCCGCCAGCGCGCTCTTGAAGTCTCCGTAGCCCGACCCGGAAAATCGCTCCTCGATAGCGGCCACCGGCTCTCCCGCCACGAGCGAGTAGATGGTGAGGAGGTTCGTCAGGGCCGGTTTGTCCGGTGAGGCCTCGACCTCCCGGCCCGAATCGGTGACGGCCGAGCGGATCTTCTTGGTGATTACGGCCGGATCGTCCACGAGGCCGATGACGGAATTCGGCCGCACGTCGCTCTCGGACTTGCTCATTTTCTGGGTCGGGTCGTCGAGGGACATGACCCGAGCGCCCTCTTCGGGTATCCACGGCTCGGGCAGGGTGAAGGTCTTGCCGAACATGCTGTTGAAGCGACCGGCCAGGTCCCTCATGAGCTCGATGTGCTGCCTCTGATCCTCGCCCACAGGGACCCCGTCCGCCTGGTAGAGGAGCACGTCGGCCGCCTGGAGCACGGGGTACGTGAACAGCCCCACCCCCACCGACTCGGTCTCGCCCTTGGACTTCTCCTTGAACTGGACCATTCGTCGAAGCTCGCCCATCCGGGCCACGCACATCAGTACCCAGGCCAACTCAGAATGAGCCGGGACGTGAGACTGGACGAAGAGCACGGACTTCTCGGGATCGATCCCGGCAGCCAGCAGCTCCGCCCCCTTGGCGACGGTCTCCTCCCGGAGCGCCTTGGGATCCCAGGGAAGGGTTATCGAGTGCAGGTCGACGATGCAATAGAAGCTCTCGAGCTCGTCCTGGGTTTCCACCCAGTTCCGGATGGCCCCGAGGTAGTTCCCGAGGTGGGCGCCCCCCGTTGGCTGGATACCGCTGAAGGCCCGTTTGCGCCTAACTCTAAGGTTGTCGTTCAGGGTTACTCTCCAGGGGGCAGAAGGGCCTACGGTCGAAGGACGCCTACAATACCGGGCCGTGAGTATCTACAGCCCGCTCGAGTTGATTCGCTCCGATCCCCTGGCATTTGTATTTCTCGCGGCCGCCCTGATTCTCGCCATCTCACTCCACGAGTTCGCACACGCCCTGGCGGCCGACCTGCAGGGCGATCGTCTTCCCCGGGCGATGGGGAGGGTAAGCCTCAACCCCGCCCGGCATCTCGACCCCCTCGGAACGCTGCTGATCTTCCTCGTCGGCTTCGGCTGGGGGAAACCCGTGGAGTTCCGCCGGCAGGCGCTCGCCTCGCCCCGCTTCGGAGCCGCCATTGTGGCCCTGGCGGGCCCCCTGATGAACCTCTTACTAGGGTTTGTGGGGGCCCTGGGGACGGCGTGGGCATATCCGGATCACCCGACTCTCGCCCTCTTCTTCTACACGTTTCTGGGGATCAACGTCATCCTGGCCGTGTTCAATCTGATCCCCATCCCACCGCTCGACGGCTCCAGGCTCTTGACGAT
>DASQEN010000231.1:0-11209 GCA_035633635.1 Gemmatimonadota bacterium | reverse complement strand
ATCTTGGTGGTCTTCGCATGCCCTAGAACCAGGAGGTAGTAGTGCGCCTATCTGAATGCGACGTGGAGGGTGTGGATATCATCATCGCTGCACCCTACATACGGTCCGAGCCTGAGGATCGGTGGCGAGCTCCTTTCGAAGCAGGGAGGATACCAGAGGGCCTTTACAGGTTATACGTAGCAGCCGAGTTCTGTTCATTGGAGCGTGCACCGAAGTTCCTCGATGACTCCGGAGGATATCTATGGACCTATTTCGAGCAACTCGTCAACGGATTGAGAGAGGCCCTGGAGCGTAAGCTGCGGAGGGGGATCTCTCCAACGAGCCGCCTTTTCCTAGAGAGCCTCTGCACGGTGAGTCTCACTCAGGGGGACAGTCTGCGCAGTTCTTCAATGCTGATTTGATTCCTACTCATCCAATTCCTCACTGTCTCTTCTTGCTTGATAATCTCAAGCAATTCATCAATGTTGGCGGCTGCTTTGAGATCGGCAAGAATACCATCGCGCAGCACTGGCTCTAATGGCATTCCCGGAGTTTGATCCTCCAGCTCGATTCGGCAGATTGCTCGATGGAATTCGTAGTACAGAGAGTCATGAATCTGCCAGTTGCCACGAATTTCAATCGCTTTCGTGAGCTCCCTCTCTGCCTGTGTCCAGTCCGGGGTTCGTTTGTCCATTAGCGCGAAGCCAAGCTGGCCGTGGCTCATGTGGTACTCGTCGCGATCGTCACTGGCTACGAGGGCGCGGAAGATCGGTATCGTACGCTCCATTCTCGGCTTGCGTTCTGAATCACGGCAATTTCTGTTTCTCACGTCCGACGCTTGGTAAAAGATTGTAGTTTTTGCCGCTTGGGATGCCGCGATGATCGCTTCCCGAAGCTCATCTTCCGAAACTTCAGGCGAATCAGCGTGCGTGTTTAGGTTCTGCTGCACTAGGCTGAGCGCCCTGGCATCCTGGGACACCTGTTTTTCCAGTTCGCTAATCTTCTTTCCTAAGGCTGCTACATCTGCCTCGCGCAATGCTCCTGCGAGGAAGAGGCGTGTCCAAAGATAGCCAAAGAGAAATCCACAGATTGAGAAATACAGGACAATCGCTGTGGCCAGCACCTCGGAACGTGGAACAACGCCAAGCCCAGGCGAAAGGAAACCTGCAAGATCCTGTAGTCCATCCGGGAGGTCATTCAACTGCGTGAGCCCAACCCCAACGAGGATCTTCGTGAGCCAATCGGAAATCTGCTCAAGGTTCGTGTTGGCCCCATAAGTAACGTTTTGGCTAGTACTGCTTGCTCCCTGTCCTGTTCCTCTTGTTTGACCCACCGGGGTTTCGCCGGCTTGTAGTGCGCGAGGAATACCGAACAAGAAACCCAGCAAAGCTCCGACCAGTGCCAGGGCACCAGCTACAAGTAGTGCAACACTCGCGCTTCGAAGGAAGGCCGCTACACTGTTCGTACTCATTGAAAAAAGGACGACAGTGAAACCGCACAGCGTTGCGAGCGCTATTCCGAAAAGCGCCTGACTTGACGGAACAGTTCTCGCGGCGACTTCCCGGAGAGCGGAGAGTCCTTTCATTACTTCCTCCGTGGAGTAGGTCCGGTAAGGGCGGATGCTCCCGATGCTGGAGATCCCGTCTTGAGCGTGATTTTCAACGCTGCCCCTGCGAGTGGGGACGACGGAAGCGTAGGAGAAGGGCGTTACTAATCCGTTACTGTGAGAAGCCCACAAGATTCGTCCCAAGCAAAACCGAAGGACACCCCCGAACCTTGGGGACTCACGTAGAACGACTATGGAGGACTTTTGCCGACTACGGTAGGGTCCGCCGTCTAAGAGCAGATCGGCAGAGCAAGTAGGCTAGGGAGATGCAACTCGAAGAGAACGATTTGCGCGAGTTCGCCAGGCCGCCTGCCCGGTTTGGTGGCCGTCGACCGCTGGCGCTGGCCAGTTCTCGCCCCCGCGCACGCTCACGCCAGGCCGTTCCGCGCGATCGCGCTGTTGGCGTGCATGACGACTTCCTCGAGCTTCGTCAGCGCGAGAGACTTCTCGCGGCTGTCGGGGGTCACACCGTCGATCATGAGCGCGAAGTCCAGGGCCGCCGCACGGACGTCCCCGTAGGCGCTCTTGGTGGGCTCGTCCGCCGGCGATGGGCCGATAGCTCACGCGCGGGAACTCCTGTCCCATGAGGGTTCGTCGTGGCCCGAATTACCCATTATCGAAAGCCGTAATTCGGGGTTCCGTGCCGTGCGTCGATGGGGCCGAACAGACCGCTCGGGGATGGGCCCGGGCGGGTGGTGCCGTGCTAGTCGACGATCTCGACGTCTGCGTCCACGACCCGGCCCGGCGGGAGCGCTGGGCGCAGGTTGCCCTTCGATTCCATGTACGCGGCGCCGAGGCGCTTCCACTCGCCCTCGCCAACGTGGATCATCACGTCCGCCATGAACGCCTCATGGAAGGGGCGGAGCTTGTTCTGGACCATTTCGAGCTGCATTTCGACGTAGGCTTTGATCTGCCGCCACGCGATCCGAGTCGCCTGGGTGCGCATCCGATCCTCGTCGTAGCCGTAATAGCGATCCTCGGTGAGCCGCTTGTAGATGCCGTCGACCTGGGCGGTGAGCGACACCGGGACCTCGCCCACGTCCGGCACGTCCATGAGGAAGTAGACCGACGCGGGCTCGCGGGTCTTATCGGCGAACGTGACGGAGAACATCTTGGCGCCGTACTTGTGGACGATCTCGCCGATCTCGTTCGCCGTCCGATGCGCGGGTATGTCGGTGTTGCCGAAGCGCGGCTGCTTCTTCGCCATCAGGTCGCCACCGTCTCCTTTTCCGGCAGTCGGTACTCGACGACCTCGGCGCGGTGCCGAACGCTGCCCAGGTGGCCATAAACGCGCTCGATCCGCTCGGTGGATGCGTGGCCGAGCTCGCGCGAGACGGTCCACACGCTGACGGGCTCGCCGCGGTCCAAGGTCTGGAGCCGCGCGGCGGTGTAGGTGTGGCGGAAGATCCGGGTGCGGAGGCCCGGCTCGAGCACGTCGAGCGCGCCCCACAGGACCTTGTCGGTGAGCATGGTCGGCCCCCAGGGCGCGGGGAACAGGAGCCCCGAACCCATCGGCGCGTCCCGCTCGAACACCCAGGCGCGGAGGATTGCTTCGAGCTGCGGCCAGAGCGGCACCACACGCGCGCTCTGCGCCGTCTTGAGCCCCCGCCAGCGATTCGGCCGGATGAACACGAGCCGGCGATCGAACGAGACGTCCTCCAGGTCGAGCCCGAGGACCTCGCCCATGCGCCCACCCGTCAAGAGGAACGTGGCCACGAGCTCGTGGAGCGGGACCGCGCGGTGCGCGTTCTTGTGCGAGCCCCGCGCTCGGTAGGCCGAGGGGTCGTAGGGCAGCCGGCGAGCCGCCTCCAGGAGCCGCGCCGCCTGGTCGACCTCGAGCCAGCGCGCCTCATGGCGGCGCGCGGTGGGCTTCTCGATCGCGGCGACGGGGTTGAAGCCGGGATCCACGAGCTCGCGCCGCGCCGCGTAGGTGTAGAGTCCCGAAAGCGACGACAGGTAGCCCCGGAGCGTCGAGGGCGAGAACCCCCGGCCGCGGAGTGCGGCGATGTAGGTGTCGACGTCCGTGACCCGCACGGAGGCGAGGAAGCGCCCAGGGCGGAAATGCTCGAGCGCGACCGTCAGGTGCCCGCGCACGTTCTGGACGTGGCGCGTGGCGCGGCCGAGGCCCGCCAGGTGCGCCAGGTAGGAGTCGATGAGCGCATGGTCGAGCGCGCCGTGGGCCGTCCGCCCGGTCCGGGCCCGCTGCTCCCGGAAGCGCTCGAGCTCCTCGATCCGCGCCGCGGCGAGGCGCAGCGCTTCGTCCGGGTGCGTGGTGGCGAGCGACGAGCCGAGCGGTTTCAACGCCTCCCGGCTCCCGCCCACGTCCGCGTAATCGCGGAAATCGCCGTAGGCGCGCCCGCGCATCCAGTAGACCCTCGTGCCCCGCTTGCGTCGTGCCACGGCCCCAATGTGGAGGATCGTCAGCGGATTGTCAGCAAAACCGTCAGCGGGAGTTCCGTCGCCGGTGGCGACAGAACCAGCGAAGCCGTTGCGGTGAAAGGTGGTGCGCCCTGAGGGAGTCGAACCCACAACCTTCAGATCCGTAGTCTGACGCTCTATCCAATTGAGCTAAGGGCGCACTTCCGGCGGGAATCGTAAATATACGCCGGAGCTGGGGTCGGGCAACGTCGTGTCCGCGTGCGTTACGTTGTCGGGATGGAAGTGCGGCCGCAGGAAGGACGACGGGTGCTGCTGGTGGATGCCTCGATCCCCGACGGGCCTCTGAGCGCGCTGGACGAGGTGGCGGAGGTCGAGCGCTTCGCCGACGAGGCGGAGCTCGATCGCCTTATCGCGAAGCGGGGCGAGAAGGTGGTCGGCCTCGGCGTCCAGCTGACGACCGCGATTGACGACGCGATGCTGGCACGTCTTCCCGCGCTCCAGGTCGTCGCCGACTACGCCGTCGGATACGACAACGTCGACCTCCAGGCGGCCGCGCGTCGCGGGGTCGTGGTCACTCACACCCCTTACGTCCTGACCGACGCCACGGCCGACCTGACGTTGGCGCTGATCCTCGCGGTGGCCCGCCGCCTTCTCGAGGGGGACGCGCTGGCGCGCTCGCGGAGGTGGACCGGGTGGCACCCGCGCCAACTCCTCGGCAAGGAGCTCTCCGGGAGCAGGCTGGCGATCCTCGGGATGGGGCGGATCGGCGAAGCGGTCGCGCGCCGGGGGCACGCGTTCGGCCTGCGGATCGTCTACTGGAACCGCAGCGCCCACCCGTCGCTCGACCGGGAGCTTGGCGCGCGTCGGCTCGGGCTGGAAGAAGCGCTCGCTTCGGCGGACGTCGTCTCCGTCCACCTTCCGTTAACCGATGAGACGCGCGGACTGCTGGATGCCCGGCGGATCGCGCTCATGAAACCCGATGCGATCCTGGTCAACACCGCGCGTGGTCCGATCGTCGACGAGGACGCGCTGGCCGACGCGCTGGATGGGGAGCGATTGATGGGAGCGGGCCTCGACGTTCACGATAGAGAGCCCGTCGTCCATCCGCGGCTCGCCGCCTCAAGGCGGACGGTTCTCCTGCCCCATCTCGGGTCCGCCACGATCGCCACGCGGGAGCGGATGGCCGAGGTCGTCGCGCGAAACCTGGTTGCAGTGCTGTGCGGCGATCCGCCGCCGGACCCGGTGCCAACTCCAAACCTCTAATCGCCGACGGCGGGCCGACGAGCGGCGGTTTCTTGACACTCCGCGAGGCCACCGGCTAGTGTGAGGTGCGACACTTGGTTCCCCGATCCATCCCGTCGGACCCCGCGAGGCAAAGAGGTGAGACTGCCACACCGGATCCAATCGTCCCTTCCGGCTTGGGCCGGAGGGGCTTTTTTTTGCCGCGTCTGAAGGAGGAGCGCGTGGGAACGATCACGATGGACGCCCGGGCGATCGAGCGGGCGCTGACACGCATCGCCCACGAGATCGTGGAGGTGAACCACGGCGCCGAGAATCTGGCGATCCTCGGGATCCAACGCCGCGGCGTGCAACTTGCCGTGCGAATCGTGGACGAGATCGAGCGCAGCGAGGGGGCTCGTCCGGACATCGGAGTGATCGACATCACGCTCTATCGTGACGACCTCGAGACGATCGCGGATCAGGCAATCGTCCAGAAGACCGACATCCCGTTCGACGTCGAGGGCAAGATCATCGTGCTGGTCGACGACGTGCTCTACACAGGCCGCACGGTGCGCGCGGCCCTCAACGAGATCATGGACTTCGGCCGGCCGCGGCGCATCCTGCTGGCCGTGCTGGTCGACCGGGGACATCGCGAGATCCCCATTCGCGCCGATTTCGTCGGCAAGAACGTGCCCACGTCGCAGAGCGAGCAGATCAAAGTGAAGGTCGAAGAGCTGGACGGAACCTGGGAGGTCGAGCTGATCGACAGGGGGGGATCGAAGGGATGAGCTTCCGCCGACCCCATCTGTTGGGCCTGGCGGGGCTCCAAGCGGGGGAGATCGGTGATCTGCTGGACCAGGCGGAATCGTACTGGGAGGCGGCGGAGACGCCCGGGTGGCGGGCGGAGCCGTCCGGGGCGATCGCGCGGTTGAGCGTCGTCAACCTGATCCTCGAGCCATCCACCCGCACCCGGTGCTCGTTCGAGATCGCCGAGCAACGGCTCGGCGCCGAGCACCTTTCGGTAGACGACGAGGGTCTCAGCCTGATCAAGGGCGAGACCTTGGTCGACACCGGGCGCACGCTGCAGGCGATGGGTGTCAACGTGTTCGTGGTCCGCCATCCCGAGGTCGGCGCGCCGGCCCGGCTGGCCGAGGAGCTTCCGGGCGTCCACGTGGTGAACGCGGGCGACGGGACGGGGGAGCATCCTACCCAGGGTCTCCTCGACCTCTTCGTCCTCAGGCGGCGCTGGGGGTCGATCGACGGTCGTCGAGTGGTGATCGTCGGAGACGTGCTCCACAGCCGGGTCGCCAGGTCGATCGTCCACGGGCTCGACGCCCTGGGCGGCAACGCGACGCTCTGCGGGCCGCGACACCTGCTGCCCGAGACAGGCGGCTGGCCCGGAGCCACGGTGGTCGAGGATCTCGACGAGGCGCTGGAGAAGGCCGATGCGGTGATGGCGCTGCGGATCCAGCGCGAGCGCTTCGCGGCCGGCGAGGCGCTGCCCGACCGCGCGGCCTACCGACAAAGATTCGGCTTGACACGGGAGCGAGTGGGCCGCCTCTCCGATGACACCCTCATCCTCCATCCGGGTCCCTTCAACCGGGACGTCGAGATCGACGGCGAGGTCATCGACTTCGGGAGGACGGACGTTTGGACCCAGGTCCGAGCGGGTGTGGCGGTCCGGATGGCAGTGCTCGCCGCGCTCGCCGAGGCACGGTTCGATCCCGCGGCGGGAGCGGGGGCGTGACCGCTTCCGGGCTGCTCCTCCGAGGAGCACGCCTCGTGGACCCGCTCGAAGGTCGGGATGGCATTGCCGACGTACTGTTGAGGAATGGGCGGGTCGAGCGTGTCGAGGATTCGATCGCGGACGCCGGAGGGGTGGAGGTCGTCGACCTTACCGGGATGTTGCTGACGCCCGGGCTCGTTGACGTCCACGTCCACCTGAGGGAGCCGGGCCAGGAGGAAAAGGAGACGATCGCGACCGGGACTTCTGCCGCCGCCGCGGGAGGGTTCGTCGCGATCTGCGCGATGCCGAACACGCGCCCGGTCGTCGACAATCCCGAGCTCGTCCGGCTCGTGACCGAGCGTGCGGTGGAATCGAGCTTCGTGCGCGTCCATCCGATCGCCGCGGCCACCCTCGGGTCCCGCGGTGAGCAGCCCACGGATGTCGAGGCGCTGGCGGCAGCAGGCGCGGTGGCGATTTCCGACGATGGACGGCCGATCTCCGATGACACGCTTGCCGAGGTGCTCCGGCGCGCGCGGGTGGCGGGGATCCCAGTCGCCGACCACTGCGAGTCGCTCGAGCGCTCGGCCGGAGGCGCGATTCTCGAGGGTCCGCTCGCGCGGCGCCTGGGCGTGGGCGGGATCCCGCCCGAGGCGGAGAGCGACGCGGTGGCGCGGGACCTCGAAGTCCTTGCGCGGATCGGCGGGCGCCTCCACGTCTGCCATGTATCGACGGCTCGCTCGGTCGAGCTCATCCGGCAGGCCAAGGCCGACGGGTTGCCGGTCACCGCGGAGGTCACCCCCCACCATCTGATCCTGACCGTTGCGCAGGTCGAGGAGAGCGGCGCACACGCCAAGATGAACCCGCCGCTCGCCGGCTTCGAGGACCGCGAGGCCGTGCAAGCCGCCCTTGCCGACGGGACGATCGACTGCGTGGCCACTGATCACGCTCCCCACACCGAGGCCGAGAAGCTTCGCGGGCTCGGTGACGCCCCGTTTGGGATCATCGGGCTCGAGACCGCGTTCGCGCTCCTCTACAGTGAGCTGGTCGCGGCTGGGATCCTACCCCTAGGCACGTTGGTCCGGCGGCTGAGCGCAGACCCGGCTCGCGCGCTCGGGATCCGGGCGCCGGCCGTGCGGCCCGGGGAACGGGGAGACCTCGCGGCCTTCGACCTGGAGACGGAGTGGACGGTGGATCCGGCACGGTTCCATTCGCGAGCCAGGAACACGCCGTTCGCCGGCTGGCGGCTCCGTGGCCGCCCGGTCTACACGGTGGCCGACGGACGGGTCGCGTACGACGGCCGCCGGATCGAACGCTCATGACCCCGGACCTCTACCGAAAGCGGGTGTTCTGCGCCGACCTCTCGGTCGGAGACGCCGTCGAGGAGCTGTTCTGCGTCGAGCGGGTCGAGCGGCGCACCGGGCGGGGTGGCGCCTTCCTCAGGGTGTCACTCGTAGACCGCACCGGATCGGTCACCGCAATGGTGTGGGACGACGTGGAGACCATCCTCGAGGCGCTGATCGAGGGCGGATACGCCCGCGTGCGCGGGGACGTGGAGACCTTTCGCGGAGGTCTCCAGCTCAAGGTCGCGGGAGCCGAGCGCTGGAACGAGGGGGTGGATCCGGCGGACTTCCTGCGCCGCGGGCCGGTTCCGGGCGAGGTTTCCCTGGCTGGAATCCGCGAGCTGGTCGCGTCGATTGCCGACCCGTGGATCTCGCGCCTCCTCCGCTCTTTCCTGGGCGACGAGGAGCTCGCAGCCGCATTCGCGGCGGCACCGGCCGCCAAGGTCAACCACCATGCCTATGTCGGGGGTCTCGCCGAGCACACGCTGTCGGTGATGCGCCTCTGCACCGCGGTCGCCGACCAGTATGGCGACCTGGACCGCGACCTCCTGATCGCCGGAGCATTCCTCCACGACATCGGAAAGACGGTGGAGATCGCGGTCGAGCCGGGGTTTCCCTATACGGAGGAAGGGACGCTTCTCGGTCACATCCCGATAGGATACGCGATGGTCCGGGAGCGGATCGCCGGGATCGACGGCTTTCCTCGCGGGATCGCTGTTGATCTCGGGCACCTGGTCCTCAGCCATCAGGGAGAGCTCGAATGGGGGAGCCCTGTTCAGCCACGGACGGCCGAGGCGCTGGTGCTCCACTTCGTCGACAATCTCGACTCGAAAGTCGCCACCGCGCGGACGCATCTCGCGGGAGTCGACGCGGGCCACGGCCCTTACGTCCGCTCGCTCGGCCGGTCGCTGTTCCGCCGCGCGGCCCGTGCGACGTCCGTCGAGCCGCCCGCGCACGTGGGCGGGGGGCCGGATATCGACGAGCCAACGCTATTCGATCGGCTGGGATAGGAGGAGCGGGATGAGCAGGTTCCTGCAGCTTGTCGAGGACGCCCGTTTAAGGATTCGCGAGACGACGGTCGCCGAGGTCCATCGGCGAATCGAAGCAGGCGACCAGTTCTATCTCATCGACGTGCGAGAGGAGAGCGAATGGGCTCGTGGCCGCATTCCGGGCGCAAGCCGGCTCGGAAAGGGCGTGATCGAGCGGGACGTCGAGCGGGCAATCCCCGACACGGGGGAGGAGGTCGTCCTGTACTGCGGCGGAGGCCATCGGTCCGCCCTCGCGGGGGACGCCCTGCAGAGGATGGGGTACACGAACGTCTGGTCCATGGCCGGGGGGATCGGGGAATGGTTTCAGGCCGGGTTGCCGCTCGATCGTGGGTGACAACCGATCGCGCAAGGGACGAGTTTTCCTGGTGATGAGGGTCGTCCTGCGCATAACGCCGCTGATCGCTGTTGCGGTCGCCTGTTCGGTCTCTGGACCGGAACGCGAGGGAGACCCGCTCGCACGACTCCTCGAGGCCCGGCAGCGATGGCAGGCGAACGGGGTCACCGAATACGAGCTGGCGATGCGGCGATCTTGCGGGGAGTGTCCGCTGCCGGCGGCTTCCGCGGTGATCGTCAGCGTTTCAGCGGGAGGAAGCGCGGTGAGCCTCGCCGGAAATGGTGACCCGGTCGATCCCTCGTTTGCCGGCCTCTATCCGGACATCGACGGCCTCTTCGAGCTTATCGAGAACGCGCTTGCGAACGAGGGGGAGGTCGAGGTGGACTACGACGACGACCGTGGCTACCCGCGCTCGGTGTCGATCGACCCTGTCCCCGACGCGGTGGACGACGAGTTCGGGTATGTCATCGACGAGCTGGTCGTCGGACGGCTCGCAGCTCTCCGCGCAGAGCTGCGCGTCCAGCGCGAGAGGTGGGCCGCCCAGCGGATCGAGGACTACCAGCTGACCTTCAGCAGATCGTGCTTCTGCGCCCCGGAGGGCGCGGGCCTCGTCGTTCTCGACGTGCTCGACGGCGAGCCGGTCGAGTGGCTCTACTTCCTTTCTGGCGACCCGGTTCCCCCGGAGTGGCAGGCGGTGTTCCCGACCGTGGACGGCCTTTTCGACTTCCTCGAAGATGCGATCGACCGGGGCGCCGAAAAGATCGACGTGACATTCGACGCCGAGCTCGGCCTGCCGACGACGGTCCGGGTGGACTACCGGCTGGCCGTGGCCGACGAGGAGATCGCCTACGAGGTGGAGAAGCTCCGCCCGATCGACTTCAGGGAACCCCCGATCCCCCTGGGGGCAGTGGAGAGATGAGCCGCCCGCGCCCCGGCCTCCCGATTGCGGCGTGCATCGCCCTGGGTTGGGTCGCCCTGCTCTCTGCATGCTATGACCTGGCGGGGCCTCGGGCATGCACACTCGAAGCGGTCGCGGGCATAGTGATCGACCTGCGCACGGAGTCAGGTCAAGCGCTCACGGCAGTGGACGCGACCGGGCGGGCTGTGGACGGCGCCCTGATCGCGAACCTGGAGCCGTTCTTCGACCAGCTGATCGGCGCCTGGGAGCAGCCGGGCACGTTCGTGGTCACGGTCGAGAAGCCGGGATTCGAGCCCTGGATCCGCCAGGACGTCCGGGTCGAGCCAGGAGAATGCCATGTGACCCCGGCCCGTCTCGAGGCGGTCCTCTCGCCGCGCCCCTGACATGGCGAAGCCGATGTTCCAGACCGAGCTTACCCATCCGCTTTGGAGTCGGGGAGAGCGCGGCCCCTGGGGGCGCTCGTTCATCGTCGCCCTCGTCCTCCACCTCGCGCTCATCGCGGCCCTGATCCGGGTGATGTCGGCTCCGGCGTCGGCCACCGAGGAAACGACGACGTGGCTGCTGGTGGGTCCGCCGGGTCCCGGGGGCGGTGTGAACGAGCTGGCCGCTCCGGGCGCGGTCGAGCCGGAAGGCGATCGCAGCACGGAAGAACCCCC
>DASQEN010000230.1:0-3977 GCA_035633635.1 Gemmatimonadota bacterium | reverse complement strand
GGCTCGCATCGTTGATGCCATATGCCTCGCTGTGCGTTCCGCCAAGAGTACCGAGGTCAGCCATTAACCCGTTCTCCCAGATGAAGCCGCGGACGGGACCCGACGATACTCTACTCCAGCCCACAATCTGGCCCACATCGTTGACGTCATTGGCGCTGCTGTTCGGCCCGCCAAGGGTGCCCAGGTCGATCATGGTCCCGTTCTGCCAGAGGAAGGCGTGCTCGGCCCCATTACCCGGCATCCAGCTCGTTCCCACGACCTGGCCCGCGTCGTTGATGGCCAATGCCGTGCTGTGCCTCCCGCCAAGGGTGCCGAGGTCAATCATGGTGCCGTTCTGCCAGAGGAAGGCGTGGTAGGCCAGATTGCCCGTCGTGTAACTCCCACCCACGACTTGGCCCGCAGCGTTGATGCCATATGCATTGCTGTGCGTTCCGCCCAGAGTGCCGAGGTCGATCAGTGTGATGTTTGCGGCTGGCTGGAGCTGGCGCCCATTGGTTTCCGGCGTCTTCACCCCGAGAGGTTCCTCGAACTGGTTACATCCATTTATCGTCAATGCCAGGAGCATGACAGAGCAACAACAGAACGATCTTAGGCTGAAAGGCACTATGTCGAGGC
Source organism: Gemmatimonadota bacterium (assembly GCA_035633635.1). Lineage (GTDB taxonomy): Bacteria > Gemmatimonadota > Gemmatimonadetes > JACCXV01 > JAHWKZ01 > JAICNR01. The sequence goes on along the minus strand of DASQEN010000230.1, from coordinate 3,362 downwards.
CAACATCGGATCGTTGTGTCTCTGCCTTATCCAGCATGTTTCTCACCTCGACTCGTAAAATGTGTGTTGCCAGCAGAGTTAGAGCTGCGCGAATTCCAGCTACCTAAGTCCCTCATTGAAAAGGGATCTCCGCTAATCTCCGCTTTTGAGTAATTGAACGCGCGCGTAGATCCCTTTTGATGGTCCGCTACGGCGCAGGCACCCAGATCACGGCCCTGCCGGGGCTGTCGTGGCCGGAGAGCTTGCCCCCGTCGTTGGCGTCATGAACCCCTTGGCCAGCCAGGGAGATCAATCCTGCTGACTCTGACCAGACTACTCCGTCACCGTTTCCAGACCCGACGACAGTTCCCAGATTATTCATTCCGCGCGGTGTCCATTCTCCTATCTCCTGAGGCGGACTCCATCCGCCGGGGATTCTCTTCCAAAGGAGGGCCTTGTGGGGGCTCGAGCCAGTGGCTGATCCGACCACGTCGCCGTTGTTGTTTACGTTCTCCGCTACGATGTACGTGTAGCCGGCCGCAGGGAGCATCTCCGGCGATGTGTACGGGGGGAACCAGACGGCGGAATTGCTCCCCGTCGGCCCATTAGGGAAGACATAACCTAGAACGACCCCGTTTGTGCTGATGTTAACCGCCCGTCCCGACGTGAAACCGGCTGGTAGAGTCAAGGTCTGGGTCAGGGACCAGCTTCGGCCAATGCCGGTCCACAGAACTGGGAAACTGCGATTGACGAAGACACCCGGCTCGACCTCGACGGGCATGCAAGCTCCGCCGGCGATCATTCTCCCGTCCCCGGTGATACCCCCGACACTGGGAAAGGAGTTGGGACAACTGTTGGGGAAGCCGGGAAGAAGGACAGGGGAAGCACTGCTCAGCGGTTCCCAGACCGCGGCGATCAGATTGTCAGGGCCGGGCACATAGTAGCTACCCACGACCGTCGGGACATCACCATCGCTCATGTCCTTGGCGATACCCGGACCGAGGCTCATCATGTCGCTTCCCGAGCGCCAGAAGAAGGCCTCGTACCCCCTCGTCCTGTGGAAGCAGTATCCGGCCACGTAGTCTCCCTCGCTGATAGCCAGGGCTGGACAGTTCGTGGGGCCGGAGAGGCGCCCGATCACGACTTGGTAGTAACCGGTCTGCGGGTTGACCGGGCCTGTCTTGACCGCGAACAACTCGATCCCGATCCCCCGCTTCCCCCTTGACGTCGTGACCAGCACGTCGTAAAGGTCTACGGTCGCGTCCGCAGCGATCGTGATGTTGGCGACCAGCTCGCTGGAGCTGACGAAGCGGGTTGAGTTCGTCTTGACCTTCTCGGACAGCGTGCAGTCGACCTCGCAGTTGAGCGCCAGGTCGGCTCGCGAGCCGCGGTCGAAGTTGGATCCGATCACCCGGACATCGAGAGTCACCCCCTGAGGCGCTTCTGGGGGTTCGGCGGATGTAACGGTCGGATCGCCGGCAGCGGGCTTCCCGGCGGCCTCGAGAGCGCGCTCACCGATGGCAGTAGGGACCTCCTCCCCGCAGGAGAGACACGCTGACAGGACGATTATCGCCAGGAACCGTGTGAGAGAGTTGCCTCTCATGCCCCTATCCTCCTCGACAATCTTCTAGCGTGGACTGGTCGCCCACGGGACGGTCCACAGGTATGCCTTGGCCATGCTGGCGGTGCCACTTTGGCCCGCGACGTGCCCGGCAGGACCGACGTGATGGGCGATGCTCGAGCTCCCGCCCGGGGTCCCGAGGTCCACCAGGCCTCCGTTGCAGCAGAGAAATGCTCGCCATTCCCCGCGGCTGTCGATGTAGCCGCCTGCGATGTGGCCCGCATCGTTCATGGCCATAACACCTGACCCTGGTGGAATGGCGGGGACCTCCTCGGCACTCGACCAGCCGCTCGCCGTCCGCCTCCAGACGAGCGGACGCACTTCCAGCTGCTCGCAACACGAGGTCCCTAGAACATCTCCCGCGGAGTTGATCGAATGCAGCGAGACCCCCTTTGGTGCGCTCGATGGAATGTCCAGCGGATGGGCCACCCAGGTTCCGGATTCGAAGATCCACACGCTGGCCTGACCGGAACTGCGGCCCAGAACCAAACCGTCGTCATTGACGTCGGCCGCAGAACCGGAGGACGGAAGGATCGAGAGCGACCAGCCGCCGCCGTCCCTCATCCAGACCGCCTGGTTCTCATAGGGCGAGCCCACACCCACGCTTCCCGCGATGTAGCTTCCCGACGGGCTGATCGCTGCCGCACCCGACTTGTATCCGCCGGGCACCGGCAGGTTCAGTATCGACCAGTTTCCGGGGCCGTTGCGTGTCCAGATAACGGCCTGAAGAAAGTTGCTGCCCGACCTCTGCGATCCGACGATCTCCGCTCCTTCGCTGATGTCCCCTACGCCTCCTTCTCCGAGATCTTCCATTCCGCTCGACGCAGACCAGAAGAAGACGTGGCTCCGACCGCTGTTCCTTCGGTACTCGCTCCAGCCCGCCACCTCCCCGTGGCCATTCACGGCGGTGGCGAAACTCGCCCCTCCCAGCGTCCCGAGTGACGTGGCGGTTATGAACACCGCGAACTTCTCGATCCCGATTCCGCGCTTGCCCTTCGAGGTGGTGACGATTACGTCGTAGAGATCGGTCGGAGCATCTGCGTCGATCGTGATGTTCGCGCGGAGTTCTTTAGAGCTCACGAACGTGGTGGCATTCGTGCGGACCTGCGGAATCGTCTGGCCGTCGAGGGCGAAGTCGGCCGTGGAGCCCGCGTCGTAGCCCGACCCGAGCACGCGCACGACGAGGGTGGTGTCGACGGGAGCGCCAGAAGGATCGGTGGAGGTCACGGTCGGATCGCCGCTGGCCGGCTTGCCAGCTGGATCGAGCGAGCGATCCGCGAGGCCGACCGGTTGATCTTCACCACACCCCGCAAGGGCGAACCCCATCAGCAATACCGAGACCAGGCCATGCCGCGAACCGACCATAAAGAAACGCTTCTGACGGCTAGTCATCACCGCAGCTCCCACAAGACCGCCGTGTAATTGCCGCCAGCGTTGCCTCCCGCCGCCTTGCGGCTGGCCCCAACGACCTGCCCGAGATCGTTGATATCCCGGGCGATACTGTCTGTGTCCCGACTGCCCAGGTCGATCATCCCGTCCGCCGGCGTCCAAACGAAGGCGTGCTGACGGGGAAAGCCCCCTCCGGGTTGATCCGGAACCTCGGCGTAACCCACCACCTGGCCCGCGTTATTGATCTCTTCCGCAGAGCTGTACCCGCCGAACGATCCGAGGTACTCCGGCGGCGCCCAGCCGGTCGGGGTCTTCCGCCAGAGGAGAGCTCGCCTGAGGCCCCCTTGCGAAGCATCTTCATCCCACCCGGCAA
>DASQEN010000229.1:0-17713 GCA_035633635.1 Gemmatimonadota bacterium | reverse complement strand
GGACGCGATCTTCTGATCAAGCGGAAAGTCGGCCCGCGGTTCGTGTTCAGCCCGGCGCCCGATCTCGCGGATCGATTGCGGGGGCTGGATGGGTGACGTCGAGGAGATCGTGCTGGCGGCGATCGTGGACGAGCGTGGCCGGCTGCTGATCCAGCCGCGTGTCGGCGACCCGGCGCTGGCCGGAGCGTGGGAGCTGCCGGGGGGGAAGATCTTTCCGGAGGAGGAGCATGCGGCCGCGCTTGTCCGCGAGGTCGAGGAGGAGACCGGCGTCGCGGTCCGTGTCGGCGACCTGGCGGTGGCGCTGTGCCACGTCTACCCGGATCGCCGCGTGGCGCTCTACGCGTACGTTTGCGAGCCGGTTGGGGAGACGAGGCCGCCGCGGTGGGCCCGCTGGGCGTCCCCGGAGGAGTACAGGGAGATGTCGATGCCGGAGGCCAATGGGCCGATCGTCGACGCGATCGCGCGTGCGCTCGACGGGCGCTCCCTTGACAGCCGATAGTTCGACATCGTACAGATAGGGGTGAACGGCGACCGGATTCAGCTGGGGAACCTGCTCGCCGAGGGCGCGTACCGCTGGCGCGACCGGCTGGTCGACACCTGCCGACACGCGGGGTTTCCCGACGTCACCCCCACCACCTGCCAGGTCCTGTGGCCGCTGTTCGAGCAGGACGGGCTCCCGATCAGCGAGGTCGGCCAACGGGCAGGCATGGCGAAGTCCTCGATGACCACGATCGTCCGCGGCCTCGAGCGGGGCGGCCTGGTGCGGCTCGAGTCCGACCGCGCCGACCACCGGGTCAAGCGGCTCTGGCTCACCCCGCGCGCACGCGAGCTCGAGCGCGTGCTGGGCGACGGGGTGACACGGCTCCGGCATCGCGTGACCGCGACGCTCGGCATCCAGGGCCAGCAGCAGCTCCACCAGAATCTCGTGCGTCTTCTCGACACGCTGTGAGGAGCCGGTGAAGGGCGACGGCGTCTTCGACGTGACGATCCTGGGCGGCGGGCCGACCGGCCTGTTCGGCATCTTCTACGCGGGCATGCGGCAGATGCGGACCCTCGTCCTCGACGCGCTGAGCGAGCTGGGCGGCCAGCTGACCGCGCTCTACCCGGAGAAGTACGTCTATGACGTGGGCGGTTTTCCGAAGATCCTCGCCCGCGAGCTCGCCGAGGGGCTGATCGAGCAAGCGATGCAGTTCCATCCCGAGATCGGGCTTGCCGAGACCGCGTCCGACCTCGAGCCGGCGGAGCGGGACGCCAACGGCGGCGTTTCGGTATGGAAGATCGGCACCGACAAGGGCGAGCGGTTCACGCGCACGGTCGTCATCACGGCGGGGATCGGCGCGTTCGAGCCGCGGCGGCTCAAGGTCGACGGGGTCGAGCGTTTCGAGGGGAGGGGCATGCAATACCTGGTCAAGGACAAGATGGCGCTGGCTGGGCGGCGCGTGCTGATCGTGGGTGGGGGCGACTCGGCGTTCGACTGGGCGGACAACCTGCGCGGGATCGCCGAGTCGATCACGCTGATTCACCGCAGGGACGGGTTCCGCGCGCACGAGGGAACGGTCGAGGCCGTGATGCGCTCGGGGGCGATCGACGTGCTGACGTTCCACGAGGTGCGATCGGTGGAGGGCGACGACCACGTCGAGAGCGTGACGATCTTCGACAACCGCACCGACGAGGAGAAGACGTTCGAGGTTGACACGCTCCTCGTCAACATCGGCTTCAAAGCCGATCTCGGCCCGGTCAAGCGGTGGGGGCTCGAGATGCAGAAGAACGGCATCGTCGTGAACGAGCGCATGGAGACGAACCTGCCCGGCGTCTATGCAGCCGGCGACGTGGCGCACCACGGCGGCAAGCTGGCGCTCATCGCGACCGGCTTCGGCGAGGTGGCGATCGCGGTCAACTTCGCCAAGGCTCGGATCGACCCGACCGCGCGCGCGTTCCCGGGCCACTCGACCGAGGAGAAGTGGAAGGAGTCGTGAACGAGGACACGCTCCGCCCGCGCTCGGCCGCCCTGCTCGTCGTCGGCGACGAGATCCTCTCCGGCGAGGTCGAGGACCAGAACACCCCGTTCCTGACGCGGAGGCTGTGGGAGCTGGGGATCCTCGTGGCGAAGATCGTGGTCGTGGGCGACCGGCGAGAAGCGATCGTCGAGGAGCTCAAGCGGCTCGCCCCCGGGCACGACTTCGTGCTGGTTACCGGAGGCATGGGCCCGACCCACGACGACGTCACCCGGCAGGCGGTGGCCGACGCGCTCGATCTGCCGCTCGAGCCCCACATCGAAGCTCGCGAGCTCCTGTCCGCCGACTACGGCGAGCGGTTGACCCCGTCCGAAGCCGCGATGGCCCAGCTGCCGCAGGGCGCCCGGGTGATGCGCGGGCGGCAGCAGCTCGCGTTCGCGTTCCGGGCCGGCAACGTGATCGTCTTCCCCGGCGTTCCCGTCCTGCTCCAGGACATCTTCGAGATGGCGGCCGAGGAGCTGCTCTCGGCGCCCTTCTACAAGGAGACGCTCTGGGTGCGCGGCAAGGAGGGGGACTTCTCCGAGCCGCTGGCCGCGATCCAGCGCGCCCACCCGGCCGTCGGCATCGGCTCGTATCCGGTGTTTCTCGACGGCCGATACCGCTGCAAGCTGGTCCTCCGCTCGCGCGATTCCTCTGCGCTCGAGCGCGCGGCCCGAGACGTCCGCGAGGGGCTCGACCTCGATCCCCCGCCCGCCGTCTAGCTGTAGCGATTCTGACGGAAGGCCGAGCGTTACGACGTGTACGGGAGCGCCTGAGCCCGAGAGCGGCTCAGGGGTGGAAGGACAAGGACAGCCAGCCTCGGGTCTCCTTGCGGAGCGGCTCGTCGAGAACACGCGCGATCCCCGCTTCGAAGCGCGAGGCGGGGAGGCCCAGGTAGGGGATCGCGTCCCGCTCGAGGACCCACTCGATCCCCGCCACTCGCTTCCAGTCCCCCAGCTCATCGCCCGCCGTCCCCGCCCACCAGAACGGGACCAGGCCGCCGAGCCCGCTGGCCTGGAGCTTCACGGTCCAGATTCGCTCGCCGAGCACGTATCCGACCGGCACGGCCGGGAGCGGGAGACGCTGCGAAAGGAGCGACGGGTCGACAAGCGGCGAAGCCTCTCCGCCGGCGGCAAACGTCTCCCAGGGAGGCGGATCGCCGCCCGTACCGCCAACCGTCGTCTCAGCGCGAAGCTGGGCTGAGCCCCGCCCAGCGGCGAGCGCGAGGCGCACGGTCGCGCGCGTCCATCGCTCGCCGGCCGTCGATCCCGCGGTCGCGGTCAGCCGGGTGGCGCCTGTTAGCAGCCACTTCCCAGGCGTGGCGAGCGCGCCGAGCGAAGCTTCGGCGAACCCGAGCGCGCGCGTGCCATCCGGCTCTCCGTTCTCGCCCTCTTCCCCGTCGAGATCCAGCCGCCCGACCGACCCACCGACCGCGACCCGCTCGACACGCGACAGGAAGTTCCGCGCGAGCGCCACCTCGACGCCGGCGCCGGCGTAGTCGGCGTCGAGCCCGTCGGGCCGCACCGCGTTCTGCTCGGACGGCTCCTGACGCACGGCGAACGCCGTCGCCGACAGCTCCGCACGGTAGCGGCGGAACGCGGCGCTCGCCGCCGCCCCCCGCCACGCGCCGTCCTTCCCGGCGAGCCCGTCCAGCGTCCAGATCAGCCGGCCGACCGGGTCGGTGCCGGCCAGCGTGACGCCCGCCGCTAGACCAGCGGACGAGATCGAGCCGCGCGGCAGGAACGTGTGGTTCCGCGGGCCAAGGCCGTAGGGCCGCGTGGGCGGCAGCGGGCCCGTCTCGAACGGCGCCGGCTCGCTCTCGGCGGCGGGCGCCGCGGGGGCGAGCGAGGGGTCGAGGGTCACGACCCGGTCCAGCGGAGCGGCGTCGGCATCGATCCGGTGGACGTCGTTGCCGCGGCTCCGGAGAATCGGGAACCATATCCAGCGGCCGTCCGGGTCGGGCTCGGGCGAGAGGGCCGCGCCGAGCACGCGGGTCAGCGGCCGCGCAGTCCCGGCCGCGAGATCCATACGCGTCAGGTTGTGGACGCCGCCCGCGTCCGAGACCGCGACCAGCGCGTCGCCTCCGGGAAGCCATGCGGGGTCGAAGCGGCTGGCCCCGTCATCCGGCCCCACCATACGCAGCTCGCCGCTCGCGAGGTCAACGAGCGCGATCCGCCAGCGACTTCCCTGCTGGACGCTGACTGCGGCGCGGGAGCCGTCGGGCGAGACGCGCGGCCGATGGAAGGGCGTGTCGGGCGCGCCGGCTGCGATCGTCTCCACGCTCCCGGTCTCGAGATCGACCCGCACAAGGTCGCAGATGCCGTTCAGGCAGCGGACCGCCACCGCGCCGCGGCCGTCGGGAGTCGGATCGGCGGAGCGGATTCCGGTCCCGTGTGTGATCCGCCGAAGCGCGCCGGTCCGCCACGACCACTCGAAGAGGTCCGACCGGGCGCGGCCGTCGCCGAGTCCCTCGGAGCGGATGACGAGTAGCCGCTCGCCCCCGGGCAGGAAGCGCGGCTCGCGGTGTCCGCGCCCGCCGACCGGACCCAGGGTCGCGAGCGGCTCGCGCGGGCGCGGGCGCCAGTCGACCGCGGGCACGTCCTGGGGATCGGCGGCCAGCATGCGCTCGCGATCTTCGCGCTCGCGCCGCGCGGCGGTGGTGTCGGGGGCGGTCGACCAGACGACGATCCGCGACGGGTCGTCGGGAGGCTGGATCGTGATCGCGAGGAGCTTGCCGTCCGGAGAGGCGGCCGGGTCGTCGGCGAAGACATCCAGGCGCTGGAATTGTTCGCCGGTCACGAGGCCGGCCGACTCCAATCGCTCCTGGGCGGCCAGCGCCTCGGCGGTGACGTCGACGGTGAATTCGCCGTAACGCTCGGCCGGCGGTCCGCCGAACACGCCGGCGAACGCCTCGTCGAACGAGCGCCGGCGACGGGCGGTCATCCGCGCCCAGAGGTCGGGCAGGCTCTCCTCGCCGCTCCGCTCGACCAGCCACTCCAGGAAAGCGGACCCCGCGAGGTACGCCATCGAGCCTTCCCAGTATCCGTTGGAGCGATCGAGCGCCTCGTACCTCGGGAGCTTCCCCTCGAGCGCCCACTCGCGGAGCACGGCCGGGCGCCAGGCTCCGTAGGGCCGCCCGCTCCCGGTCAGCTTTCCCTCCAGGTACGTGGCATACCCCTCTACCACCCAGCGCGGCGTGCGCGCGGCGATCGGCTGCACGGGGAAGGGGATCAGCGAGAAGAGAAGCCGGTCGCGGGGGTTCCGGCTGGGCCGGGTCAGGTGCACGGAGTGCGCGTACTCGTGCACGGCGAGGAGCTCGCTCCAGCCCCGGTTCTCCCCGGTCGGCGACGACGGACTGGGCGGTGTCGGCCACAGGTAGATGACCGGGCCGAAGGAGACCCCGTTGGGCTGGCCGCTCGGGTCGTCTACGATCACGGTCGTCCGCCGCTCGGGCTCGAAGCCGACCGCCGCGTTGACCGCGTCGTGGATCGCCTCCAGGCGCTGCACCATGGGCTCCGTCCACGCGGCCATCTCGGCGGGATAGTGGACGACGAAGTGCGGGGTCTCGACCGTGCGCCAGTCGGCGGTCGGGCGCGCGGCAGGCTGCCCGCGCGCGGACGGAGCGATGACCAGCGTGATGAGCAGCAACGACAGTGAGGCGAGTGCCGCGCGCAGGGTGGCGCGGGCGGTGGCGGCGCGCGGCCTCATCCGGTGCTGGTGATGCCGGCGGGGGGATCCCCCCCGACCATCTGCTGGGCCACGATCAGCCGCTGGGCGTCGGCGCGGAGTCGCGGAATGCTCCAGCGAAAGACAGCCGCGGCCGCCACGCACGCGACACCGCCGATCAGGACGGTGGTCGGGGCGCCGATCCGGTCAGCCGCCCAGCCGGCGAGCAGCGATCCTGCGGGGGCCATGCCCATGAACATCATCGAGTAGACGGCCATCACGCGACCGCGCAACGCGTCCGGGACCATCGTCTGGATCAGCGTGTTCGAGGACGAGATCTCGACCATCATCGCAAAACCGATAGGCAGAAGGAGCAGCACAGAGAGCCACAACGAGCGCGAGAACGAAAACACGGCGAGGAGCGCGCCGAAGGCGACCGCTGCCCGCGCGACCCAGCCGCCGAGCCCCTGCACATCCCGGCGTGAGGCCAGCGTGACCGCGCCGGCGAGAGCGCCCAGGCCCGATGCGCTCATCAGGATGCCGTAGGCGGCGGGTCCCTCGTCGAGGACACGGTCTGCAAACACCGGCATGAGCACCATGAACGGCATGCCGGTGAGGCTCAGGAACGCCAGCATCAGCATGAGCGCGCGGACCGGCCGCTCGCCGATCGCGAACGCGAACCCCTCCCGGATCCGGGTCAAAGTGGAGGCTTCCTTCGATGGAGGCTGGAACGGGGCTACTCGGATCGCAAGCAGGGCGACGATGACGGCCGCGAAGCTGACCCCGTTCAGCAGGAAGCACCACCCCTCGCCGATCGCGGCCACCAGCACGCCGGCTATCGCCGGCCCGGTCATCCGTGCGCCGTTGAACAGCGAGGAGTTCAGCCCGATCGCGTTGATCAGGTCCTCGCGGCCGACCATCTCGACGAGAAAGGACTGCCGGGTCGGGATGTCGAACGCGTTAACGATCCCCATCGCCGCCGCCAGCGCGACGATGTGCCATTCGTGCACGATTCCGCCGAGCGTGAGCGCCGCGAGCAGGAATGCCAGCACCATCGCGATCGACTGGGTCACCACCAGGATCCGACGTCGCTCGAAGCGGTCGGCGATCGCGCCCCCGATCGGGGCGAGCAGGAAGATCGGAAACTGCGCGGCGAAGCCGACGAGGCCGAGGAGGGTGGCGCGCCCCGTCAGCCGGTAGACGAGCCAGGACTGGGCCACCAGCTGCACCCAGGTGCCCGTCATCGAGATGATCTGGCCGCCCGCGAATAGGCGGAAGTTCCTGTGCTGAAGGGAGCGGAGCGCGACCGGGAGCACGGACTGGACCTCGGGAAACGGGGAGACGAGCGATGGGCCGGCGAAAGGTAATCTCCGACGGCAGGAGGGGTAGAACTCCTGACAGACGGTCTCCGAACCCGAAAATATCGTGAAGGGGAGGAGGAATCGCACGCTCAGGAACTGAAACCGGAAGGAGGGCTTCATGGAACGAACCGAAACCCCGTACGCGCTGAAGCGCGAGGTAGATCTGTCCTACGAGGTGGCCGATCGCCGAATCCGCGAGGAGCTCGCGGCGCAGGGTTTCGGCGTCCTCACCGAGATCGACGTCCGGGAGACGCTGCGGAAGAAGCTGGATGTCGACTTTCCCCCGTACGTGATCCTCGGGGCCTGCAACCCGTCGCTCGCCCACCGCGCGCTCGGGGCCGAGCCCGACATCGGGCTCCTGCTCCCCTGCAACGTGGTGGTGCGTCGGGACGAGGAGGCGGGGACGACGATCGTCGAGGCGATGGATCCGGCTCCGCTGATCAAGCTGACCGGTAACGACGCGCTCGACGAGATTGCTGGCGAGGCGCGGTCGCGACTCCAGGCGGCGCTCGACCGAGTGGCCGCAGGCTGAAGGTCGCAGGATCGAAAGGTCCAGAGGAGGATGCCATGCCGAGTCGTTCGATCGGAATCACATTTGTCACCACCGGGCTGGTCGCCGGGCTCGTCGCGTTCTCCGGGCCGGTTCTCAGGTCCACGGAGCCCGGGACGGTCGCGCCGGACACACTTTCAGCTGTGTGGATCTCGGAGGTCACGATGGACCCGATCCGGGTCGTCGTGCCTTACGAGATGAGGCTGGAATCGGTGACGATGGAGCCGATCCGGGTCGTGATCCCGCTCGAGAAGAGCGCGACCCAGGAGGCCCAGGAGATGCTGCCCCGGCGATAGGCGGGCCGAAGATCGCCTCCAGAGTTCGTCGCGCGGGTTCGCTGTCGCCGATCTGGAGCTCTAGCGCGGCGCGACGGGCTCGGGGACGGCTCCCCGCGCGACGCCGCGAGCACGGGCTCGCGCGGCCTCGATCTCGCGATCGCGCGCGGGGGCCCGCGTCTCGAGGGCGTCGACCAGATCGCGTGTGATGCGGCCGATCTCGCGAACGGCGTGGTCGAAGGCTGCCTGGTTGGCCCTCGATGGTCGCGTGAACCCGCTCACCTTGCGGACGAACTGGAGCGCCGACGCGTCGATTTCCTCGTCCGTCGCGGGGGGCTCGAAGTTGTAGAGCGTCTTGATGTTCCTGCACATGGGAGCGCTCCTCTCAATTTGGTGAAAAGAAACTAATCTCCCATCCCGTGGTGGACCGGGACGATGACGAGCGCCGTCTTCTTCCGCGTGATACGATGGAGGAACCGGCGCCGCTGGGGAGTAGCTCAACTGGCAGAGCGCCGCGCTGTTAACGCGGTCGTTGCAGGTTCGAATCCTGCCTCCCCAGCGGCGGGCCGACCAGCGCCCGCCGAGATCCGCGGCCTATGAGATCGGCCGATCCCCCGTCGGCACCATGCGGTGGATCCAGAGCCCGGAGTTCAGATCGACGGTGAAGATCTGGCCGTCCTTGAGCATGACGGTCGCCGCGAACGGAACGTTGGGTAGTGCCACGCCCTCTGTCGCCGAAGTGTCGTAGCGGTCGATCTCGCGGCCCTGGGCGTAGAGGTCGCCCCGTAGCTCACCGGACACGTCGAGGGCCCGCAGGCCCGCCTGGTAGTAGGCGAGATACAGGGTCTCGTCTTCGTCGTCGATCCAGATGTTGTGCGCGCCGGCTTCTGGCACCTCGTAGGTGGCCACCTCGACCGGATGCTCGATGTCGCTGACGTCGATGACGTGGATGTAACCCGTCGCCGCGATGGGCCGGTTCATGTCCCAGTTCGACGGGAAGATCTCGTCCCCCACGAAGACATAGTCCTTCCAGCGCCAGGCGGTGTGGGTGTTTCCCTCGGGATAGTAGATGCGCGAGACGAAGACCGGCTCGGTCGGCGTGCCGCCCTTTCCGGCGCCGCCCAGGTCGAGGATCACGAGCCCGTCGTCCCAGTACGACAGGTAGGCGATCCCATCCTTGACGAAGATGTCGTGGAGGACGCGGTTGGGGTTTTCGACGCCCCAGCGGCCGACCTCGCGCGGATGCGCGCGGTCCGAGACGTCGATGATCTTCATGTCGCCGGTCCCGTCGTGGGTCAGGTACACGAGCTCGCCGACGATCCAGGTCGTGTGGACGCCGCCCGGGACGGTCTCTGTATACTCGCTCGCGATCGTCGGGTGCCGCGGGTCGGTGATGTCGAGGACGACGATCCCGTTGACGCGGTTGGCGGCGCCCTCGCGGGTCATGATCGCGAACCCTTCCTCGGGGTTGGCCATCACGTCGTTGATGCGCCGGGCGTCGACCTGGACCGAGTCGGTGAGGACCGGAGACGCCGGATCCGAGATGTCGAAGACCCGCAGCTTGTCGTCTCCGAAGGTCCCCAGGTAGGCGACCTCCCCGAAGGCCCACAGGTCCGCCGTGTGCGCGGTCGCGACGCCCCCGTGGCCGACGAGCTCGAACTTCCTGTCGTGGGCGCGAGGCAGGACCCGGATCGGGACCTCCGCGCTCGCGCCGCCGAGCTCGGCCGAGACCACGTAGTCGCCCGGCTCCTCGGCCACGAACGCGCCGTCGGGAAAGACGCGGCCATCGGGGCCCGTCACGCCGTAGCGCGGATACGCTCCCGTAGGAAGACTGCGGCCGCCGAGCGTGGGCTCCAGACGGTGCACGTCTCCCGTTCGGATCGCGCCCGCGGGGGCCCCCAGGGCGAGCCGGCCCGACGGGGCGGCGCTGACGGTGATCCGCTGCTCGGCCGAGGCCGAGCCCGAGCGGGCGGTCAGCGTCGTCGTGCCGGGGCTCCGCGCGGCGAGGTAGGGTCCGACGACCTCCGCGACGGCCGGGTCGCTCGATGACCACTGGACCTCCGCCTCGAACGCGAGCCGACCGGCGCGATCGTAGGGATGCGCATCGAGCGGCAGCCACGAGGTGGCGGCGACGGTTGTCGCCGGAAGGGCCAGCTCGACGCTGGCGGGCGGAAGCGGACGGACGGTGACCGGCACCGTGGCGGTCGCGCCTCCCGCGTTGGCGATGATCACCCGCTCGCCGATCGCGAGCCCGACGAACGTGCCGGTGGAGTCGATCCGGCCGACCTCGTAGGACGTCAGCCACTGGATCGGGAGCTGGACCGCCCCGCCGGAAGCGTCGTAGGCAACGGCGGCGAGCCGCACGGTGTCGCCGATCGCCACGTCGACGCTCGTCGGCGTGATCTCGATACGGGAAACGGCCGGAGCCGCGATTTCCTGGGCGAACGATGGAGCCGCCGAAAGAAGGAGCGCGGAGAGCAAGCTGAATGAACGCTTCATGAATCGGACCTCCGGGGCCTGCAGGGGAGGGGCTGTCGGACCGCCAGTCAGCGCGTCCGTATCTGCCGCAGCACGTAGGGCAGGATCCCGCCGTGACGGTAGTACTCGAGCTCGACCGGCGTGTCGATGCGCGCGATCGCATGGAATGAGGTCTCACTCCCTTCGGCGCGGGCCACGACCTCGACCCGCGAGCCGATCCCCAGGCCTTTCGTGATACCCCGGATCGAGTACGACTCCTCGCCGGTGAGCACGAACCCGTGGTGGGTCTCGCCCGACTCGAACTGGAGAGGAAGAACCCCCATCCCGATCAGGTTGGAGCGGTGGATGCGCTCGTAGCTCTCGGCGATCACCGCACGCACGCCGAGCATGAGCGTCCCTTTGGCGGCCCAGTCGCGCGAGGAGCCGGATCCGTACTCCTTGCCCGCGAAGACGATCAGCGGCACGCCCTCGTCGGCGTACTTCATCGCGGCGTCGTAGATCGTCATCGTCTCGCCGTCGGGCAGATGCCGGGTGAAGCCGCCCTCGGTGCCAGGGACCAGCAAGTTCCGGAGCCGGATGTTCGCGAACGTGCCGCGCACCATGATCTCGTGGTTCCCGCGCCGCGAGCCGTAGGAGTTGAAGTCCTTCGGCTCAACCCCGTGCTCGATCAGGTAACGTCCGGCGGGCGAGTCCTTCTTGATCGACCCGGCCGGCGAGATGTGATCGGTCGTGACCGAGTCGCCGAGGACCGCCAGGACGCGCGCCCCGTCGATGTCGGACACCTCTGGCGGGTCGACGAGCACGCCGGTCAGGAACGTGGGGCGCCGGATGTAGGTCGAGTCCGCGGGCCAGTCGAAGCGGGCGCCCTCGGGGATCTCCAGCGCGTGCCAGCGCTCGTCGCCGGTGTACACGTCCGCGTACTTGGCGGTGAACTGCTCGGTCTTGACCGCACCGCGGATCGTGTCGTGGATCTCCTGCTGGGACGGCCAGATGTCCCGGAGGTAGACGGCTTGGCCGTCCGAGCCCGTGCCGATCGGCTCGGTTTGGAGGTCGACGTCCATGCGACCGGCCAGCGCGTAGGCCACGACGAGCGGTGGCGACGCCAGATAGTTGGCGCGCGTGTCGGGATTGATCCGTCCCTCGAAGTTCCGATTGCCGGACAGCACCGCGCACGCAACGAGGTCGTTCTCTTCGATCGCGCGCGAGATCTCCGGACGGAGCGGGCCGCTGTTGCCGATGCAGGTCGTGCAGCCGTATCCCACCAGGTGGAACCCCAGCGCTTCGAGGTCGTCCATGAGGCCGGCCTCTTCGAGGTATTCGGTGACGACCATCGAGCCGGGAGCGAGGCTGGTCTTGACCCACGGCCGGGTCGCGAGCCCTTTCTCGACGGCCTTCCGCGCCAGCAGCCCGGCGCCGATCATGACTGACGGGTTCGACGTGTTCGTGCAGCTCGTGATCGCCGCGATGACGACCGAGCCGTTCCGAAGCTCGAACTCGACCGGCTCGCCTTCCGGGTTTTCGGACTCCAGCCGGACCTTCGCGCAGGGGGTCGCGACCGCGGTCGAGACCGCCACGGTCGGATCGCCGCCCTCGGCCTCCCAGCGGTGCATCGCGGCCTCGCTGGGCTGCGAACCCCCGTGGTGCCTGCCGAACATCTCGACCAGGTCCTTGCGGAAGACCTCCTTGGCCTCGGTCAGCCGGATCCGCCGCTGGGGCAGCTTGGGGCCGGCGACGCTCGGCTCGACGGTGCCCAGGTCGAGCTCGAGCGTGTCGGAGTACTCGGCCTGGGGGGCCTCCGGCGCGTGGAACAGCCCCTGCGCCTTCATGTACGCCTCGACGAGGCCCACCTGCCGCTCGTCCCGGCCGGTAAACCTCAAATACTCCAGCGTTTCGTTGTCCACCGGGAAGATCGCGCACGTCGCCCCGTACTCAGGCGACATGTTGCCGATCGTGGCGCGGTCGGCGAGCGAGAGGCTGGCGATCCCGGGACCGAAGAACTCGACGAACTTTCCGACGACCCCCTTCTTGCGCAGCATCTCGGTGACCCGCAGGACGAGGTCGGTTGCAGTGGCGCCTTCGGGAAGCGTGCCGTGGAGCCGGAAGCCGACCACGTGAGGGATCAGCATCGAGATCGGCTGCCCGAGCATCGCGGCCTCGGCCTCGATGCCGCCCACTCCCCACCCGAGCACGCCGAGCCCGTTGATCATCGTCGTGTGGCTGTCGGTGCCGACCAGCGTGTCGGGAAACGCCGCGCCCCCCTCGGTCCCGAACACGACCCGCGCCAGGTACTCGAGGTTCACCTGGTGGACGATGCCGGTGTCGGGGGGGACGACGTTGAAGTCGTCGAACGCGCGCTGACCCCAGCGCAGGAACGCGTATCGCTCGCGATTTCGCTCGTATTCGCGCTCGGCGTTGATCAGGAACGCCGCTTCGCGACCGTAGGCGTCGACCTGCACGCTGTGATCGATGACGAGCTCGGCCGGGATCTGCGGATTGATCCTGGCCGGATCGCCGCCCATCTCTCCCATCGCGTCGCGCATCGCGGCCAGGTCGACGAGGGCCGGTACGCCGGTGAAGTCCTGGAGCAGCACGCGCGCGGGACGGAACGCGATCTCGTGGGACGGCTCAGCCGCGGGATTCCATGCGGCCAGCGCTTCCACGTCGCTGGGTTCGACCGTCACCCCGTCCTCGTTCCGGAGCAGATTCTCGAGGAGGATCCTGAGCGACCATGGCAGTCGCTCCACGTTGAACCCGCGATCGGCGAACCGGGGCAGGCTCCAGAAGGCGATCTCTTTCCCGTCGACCTTTATCGTATCCTTGACATCGAAGCTGTCGCGACTCATGAAATCCCTTTCTCTCATCCGTGGCGCGTTGATGGTCCCGGGGACAAGATACAGGAGATGAAGGGTAGAGTCGCGCTCTTAGCTCTGTCCGCGTGGGCCGTGTGCGTCGCACGCGGGGCGCTCGCGCAAGAGTCGATCGGCCCCGTGCAGAGGCCGGCTCACGCGGCGCAGCGGCCGATGGCGACGATCGATCCCCTGCTCGCCGAGCCCGGATGGCTCGTGTTCGAAACCGGGGCCGCATTCGCCCGCGACCAGGAGATCCCGGCCGTCGGCCTCCGAGGCGACGTGCTGAGGGTCCCGGAGCTCACGCTAAGGTTCAGCGTCGGCAGCCGGGTCGAGCTTCGCGTGGACACCGGATACGAGGTGCTGCTCGTCCGCGAGCAGCGCGAGGCTCCGCTCTCCGCCGAGCTGGACTACGACGGCGAGTCGTCGAGCGACATCCGCGATCCGGTCGTCGCCACGCTGATCCGCGTTCGCGACGAGACGACCGGCGGGCCTGCGTTCGGCCTCCGGCTGGCGACCCGTCTGCCGGTAGCGAGCAACGAGAGCGGCCTGGGTCTCGACACGACCGACTTCTTCGTCTCACTGCTCGCGGCCAAGGACGCCGGCAGGCTCCGCTGGATCGCCAACCTGGGGCTCGGCATCCTCCAGGTCCCGACCGTGGTGACCAGCCAGAACGACGTGCTGACGTACGGGCTGTCGGTCTCGCGGAGGATGGGAGAGCGGCTCACGATAGCGGCGGGAGTGGACGGCCACGTCGACCTGTCCGGGCAGGTGCATCCCGGCACCGAGGACACCGGGGTCGTGCGGCTCGGGGGGCGCTTCGGTGGCGGCGCCTCCACGATCGATGCCGCGCTTCTGATCGGCATGGCCGAGGTCGACGCGCCGATCGGGATCACGGTCGGCGTCACCCGCGCCTTCCGGTTGTTCGACGGGAGCTGAAGGTCCCTTCGCTCGTTCGACGAACGCTTAGGAGAGCATCCAAGGAGGAGAGTGTGAAGATCGCTATTCGGAGCGTGTGGACGGTCGCTCTGGCGCTGATCGCGGCCTGCGAAGGCGGCGGCGGGGACGACCCGGCGGGCGGAGCGCGCGCGGAGATCGAGCGCCTCGGCCGTCAGTGGGAGGAGGCGGCGAACACCGGCCAGGTCGAGCGGCTCATCGAGGTGTATTCCCCCGACGCCGTGATCCTGCCGCCGGGCGGCCCGACGATCGAAGGCAGCGAGACGATCCGCGAGCTGTTCCGCCAGGAGTTCGAGCGCTTCGACACCAAGATCGCGTTCACGACCCAGGAGATCGAAATCGAGGGCGACATGGCGTTCCGTCGCGGACGCTACGTGTGGCGGGGAACTCCGCGCGGGAGCGGCCAGACGATCGAGACCACGAACAAGTTCCTCGAGATCTGGAAGCGCCAGCCGGACGGATCGTGGCGGATCGCGGTCGACATGTGGAACCCGGCTGAGTCGCCGGCCGCGGCCGGGGGAGTCGGGGTGACGACGACCCCGGAAGCGCCGGGAGCCGAGCCAGGCGTGGCCGACACGACTTCTTGAGGGCCCAGATGGTCGGCATTGCTGCGGCGGGTTTCTGCGTTGCGCTGGCCGCCTTCGTCCCGACCGCAGCGGCACAGTCGTGGCCCTTTCGCACCGAGGACCCGCGTCTGGTGACGACCGGCGCTTTGGCCGCGCATATCGCACTCGAGGTCGGTGCCGACCGCGAGTACACTGCCTCGGGGCTTTCGGGCACAGTACTCCGCGCGCCGGTCGCGATCCGCTTCGGCTTCGGGCGTGCCGAGTTCGAGGTCGACGGCGGCTACGAGGTCCTCTCGATCGACCGCCGCTCGCCCGCGCCGCTCGACTCGATGCTCGACGTGTCGGGGGATCGAACCCACGACGTCATCGACCCGGTCATCGGACTCAAGGTCCGGATCTCGGACGAGGCCGCGGGCTTTCCCGCCTGGAGCTTCAAGGTCGCCACCCGGCTCCCTGCCGCCGGCAACGAGAGCGGGCTCGGCCTCGACACGACCGATTTCTGGCTCTGGCTTCTGGCTGGCAAGTCGGTCGGACCCGCGCGCGTCGCGGCGAACGTTGGCGCCGGAGTGCTCGGGATCCCGACGCGCGGGGACCGGCAGAACGACGTGTGGGGCTACGGGCTCTCGATCGTGGGTCCGCTCCGGGAGGGTTGGGAGGTCGGCGCCGAGGTCCAGGGCTCCTTCGACGTGCGTGGCGACACTCCGATCGGGACCGAGGAGCGGGGCCAGGCGCGGCTCGGCGTCCGCCGCACGGCCGGATGGATTGCCCTCGACGCGGCGTTGATCCTCGGGATCGAGGACCTGGACCCCGATCTCGGGGCGGTCGTGGGCGTCGCGATGACGTTCTTCGGCGCGTTCGAGCCGTGAGGTGGCGACCGGATGTACGGAGGCTCGGGCGCTACCCGCGCGTGTTTCGCCACCGGCGGATCAGCGCGTTGGTCGAGGAGTCGTGGCGGAGATCCGGCTCCTCCTCGGCCTCGAGCTCGGGCGCGATCCGCTTCGCCAGCGTTTTGCCCAACTCGACCCCCCACTGGTCGAACGAGTCGATCCCCCACACGGTTCCTTGAACGAAGACCTTGTGCTCGTAGAGCGCGATCAGGGCCCCGAGCGTCCACGGCGTCAGCCGGTCCGCGAGGATCGTGTTGGACGGACGGTTGCCCGGGAACGTGCGATGGGGGACGAGCGTGGGATCGACCCCTTCTTCTGCGACCTCCTCGGCCGTCTTCCCGAACGCCAGTGCCTCGGTCTGCGCGACCAGGTTGGCGTAAAGGAGCGCATGGTGGCGGCCCACGGGGTTCAGCGGCCCGAGGAAGCCGATGAAGTCGCACGGCACGAGCCGGGTCCCCTGGTGAAGGAGCTGGAAGAACGCGTGCTGCCCGTCGGTTCCGGGCTGGCCCCAGACGACCGGCCCGGTGTCGATCTCGACCGGACGCCCGGCGAGGTCGACCCGTTTGCCGTTGCTCTCCATGTCGAGCTGCTGCAGGTAGGCGGGGAAGAGGGCGAGGTACTCGTCGTACGGCAGCACGGCTTGGGTCGCTGCGTCGAAGAAGTTCGTATACCAGATGCCGAGAAGGCCGAGGAGCGCGGGCATGTTCCGCTCGAGCGGCGCGGCGCGGAAGTGGTCGTCCATCGCGTGCATGCCGTCGAGCATCTCGCGGAAGCGCTCGGGGCCGATCGCGAGCATGAGCGAGAGGCCCACAGCCGAGCCGAGCGAATAGCGGCCACCGACCCAATCCCAGAACCCGAACATGTTCGTGACGTCTATGCCGAACTCAGCCACGCCCTCGGCGTTCGTCGAAACCGCCACGAAGTGCTTCGCGACCGCCGCCTCGTCGCCCAACGCGTCGACCAACCAGGCCCGCGCGGTGCGCGCGTTGGTCAGGGTCTCGAGGGTGGTGAACGTCTTCGAGCAGACGACGAAGAGGCTCTCGGCTGGATCAAGATCGCGGGTCGCCTCGACGAATGCGGTCGCGTCGACGTTTGAGACGAAGCGGACGGCGAGCTCGCGGTCCGCGTAGGCCCTGAGCGCGTGGGTCGCCATGCGCGGCCCGAGATCGGAACCGCCGATCCCGATGTTGACGACCGAACGGATCCGCCGGCCCGTGTGCCCGGTCCATGCGCCCGAACGGACTCTATCGCAGAACGAGGCCATCCGGTCGAGCACCGCGTGGACTCCGGGCACGATGTCCTCGCCGTCGACGTGGATCGATGCCCCGCGCGGGGCCCGGAGCGCGACGTGGAGGACGGGCCGGGCCTCGGTCACGTTGATCGGCTCGCCGCGGAACATCGCGTCCGCGCGCTCTCGCACTCCGGCCTGCCGGGCGAGATCGCAGAGCAGCGACAGCGTCTCGTCGGTGACGCGGTTCTTGGAAGCGTCCAGGACGAGGCCGGCGGTCTCGAGCGTCATCCGCTCGCCGCGGCCGGGATCCCCGGCGAAGAACTCCCGCAGATGGCGGTGCGCGATCGTGCGATGGTGGTCCGCGAGCGCTTTCCAGGCCGGCAGCTTGCGCGGCGGGGTCGCGGTGCCGAGCGTCATAAGAGCGGCCGGCCGGCCATGGCCTGGGCGAACAGCCAGGCGGCCGCGCTGAGCCACACGATCGCGAAGAGGAACACCAGGGTGGTCCCCGCCCACGGGCCGACCCGGCTCGAAACCGACCAGCCGAAGAAGGGGATTGCCTGGAACGCGTGGAGGCCGAGCGCGTGGGCGATCCGCAAGTCGCCGGCGCGCGTGCTCCAGTCGACGAGCGGAAGACCCGGGCCGCCGTCGGCGGCCCCCACCGTGTGCGCTCCGCGCGCGATCATCAGCGCCCCCTCGGCGCTTCCCAGCAGGATCATGTAGAGGCCGAGCCGGATCCCCCACAGATAGGGTCGCGCGATCGTGCCAGGGCGGACCACGAACAGGCAGAACAGGAGAGCGAGGAAGGCCGTGTTCGCGGAGATTCCGAGGCCCATCAGGCCGAACACCACCGCGTCGAGCGGGGTGGAGAAATTGTAATGGGAGGTCGTCCCGCGGGCGGCCTG
>DASQEN010000228.1:0-2925 GCA_035633635.1 Gemmatimonadota bacterium | reverse complement strand
GAGACGGGAAGCCGGATGGCCCGCAAGCTGCTCCTCGCGGTGATCGGAATTCCCCTATTGCTGGGCTGGCTGCGGCTGAGCGGAGAGGACGCGGGTCTGTACGATTCGAGGACGGGAGCGGCCATCATGGCGGCGAGCTGGGCCGTCGTCCTTGGCGCCCTGGTGTGGTGGCAGATGCGAGTCCTGAACCGCGCCGACGCGAAGCGGACGGCGGCGGAACTAGAGGTCGCCGCCCTCAACCGCAAGCTGCGCCGCGATGCCACCCAGATCGAGGCCACGAATCGCGAGCTCGAGGCGTTCAGCTATTCGGTGTCCCACGACCTGCGGGCTCCACTCCGCAGCATCACGAGCTTCAGCCAGGCCCTTCTCGAGGACTGCGCGGACACCCTCGACGAGCAGGGCCGCGATTATCTCGATCGAGTCGTTCGGGGCGGGCAGCGGATGGCGGAGCTGATCGAGGACATGATGGTCCTCTCCCGCATCTCCCGCAGCGAAATGCAGCGCGGACCGGTCGATCTCAGCGCCACGGCTCTGGAGATCGCGGACGAGCTGGCGCAGGGGCAGCCGGATCGCGACGTCGAGGTCGATGTCAAGCCGGGTCTCGTAGCCGACGGCGATCCGAAGCTGCTGCGGATCATGATCGAGAATTTGCTGGGCAATGCCTGGAAGTTCACGGCGCTCCAGCCTGACCCCCGCATCGAATTCGGTGCTCTTCCCAGCGACAACGGCGAGCGGGTGTTTTACGTGCGGGACAACGGGGCGGGCTTCAACATGGAACACGCCGGTCGGCTGTTCACCCCGTTTCAGCGCCTCCACCGCGAGGCGGAGTTCCCCGGGAGCGGCGTCGGTCTGGCCACGGTCCAGCGCGTCGTGCGGCGTCATGGCGGCAAGGTCTGGGCCCAAGGGAAGGTCTCCCACGGGGCCACCTTCTTCTTCACGGTCTGAAATAGGAGGCGCACATGAAGGGAGCCATTCTGCTCGTCGAGGACACGGAAGATGACATCGAGCTCACTCGACGTGCGCTCAAGAAGAACAACCTGACGAACCCGCTCGTCGTCGCGCGAGACGGCCAGGAAGCGCTCGACTACCTGCTGGGCAACGGGACCGCACAGCCGGACCCGGACGATTTGCCGGCGATCGTCCTGCTCGACCTTCAGCTCCCCAAGATCGATGGTCTCGAGGTTCTGCGCCGGCTGAGGGCCGAACCCCGGACCCGCCTGCTCCCGATCGTCATCTTGACCTCATCGAGGGAAGAGCGGGATCTGATCGAGGGATACACCAATGGAGCGAACAGCTACATCCGAAAGCCGGTCGACTTCCATCAGTTCAGCGAAGCCGTCCGCCAGCTCGGCCTCTACTGGCTCGTTCTCAACGAGACTCCGCCGCATGTCGGCTGACCGGTCCCCTCTGCGAGCTTTGCTCGTCGAGGACAACCCCGACGACGCTGCGCTCATCCTGCACGCACTCCGCCGTGGCGGATTCGACGTGGAGCACCTGCGAGTCGAGACGGCGGAAGACCTTCGTGACGCCATCGCGCGAGGCTCGTGGGACGTCGTGATCGCGGACTACACCCTCCCTGCGTTCACGGGACCCCAGGCTTTCGTCATCGCGCGACAGGAGAGGAAGAACCTGCCTTTCATCCTCGTCTCCGGAGCGGTGGGCGAAGAGACGGTCGTCGAGGCCATGCGACAAGGCATCGACGATTACCTCATGAAGGACAACCTCAGGCGCCTGCCTGGCGCGGTGGAACGAGCGATCCAGGCGAGTCAGGAACACCGGCAAAGAAAACAAGCCGAGGAAGCGATCCGGCGCCGTGACGCGATCCTGCTGGCGATCGGCCTCACCGCCAAGCGCCTGCTGGCGGCAGAGGACTGGCGTGCGGAGATCGAAGAGGTTCTGGCACAGCTGGGAAGGGCGGCTCAAGTCGGCCGTGCCTACCTGTTCTCCATGCGCTCCGAGGGCCACGCGTTGGCCACGCAGCAGGCGGAATGGGTCGCTCCCGAGGTGAAACCACGTTCCGCCAGCGCGGATTTCCAGGACTTCGACATGGAGGGCATGGGCTTCGGGGCGTGGGCCGACGCTTTTCGCGAAGGACACCCCATTCACGGTTTCGTCCGCGATTTCTCTCCCGAGGCGCGGTCTCACCTCGAGAGCTGGGACGTGACCTCGATCGCGATCGTGCCGATCATGGTCGAAGGGACCTTGTGGGGGACGATCGGCTTCGACGTCTGTCACGAGGACCGGGAGTGGTCGACGGTCGAGATCGAGGCCCTCCGGATCGCCGCCGACACGATGGGTGCAGCAATCAAGCGGGCAGAGGCCAAGGCTCATCTGCGACGGCAGGTCGAGCATCTGAACGCCCTGCGCAGGATCGACCGCGCGATCGCCAACAGCCTGGACCTTCAGCTCACGCTGGACGTCGTACTCGACCAGGTCACGGGACAGCTCGGCGTGGAGGCCGCCAGCGTGCTCCTGCTGAACCCTTACACCCAGCAGTTCGAATTCACCGCTGGACGGGGGGCATTCGACAGCGCATTTCGTGCGGCCCCCGTGCGGATGGGGGAGGGACACGCCGGCAGAGCGATCATCGAGCGTCGTCCCGTCCAGGTCCCCGATCTACGCGTTGCGTCCGCCGAGGGATCCCGTGAATCCTCGATGCCCCGTGGGTTGGCCTCGTACTACGCCCTGCCGCTGATCGCGAAGAACGAGGTGAAGGGAGTGCTCGAGACCTTCTGCGGGCCGTCCGTGGAGTGCACCGAGGAATGGCGCGATTTCGCGGCCACGCTCGCCAGACAGGCGGCGATCGCGATCGATAACGCCCAGATGCTCACCCAGCTCACCCAGTCCAATACCGATTTGCGCCTGGCCTACGAGACGACGCTCGAGGGATGGTCGCGAGCGCTCGACCTTCGGGACAATGACACC
>DASQEN010000227.1:0-2281 GCA_035633635.1 Gemmatimonadota bacterium | reverse complement strand
GGGGCTGGTGCCCGGCGAGAGGCACGAGCTTCGCCATGTTGACGCATTGGTCGCCCATGCGCTCGACGTGCTTGATCACGTGGAGCAGCGCCGCGACCACGCGCAGGTCCCCGGCCACCGGCGCCTGACGCGCCAGCAGCGACAGGATGCCCTGGTGCACCTCCAGGTAGCGCCCGTCGATGCGGTCGTCGTCGGCGATCACCATGCTCGCCAGCTCGATGTCCTGGTTCATGACGGTCTCGAGCGCCCGGTCGAGTGCGCTCGCCACCATGTCGAGGCCGCCGAGGGCGGCGCGCTCGAGCCCCTGGAGCTCCTCCTGGAAGTGGGTTCTGGTGGTGTGGGACACCGAACGCCCTAGCCGACCTTCCCGGTCACGTACGCCTCGGTCCGGGGGTCGGCCGGGTTCGTGAAGATCTTCTCGGTGTCGTCGAATTCGACGACGCGGCCGGTGCGGTTCTTCCCGTCCTCGTCGAGCTCGACGGTGAAGAACGCGGTCTTGTCCGACACGCGCGCGGCCTGCTGCATGTTGTGGGTCACGATGACGATGGTGTACTCCTGCTTGAGGTCCATCATCAGGTCCTCGATCTTGCCCGTCGAGATCGGATCGAGCGCCGAGCACGGCTCGTCCATCAGGATCACGTCCGGCTCGACCGCCAGGCAGCGCGCGATGCAGAGCCGCTGCTGCTGGCCGCCCGACATGCCGAAGGCGTTCGTCTTGAGCCGGTCCTTCACCTCTTCCCAGACCGCGGCGTGGCGGAGCGCGCTCTCGACGATCTCGTCCATGTCGCCCTTCATCCCGAGCACGCGCGGGCCAAAGGCGATGTTGTCGTAGATCGACTTGGGGAAGGGGTTCGGCTTCTGGAAGACCATGCCGATGCGCTTGCGCACCTCCACGGCATCCACCTCCGGCCCGTAGAGGTCCTGCCCGTGGTAGACGACCGTGCCCTCGACCGTCGCGCTCGGGATCAGGTCGTTCATCCGGTTGAGGCAGCGGATCAGCGTCGACTTGCCGCAGCCCGAGGGGCCGATCAGCGCGGTGATCTCCTTCCCGGCGATGTCGAAGGTGACCTCACGGACGGCGGGCTTGCCCCCGTAGGAGGCCGTCACCTCCTCGAGGTGGAAGATCGGCTCGCGCGGCCGCCTCTGCTCGGGGCGGGCCCCCTCGACGCTGGGCGCGGCACGCGGGATTTCGGCGCGAATCTCAGGCGAATCGGTCACGGACTCAGCCACTCTAGATCACCTACCACTTCTGCTCGTAACGGTTTCGTAGCCAGATCGCGACGCTGTTCATCGCGAGCAGCAGGATCATCAACAGCAGGATCCCCGCCGCCGCGAGCGGCCTGTAGTCGTTGATGTCGTTGGACGCGCGCGAGATCCAGTCGAAGATCTGGATCGGCATCGCGCTGAACTGCGAGCCGAGTCCGTCCGGGTTGAACGCGATGACCGTCGCCGCTCCGACCACGATCAGGGGCGCCGTCTCGCCGATCGCGCGCGACAGCGCGAGGATCACCCCGGTCGCGATGCCCGGCACGGCGGCGGGTAGAACCTGGCGCCAGATCGTCTGCCACTGGGTGGCGCCTAGTGCCATGGAGCCCTCGCGGATCGAGGACGGCACCGCGCGCAGCGCCTCGCGGCCGGCGATGATCACCATCGGCAGCACCAGCAGGCCCAGCGTCAGCCCTCCGGCCAGGACCACGTTGCCGAGGCTCAGCGGCCCGCGCACCAGGAAGGCGAGCCCGAGGATGCCGTACACGATCGAGGGCACGGCCGCGAGGTTCTGGACGTTCAGCTCGATCAGCCGGTTCCACCACCTGTTGGGGTTCGCGTACTCCTCCAGGTAGATGGCGGTGGCCACGCCGACCGGCACGATGAAGAGGGCGCAGACGCCCATCAGCCAGACCGTCCCCCAGAGAGCGGCCTGGATGCCGGCCTTCTCGGCCGAGATCGAGGTGAAGTTGTTGACGAAGTCCCAGTTGAGCGAGCCGGCGCCGTCCAGGGCCACGTCCACGAGCAGCACCACGAGCAGCCCGATCGCCAGCGCCAGGCAGGCCAGCAGGGCGAGCCGGAAGGTCAGGTCCTTCGCGCGGCGCGCGCCCGAGGGGCGGCCGATCGCGTCCTCCAGAGCGCTCATTCGTACACCTGCCTGTACTTGCGGACGAAGCGGATCGAGATCAGGTTCATGACCAGCGTGATCACGAAGAGCGTTGTGCCGACGGCGAAGATCGTCTTGTAGGCGATCGAGCCGGTCGCGGCGTCGCCCTTCGCCGTCCCCGCGATGAAA
>DASQEN010000226.1:0-8063 GCA_035633635.1 Gemmatimonadota bacterium | reverse complement strand
GCGCCGAGCCGTGGGTCCCCAGGGGCGCGTTCCGCGGCGCGGCGCGGTCCGCGAGCGTCCTCGCGGTGGAGATCCGGAAGCGAGGGATCGACGTCGTCGTGTCGACGACCCGCACGGACCTCAAGATCGCGGGGTTCGCGGCCCGGCTCGCCGGGCATCCCGGCGTCGTGGCCCGGCTCAACAGCGGCTGGGATCCCTCCGAGCGCGTGACGCGGTCGGGCTGGCGCTGGCGCCGGCATCGCTGGTACCACCGCCATCTCGTCCAGCTCGCGGCCACGAACAGCCGCGCGGGGAAGGCCGATCTCGTGGCGCGCGACTATTTGCCGCCCGAGCGGATCGTGCCGATCCACAACGGTGTCGACTTCACGCGCTTCGATCCCGAGCGGGTCGGGCGCGGTGCATTCCGGGCCGAGCTCGGGATCCCGGCGCGCGCGCCGCTCGTCGTCTCGGTGTCCCGCTACGCCGAGCGCAAGGGGCAGGAGTTCGAGGTCGAGGCAGCCGGTGGGCTGACCGCGGGGCGGCCGGACCTCCACGTGGCGTTCCTCGGCCCCTGTCGCGAGCGGGAGCGCCCCTACAGGGAGCGCCTGATCGCGCGCGCGAGCTTTTTCCCGGGAAGGGACCGGGTTCATTTCCTCGACGCCCGGGACGACGTGCCTCAAGTCCTCGCCGACGCCGACGTGCTGGTCCGTGCCGCGTTGACCGAGGGGCTCCCCAACGTGGCGCTCGAGGCGATGGCGATGCGGGTCCCGGTCGTCGCGACCGGGATCTGCGGGACCCCGGAGGCAGTGCTGGACGGCCAGACCGGGCGGCTCATTTCCGCCGCGGACGACCGGGCGATCGTCACCGCGGTCGAGGAGCTTCTCGACCTACCGCCGGAGCGCCGGATCGCGATGGGAGAGAAGGGCCGCGCCCACGTGCTCGAGCACTTCACGCTCGATCGCATGGGGGAGCAGTACGTGGCGCTGTTTGAGAGGGCGGTGGGGGAGCGCGACGGGGTCTCAGCATAGCACAACGGCCGCCCTTCTCAGGGCGGCCGCCGTCTGTTTCGCGTGGTGCGGGAAACGAACGGCCTTACATCGCCGTCGTGTCGCCCTCCATCATGATGATCGTGTCACCCTCTTCCATAGCCATCGTGTCCACCGTGCCCATGTCGGGGGCGGGGGGCGGAGTCATCATGGCCGTGTCGGCGGGCGTGAGCTCGGTGCCCTCCTCGACGGCGCCCTCCTGCTCGCAGGCGGCCACCGCGAAAGCCGCGGCGATAGCGATGACGGGGACCATCTTGAAAAACCGCATCCTGCAGACCTCCCTCTCAAGGTCCTGGTGAAAAACCGGCTCTCCGCCGGCGACCACAGGCGTCGTCCGACGAACCAATAATCTGGGGTCGCCGACCCGGCCACGTCAAGGGACTTGTGGCTGGATTGAGGCGTGCATAGCCTCGTTCCCCATGCCCCCCGACAGCTCACGCCGACTCTGGATTCGACCGGCCATTCTGCTGGGCTTCCTGGCCCTGATGGCCGCGCTCGCCCGGGCGGGCCACGCGCCGGCCCGGCTTGAGGCGCTGGCGGGCTCAGCGCGAGACTCCGGGTCCTGGACCGCGGGGGTACTTCTCGCCGGCTATGTCCTGCGCCCGCTGACCCTGATTCCGGTGGCGCCGCTGTGGATCCTCTCCGGTGCGCTGCTGGGCTGGGGGACGGGCGCGTCGGTGTCGCTGGCCGGCACCTGCCTGGGCGCGGTGATCGCGTTCGCGCTCGCGCGGCGGCTCGGCCGGGACTTCGTCGAGCGACGGTTCCCGCGCCTCAGCCGTCTCGGACGGGTGGACGCCTCGCGGGGCCTGCGGGCGGTCTTCGCGCTCCAGCTCATGCCGGTCGTGCCGCACGATCTCGTCAACGGAATGGCGGGGGTGTCCCGCGTGCCCTATCGGGCGTTCCTCCTCGGGACCCTGCTAGGCTGCCTCCCGCTCATCGTGCTATATACCTACGCCGGATCGGCGGTGCTTGAGGTGGATTCGTCGCGCTTCTGGATCGCGGCGGGGATCCTGGCCGCGCTCACGATCGGGATGTTGGTGTGGAACCGGCGGATCGCCCGGAAGGGGTCCGGCAAGCCTGAAACCCAACCTAGCGAGGAGGGACGATGAAGCGGACGAGCCCGATGACCGCGTCGGTGCTGGCCCTGGGGCTGGCGCTCGGATTCGCGGCGTGCGACCGGGGGACGGAGGACGGCGCGGCGGACGACAATATCGAGATCTCGGTTCCCGAGGACGCAGACGAGAAGCTGGAAGAAGCGGGCCGCGACGTGGGAGAGGCGGTCGGCGAGGGGATGGAGAAGGCCGGCGGTGCGATCGAGGAGGCCGGGCAGAAGGTCCAGGAGGAGATGGAGGAAGGCCGCGCCGAGGACGACACGGTCGGCATGTAGCTCAGCGCAGCCCGCGCTCGGACATCCACTCCAATGTGATCGCCATCAGCCCGTTCACGACCTCATCGTCCGAGGTCGCGACGTGCGCGCTCTCGAGCCACACGATTCGCTTAGGCTGGCGCAGGGACGCGTAGAGATCGAGCACGCTCGAGCGCGGGATGAACTCGTCGCCGGCCGCGTTGACCATGAGGACCGGTCGCGGCGCGACGTCGCCGGCGTAGCGGGTCGGCTCGAGCGGGGCGACGACCCAGGCCAGCCCCCAAGCTAGGAAGCGCATCAGCCACCCGGGTCCGCGGTCCGCGAAAGCGTAATAGGCCATCGTCGCGATGTCGCCACCGCCGTGGAGGAGCGCCGCTCCCGCGATCCGTTTGTCCGTGGCCGCTGCGGCTACGGAGAACGGCACCCCCAGGCTCACGCCGATGACCGACACCCGCTCGGGGTCGACGTCGCTCCGGCTGTACAGGTACTGGGCCGCCAGCAGGATGGCGGAGGGGGTGTCGAGGATCGCCCGCCGCATCGACCCGAAATAGCGGATCCAGTCGAGCCCGCGCGGCCGCTCGGGCCCCGAGTACGGGTACTCGATCGAGAGCAGGACGAGGTTGCCGGTCTCGGCCGGGATGTCGACGGTCTTGCGCCCGGTCTTGTAGCCGCCCAGCAGGATCGCGGCCGGGTGCCGCTCGCCCGCGTGCGTCCCCTCCGCGCGGACGCGCGCCCGGACCTCGAACCCCGTGTCGCTGACCAGCGTGACCTCGGTCAGCCGCTTGCCGTCCTTTGCGGGTCCGATTCCGGTCGAGTCGCGCACGGCGACGAGCTCGCCTGCCGTGCGCGCGAATCGCGGCCGGTAGTCGTAGCGTCGGTAGGCCGCGAGCGCGGCCGCGATCGCGACCATGGCGATCAGCGCCATGATGGCGCCCCAACGCGTCACGGTTGGCGCGCCTTTCGAGGCCCCGCTATCGTGGGTCGCCGGTCATGCCGTCCATCCTCTTCCGTGTGCGGGTTCACGCGCGCGAACTTGCGCGGCGCGGCCCGGCACGACAACCCGCGGCGCGGATGCGCCGGGGGATCGCGTGGGCGCTGGGTGCGCTGGCGCTCGCGGGCTGCGCGATTCCGGAGCAGAGCGAGCGGCCCGCGGCGCCGGTCGCCGACACCGTCGCGAGCGACACGCTCGCCGCCCGGCCCGAGCCGCGCCCTGCGCTCGTCGATCTCGACAGCCTGAGCTCGGCGCTCCTGGCGCGCGCGGACACGGCCGACCTCTCCGGTCGGGCCGCGCTCGAGGCCGAGATCCGCGACTGGCTCGCGCGGCTCGAGTTCGGCGATCCGGAGCTGCTCCCCGAAGGCGCCGCGCCGCGCGAGCACCTGCGACCGTGGCGCGGGAGGCTGCTCGACGCGCTGGGATGGCTCGCGTTCCGTGCGGGCGACTACCGCCAGGCCGAGGCCGCGCTCGTCTCGGCCGAGGAGCAGATCCACAACCGCGGTACGACCGAGGGCTACGCACGCCACTTCTGGCACCTCGGGCGGCTACACGCTGCGCGCGGCCGCTGGCGCCAGGCGGCCGAGACGTTCCTGGACGCCGAGGTGCGGGGCATGGGACCGGCCGCCACCCCGGACCTCGCGGCGGCTTGGACCCGGAGCCGGGGATCGCTCCGCGGGCTCGACGCCGCCCGAGCCGCCGAGCTCGCGCGGGTCGAGGACGAGCGGCGGCAGATGGTGGTGGCCGGGTCGCTGTACCGGGCTCTACCAGCCTTCCGCTGGCCGCGCCGAACCGGCCCGCCGATGGCCGTCTCCGACCTCGCCGGATCGCGAGCGGTAATCGCGGTGTGGGGCCCGGGATGCGCGGGATGCGAGGGTTTCGCGGCCGCGATCGAGCCGCTCGCGGCCCGCTTGGCGGCGCGGGGAGAGACACTGGTCGGCGTGTGGCTCGGCGACGATCCCGCGGGCGCGGGCCCGCCACGGCGATACGCAGTGCTCGTGCCGCCCGACCCCGCCGAGGCGCGCCGGCGGCTTGCCGCCGACTCGCTGCCGCTGCTCGCGGTCGTGGACGAGAAGGGGCTGATTCGATACCGTCATGCCGGCCGGCGGGCCTTCCCGCCGCCGATTGAAGATATAATCGTGCAACTCGACCACCTCGCTCGCTAGCAGGACGTTGAAAATGGATCGCGATATCCGCCGTTTTCGCACTCTCACTCTCGAGGAGTCTCCATGAAGGTGTACGACAGCCAGAACATCCGGAACCTGGCCGTGATCGGACACGGCGGATCGGGTAAGACGACACTCGTCAACGCGATGGCCTGGCTGGCGGGCTCGTGCGCGCGCATGGGTTCGGTCGAGGACGGGAACGCGTTGACCGACTTCACGCCTGACGAAATCGAGCACCAGATCTCGATCAACCTCGCCCTCGCCTTCGCCGAGCACATGGATACCCGGATCAACCTGATCGACACGCCGGGATATCTCGACTTCGTCGGAGAGGTCAAAGCCGGGCTGCGCGTGTCCGACGCGGCGTGTCTGGTCGTCAACGCGGTGGCAGGCGTCGAAGTGGGGACCGAGCGGGTGTGGGAGCACGCCGCGGCGGAAAACCTCCCGCGACTCGTCTTCGTCAGCATGATGGACAAGGAGCACGCCAGCTTCGAGCGCGTCTACCGCCAGATCCGCAACACGCTGTCCGATCGCGCGATCCCGGTCGAGATCCCGATCGGGCAGGGGACCGAGTTCCACGGCCTCTGCAACCTGTTCAGCGAGAAGGCGCATCTGTACAAGCCGGGAGCGAAGGGCGAGCGCGAGGTGGCCGACATCCCGGGCGAGGTCCGGGCCGACTATGACCGCTATCGCCAGGAGCTGATCGAGACCGTGGCTGAGACCGACGACACGCTGATCGAGCGCTACCTGGAGGGCGAGCAGCTCTCCCGAGAGGAGGTGCTCGGGGCCATGAAGGCCGGGATGATGCGAAGGGAGCTGTTCCCGGTGTTCTGCGGCTCGGCGTTCGAGCTCCACGGCGTCCGATCGCTGCTCCAGAAGGTCGTCGAGCTGGTGCCGAACCCGACCGAGCGGCCGGAGATCCGCGCGACCCGTCCCGGGTCCGACGAGAAGGTCTTCATCGCCCCGAACGGCGACTCGCCGGCCAGCGCGCTGGTGTTCAAGACCACCACCGAGCCCCACGTGGGCGAGCTCTCGTACTTCCGCGTCTTCAGCGGACGGGTGGAGAGCGGCGCCGATCTCAGGAACTCGACCCGCGACCAGGACGAGCGGCTGGCGCATATCGGGATCATGCAGGGAAAGGATCGGACCGAGGTCCCCTACCTCCAGAGCGGCGACATCGGGGTCGTGCCGAAGCTGAAGTCGACCCATACCGGCGATACCCTGTGCGCCGGCCAGCATCCGGTCGTCCTGCGCGGCATCGACTTCCCGACCCCGGTGATCGCGGTGGCGATTGAGCCGGACAAGGAGGGGGATGAGGAGAAGATCGGAAACGCCCTCTCGAAGCTCCACGAGGAAGACCCCACGTTCATCCACGCCTACAATCCCGAGCTGGGCCAGACGATTATCCGCGGGATGGGCGAGCTGCACCTGCAGGTCGTGCTCGAGCGCATGGAGCGGAAGTTCAACGTCAAGGCGCACATGAAGCAGCCGAAGATCGCCTACCGGGAGACGATCCGGCGCCGCTCCGAGGCGCAGGGCCGCTACAAGAAGCAGACCGGCGGGCGCGGCCAGTTCGGCGACTGCTGGATCCGGCTGATCCCCCAGAGTCGCGGCGAGGGGTACGCGTTCGTCAACCAGATCTCGGGCGGCGCGATCCCGCAGAAGTTCATCCCCGCCGTCGACAAGGGGATCCAGGAGGCGCTCGACAAGGGAGTGCTGGCCGGGTACCCGGTCGTCGACCTCCGGGTCGAGCTCTACGATGGGTCGTACCACACCGTCGACTCGAGCGAGATGGCGTTCAAGATCGCGGGCTCGATGGCCTTCCAGCACGCCACCGAGCGCGCCGACCCGGTCCTGCTCGAGCCGATCATGGAGGTCACCGTGGTCACGCCCGACGAGTACCTGGGGGACGTGATCGGCGACCTCAACCAACGCCGCGGACGGATCCTCGGCATGGAGCCAGCGGGGACCGGCAAGCAGAAGATCCAGGCCCACGTGCCGCAGGGCGAGCTTTACCGCTACTCGACGAACCTCCGCTCGCTGACCCAGGGGCGCGGGGATCACGCGCGTTCGTTCCGCGGCTACGAGGAGGTCCCCTCCCACATCGCGGAGAAGATCGTGGCCGAGGCCGAGGAGGAGCGCGCCGGCGCCGGCATCCGGCACTGAGGTGCCGGGCCGCGGAGGCGGGGGTCGAGAGGGCATTGGCCCTAAGCTTGCAAGCTCCCGCGAGTATGGAAAATCGACCCGAAGAAGAGTCCCCGCCCACCCGCTCAGAGTACGGCTGGAACGCCGCCTTCGAGGAGGACTGGGGCGGTGCGCCGGTCACCAAGTTCCGCTGTCCGGTCCATTCGGTTCCCGAGGAATGGCAGATTGTTTCCCAGGACGGGCAACGGCTGATCCACTACTCGTGCCCCGTCGAGGGGTGCGGCCACGAATGGACGGTCAAGCGGCTCCGAGCCTGACCCACTCGCGAAACGCCACAACCCCGCGAACCGACTGATCGTTCTCGGAAACACCCTCGCCCGTTGGAGTCCCGGTCGGCGCCGGTTATATTTCTCGACGTCCTTCCCCATCCACACCGCTCCATCCGAGGGTAGTCATGTCCGGTCACAGCAAGTGGTCCACGATCAAGCGCAAGAAGGGGGCGGCCGACGCCAAGCGCGGCCAGATCTTCACCCGGCTGATCAAGGAGATCACGGTCGCGGCCCGCGAGGGGGGCGGTGATCCGGAAATGAACCCGCGCCTGCGCACGGCGGTCGACAACGCCAAGGCGCAGAACATGCCCTCCGACAACATCGACAAGGCGATCAAGCGCGGGACCGGCGAGCTCGAGGGCGTGAGCTATGTCCGCGTTACCTACGAGGGGTACGGCCCTGGCGGGGTGGCGCTGTTCATCGAGTGCCTGACCGACAACGAGAACCGGACGGTGGCGGTGATCCGACATCTCTTGTCCAAGCACGGCGGCAACCTGGGCAAGGACGGCTCGGTGGCGTGGATGTTCGACCCAAAGGGCCAGATCCTGGTCGACGCCTCGCGGCATGATCCCGAGAGCGTGATGCTGGCGGCGATCGACGCCGGGGCCGAGGACGTGATCGAGGAGGAGGGGTTCGTCCGCGTGATGACGCCGTTCACCGCGTTCCAGGCCGTACAGGACGCGCTCAACGCAGCCGGGATCGAGGCCGAGGAGGCCGAGCTCGCGATGATCCCCAAGAGCACGGTGTCGGTCGAGGGCTCGACCGCCGGGCAGGTGCTGAGGCTCGTGGAGGCGCTCGAGGAGGAGGACGACGTGCAGAAGGTCGCCGCCAACTTCGACATCGACGAGAAGATCCTCGCCGAGGTGGGGTAGCGCCGCCGTGCGCGTGCTCGGCGTCGATCCGGGCAGCGCGATCACGGGGTATGGTGTCGTCGAGACGCGCGGCGGCGTCGTCGAATGCGTGGACTGCGGCACGATCCCCGGGGGCGAGGGAGCGCTCGCCGACCGGCTCGTGTCGGTGTTCGACGGGCTCACCGAGGTC
>DASQEN010000225.1:0-20357 GCA_035633635.1 Gemmatimonadota bacterium | reverse complement strand
TCATCGAGAACGCGTTCCTGGGGAAGAACGTTCGCACGCTGGCGGTCATGAGCCAGACACGCGGCGTGCTCGTGCTCGCGGCCCGCCTGGCCGGCCTTCCGGTCCACGAGTACACCCCGCGGGAGGTCAAGCAGTCGGTGGTCGGCACCGGCCGCGCTTCCAAAACCCAGGTCGCGTGGATGGTGTCGACGCTCCTCCACATGCCGGCCGGGCGCGTCCCGCGGGACGCCACCGACAGCCTGGCGCTGGCGCTCTGTCATCTGAACCGCGGATCGCGCGTGGGCGCCCGCAACCCAGGTGCCGGGAACGGAAGACGCGCGTGATCGGCTCCTTGCGCGGTCGCCTGGCGCGGAAGTCGATCGACGAGGTCACGATCGAGGTGGGCGGGATCGGCTGGCGGGTCTCGATCCCGCTCACGACGTACGAGGCGCTGCCCGCCGAAGGCGAGGAGGCCTCGCTCGTCACCCACCTCCACGTGCGCGAGGAAGAGCTGACCCTCTACGGGTTCGCCTCGGCCCGCGAACGGCGGCTGTTCGAGACTTTGATCGGCGTCAGCGGTGTCGGTCCCCGGCTCGCCCTCCACGTGCTGTCCAGGCTCACGCCCGAGCGGTTCGTGGCCGCGATCCGGCGCCAGGACCTGGCCACGCTGACCGGGATCAGCGGGGTGGGGAAGAAGACGGCCGAGCGGCTCGTGCTCGAGCTCAAGGACAAGGTCGCCGAGTTCGCCGAGACCGAGGTCGAAGACGGCGAGCCGGTGCGGCTGACGACCAACGGGGAGGACGCGGTGAAGGCGCTGGTCGCGCTCGGGATCGGCCGCACGGCGGCCGAGCGGGCCGTCCAGGCCTCGCTCGCCGATCAGCCGGACGCGCCCGCCGCCGATCTCACCCGCCGAGCCCTGTCCTCGATCCGGGAATGAGATGACCGAGTCGAAGGGCCCCCGCTTCCAGTCCTCCATGAGAGGCCGTCAGGCCACGCGTCCGGAGTCCGTCGCCCCCGAGGAGGAGGCGTTCGAGGAGACGCTGCGGCCGCGGACGCTGGAGGAGTTCGCCGGGCAGGAGAAGCTCAAGCAGAACCTCCGGATCTCGATCGAGGCCGCCCGGCAGAGGGGCGAGCCGCTTGGGCACTGCCTGTTCTCGGGGCCGCCCGGCCTCGGCAAGACCACGCTCGCGCACATCCTGGCGCGGGAGATGGGCGGAAAGATCCGGGTCACGAGCGGTCCGGTGCTCGAGAAGCCGGGCGACCTGGCCGGCCTCCTGACCGGGCTCGAGGCCGGCGACGTCCTGTTCATCGACGAGATCCACCGCCTGCGGACCGTCGTCGAGGAGTACCTGTATCCGGCCATGGAAGAGTTCCAGCTCGACATCTTGATCGACTCGGGCCCCGCAGCCCGCTCGGTCACGCTCCCGCTCGAGCGGTTCACGCTGGTCGGGGCCACGACCAAGCAGGGCCTCCTTACGGGACCCCTCCGCTCCCGCTTCGAGCACGCCGGCCGGCTCGACTTCTACACGCCCGACGAGCTCGCCGAGATCGTGCGGCGCTCGGCGCGGATCCTGGGCGTCGAGATCGAGGGCGACGCGGTCCTTGTGATCGCAGGGCGTTCGCGCGGCACCGCGCGGGTCGCGAACCGCCTCCTCAAGTGGGCGCGGGACTATGCCCAGGTCAAGGGGAAGGGACGGATCACGGGCGCCCTGGCCGGAGACGCGCTCCTAGCCCTCGAGGTCGACGAAGCGGGGCTCGACGAGATGGACACGCGGATCCTGACCACGCTGATCGACAAGTTCGGGGGCGGCCCGGTCGGCGTCGGCTCGCTGGCCGTGGCGGTCGGCGAGGACGCCGACACGCTGGAAGAGGTCCACGAGCCGTTCCTGATCCAGAGCGGCTTCCTCCACCGCACCCACCGCGGGCGGGTGGCGACCGCGCGGGCGTACGCGCACCTCGGGCTGCCGGGGCGGCCTCCGGAGGAAGCGGTCGGCGACCAGCCAGAGCTCTTCGAGGGGTGAACGCCGCGCCCGCGGGCTCGCGTTGCGCTCGGCTGCTGCTCCCCCAATATTCTGCTCACCAATGCAGCTCATCGTCCTCACCCGCGAGCAGGTCGAGACCGCCGCCCATCGCTTCGAGCGCCACGGCAACTCCGCGCTCCGGATCGCGCGGCATTTCCGCCGCGTCGACGACGCGCACAAGCTCGGCATGTGCCGGGCGCTGCGTCGTGTCGAGCGGCAGTTCGCGATCAACCTGGGGACCGTGTGCTTCAAGTTCCTCGAGAAGGAGACGCGGCCGACCCCGGCGGTTCAGCAGAAGGTCATGGACTACGTGGCGTACTGGAGAGATCTCGACGATGGCACCCAGGACTTCGTGGTGTCGGTCGACCGGGTGCGCGAGATCGATCGGCTGGCGGAAGGAGATCCGGCGTGGGCGAGCTCGGGCGGGTCCTGATCTTCTTCGGGATCGCGCTCGTCGTCCTGGGAGGACTGTTCCTCCTGGCTCCGCGGATTCCGTTCCTGGGGCGCCTGCCCGGCGACTTCCTGATCCGGCGTGACCATGCCACCTTCTACATCCCGCTCGCGACCTGCCTGGTCCTGTCGCTCGTCATCAGCATCCTGCTGAACATCTTCTGGCGCTGATCCGCCGCCGGCCCCGACCCTTGGGGACGGACGGCTTCCGGCGCAACTTCCCGCCATGCGGATGGACGATTTCGACTACGAGCTTCCCCTGGAACGAATCGCGCAGTGGCCGGCGGATCAACGCGACGCGAGCCGCCTGCTCGTCGTCGACCGCGCCGCAGGCTCCTGTACCGACTCCCGCTTCGACGAGATCGGAGTCCGCCTCCGCCCAGATGACCTCCTTGTCGTCAACGAGACCGAGGTCTTTCCCGCGCGTCTGAGGGCACGCCGTGCGAGCGGCGCCGAGGTCGAGATCCTGCTCGTCCGGCCCCGGGACGGCCTCGATCCCGAGAGCGCGGAGGGAAGGGAGTGGGACGCGATGGCCGGTCCCGGCCGGAAGGCCAAGCCGGGAGACGCGCTGGTGCTGCTCGATCGCTCCGGCGCTCCGGCGCCCGACGCGACGGTCGAGATCCTGGACCGTCTCCCGACCGGCGGCCGGCGGGTCCGGCTCGACGTTCCGGGCGACCCGTGGGACTGGATCGCGGCCCACGGACACGTTCCGCTGCCGCCTTACATCGGCCGACCCGACGAGCCGCTCGACCGCGAGCGGTACCAGACCGTGTATGCCCGCCGCCGCGGCGCGATAGCCGCGCCGACCGCGGGCCTCCACTTCACCCCCGAGCTCCTCGACCGGTTGTCCCGAAACGGGGTCCGGCGCGCCGCCGTCACCCTTCACGTAGGACCGGGCACGTTCCGGCCGGTGACCGCCGAGCGGGCGGAAGACCACAGGGTGGAGGCGGAGTGGTACCGGATCGGACGGGAGGCAGCGGCCGCGCTCGCCGACGCGCGCGCCAGGGGCGGGCGCGTGGTGGCGGTTGGCACGACGGTCGTCCGCGCGCTCGAGTCGGCGGCGCGCGGGTGGAAAGGCGGTCCCGCCCCCGCGGAGGGGTGGACAGAGCTGTTCGTCCGGCCCGGCCACGAGTTCCGCTGGGTGGACGTCCTGCTCACGAACTTTCACCTGCCCCGCTCGACCCTGCTGCTTCTGGTGTCCGCCTTCGCGGGCCGCGACCTCGTCCTCGAGGCGTACCGCCACGCCGTCCGCTCCGGGTACCGCTTCTACTCGTATGGGGACGCGATGCTGATCGTGTGAGCCGCCGACTGCCGCGTGCGCGCCGCCATGTCGCGGGCTAAAATCCCAGCCGGAATCCACGGACCCGAAGGAGGGAGCCCCACATGCAGCAGATCGATCTGGACCCCGAAGAGCGAGAGATTCTGCGGATGATCCTGGAGAACGACCTCTCTGATCTGCGCATGGAGATCGCCGACACGGATCGCCAGGAGTTCCGCGACATGCTGGCCCGGCGCAAGGCAGTACTCGGGAAGGTGATCGAGGCCCTCGGCGGTCCTCCTCCCGCCGTCTGATGGTGGCCGAAGAGGAAACGGGCCAGGAGCCCGTCGGGAGCGCACACGGTCTCGCCGACGATCGGCGCATCACGACGCTCGCCGACAACATGTTCGGGATCGTGATGACCCTGCTCGTTTTGGGCATCGACGTCCCGCAGGTCCCCGACGATGCGATCGCGGACCGGCTGGTCGACGAGGTGTTCCTGCTCTGGCCCAGGATCGCGGCCTACGTGGTCAGCTTCCTGTTCCTGGGCATCTTCTGGATGGGTCATCACACGCAGTTCCACTTCATGCGGGGCGTGAATAAAAACGTCCTGTGGATCAACATCCTGTTCTTCATGTGCGTGTGCCTGGTCCCGTTCACGACCAGGCTGGTCGGAAGGTACAACGGCCAGGAGATCGCGCTCGGGCTCTACGGCCTCAACCTGATCGCGATCAACCTCATGCTCCTCGTTCACTGGCGCTACGCTGCGCACGCGGACCTGCTCACGCCCGAAACGGGTAGCGAAGAGATGCGGAAAGTGAGCCGACGGATCCTGGTCGGGGTCGCGATGTTCGCGGCCGCGATCGCGGTCTCGTTCGTGAGCCCGCGATGGAGCTTGGCGGTGTTCCTGCTGGTGCCGCTCCTGCACGTGCTGCCGGGACCAATCCACATGCACTGGACCCGCTGACGGCGCTCGCCCGCCTGACCACGGCGCCGCTAGATTCTCGCGATGCACTGGACACTGAGCGCCACGGACGGCCCGGCGCGGGCGGGGACGCTTTCGACCGATCACGGCGACGTCCCGACGCCCGCCTTCATGCCCGTCGGCACCCAGGCCACGGTCAAGGGCCTGACGCCGGGAGATCTCGCCCAGTCGGGCGTCAGGATCGTGCTCGCCAACGCGTACCACCTGCACCTGAGGCCTGGCTCCGGGGTCGTGCGGCGGCTGGGCGGGCTCCATTCCTTCATGGGATGGAGCGGGCCGATCCTGACCGACAGCGGGGGGTTCCAGGTATTCAGCCTCGCGCGTCTGGCGGAGATCGACGAGGACGGGGTCACGTTCCGCTCGCACTTAGACGGCTCGCTCCACCGCTTCACGCCCGAGCGCGTGATGGCGATCGAGGCGGAGCTCGGGGCCGACATCGTCATGGCCTTCGACGACTGCGCCCCGTATCCGTGCGAGGAGCCGTCCGCGAGGGCGGCGATGGAGCGGACCGCGCGCTGGGCCGAGCGGTGCGCGGTGGCTCACGCAGGAATCCAGGCCGAGCGCCCCTGGCCGTGGAAGCAGCGGCTCTACGGGATCGTGCAGGGATCGGTCTATCCCGAGCTCCGGCGCGAGAGCGCGCGACGCCTCGCCGAGCTCGACCTTCCCGGCTACGCGATCGGGGGGTTGTCGGTGGGGGAGGAGAAGCCGGCCATGATCGAGATGCTCGAAGTCACGGTCCCCGAGATGCCGGCGGACAGGCCGCGGTACCTGATGGGCGTCGGCTTTCCCGAGGACGTGGTGGCGGCGATCACGCGCGGCGTGGACCTGTTCGACTGCGTGGCACCGACCCGGCAGGGCCGGACCGGCGCGGCGTTCACGCGCGATGGGCGGGTGAACGTCGAGAACGCGCGCTTCGCCGAGGACCACCAACCGCTCGATCCCGAGTGCGGCTGCGCGGTGTGCGCGACGTGGAGCCGCGCCTACCTCCGACACCTGTTCAAGAGCGGCGAGATGCTGGGGCCGCGGCTCCTGTCGCACCACAACGTGGCGTTTTTGACCGACCTGGTCGCCGAGGCCCGCGCCGCCATCGAGGCGGGCGAGCTCGAGAGCTGGTCGGCGCGCTGGACCGATCGCTATGCGAGAACTCCCCAACCGGAGGTGTCATGCACGACTTGACGTTCATGCTGGCGATGGGCTCGCCGGGCCAGGGGGGCGGCGCGGCCGGCTTCCTCACCTCGATGCTCCCCATCGTGGCGATGATCGCGATCCTGTGGTTTCTCCTGATCCGTCCTCAGCAGAAGGAGCAGCAGA
Organism: Gemmatimonadota bacterium; assembly: GCA_035633635.1. Taxonomy (GTDB): domain Bacteria; phylum Gemmatimonadota; class Gemmatimonadetes; order JACCXV01; family JAHWKZ01; genus JAICNR01. Next base: position 14,353 of record DASQEN010000225.1, on the reverse strand, counting down.
AGCATCGCGAGATGGTGAAGAATCTCAAGAAAGGCGACGAAGTCGTGACCGTGGGCGGCCTATACGGGCGCATCATGTCGCTCGATGCCGAGAAGGTCTCGCTCAAGATCGCCGAGAACGTGAAGATCGACGTCGAGAGGTCGAAGGTGGTCCGTGTCGTGACCCCCCACGTCGGGGAGGTCGAGTCGAAGTGATCAGGGATATCCGCCTCCTGGGGGATCCGATCCTGCGCCGGAAAACCGTTCCCGTCGAGCGGTTCGACGCGGAGCTGGCGTCATTCCTCGAAGATCTGCTCGAGACGATGTATGACGCCGAGGGGGTCGGGCTGGCGGCGCCGCAGGTGGGCGACCCTCGTCGAGTGACCGTCATCGACATCAGCGAGGAGCGGGACGGAAGCCAGGTATTGGAGCTCGTCAACCCGAGGATCCTGCGCTCCGAAGGGACGGTCGCCAGCGAGGAAGGCTGCCTGTCGATCCCGGGGATGGTCGAGACGATCGAGCGCGCGGCCGAGGTCGAGGTCGAGTATGAGGATCGCCTTGGCGAGCGCCGCGTGGTTGCCGGGACGGAGTTGCTATCGCGTGCCCTTCAGCACGAGATCGACCACCTCGAAGGCATCCTGTTCATCGACTACCTGGGCACGCTCAAGCGGCGGATGGTAGTGCGCGAGTGGCGCAGGACGATGGCCGAGCAGGGGATCGAGGTCGCCGAGTAGTCCTCGGCCCGCCGTGCGCGTCGTCTTCTGGGGAAGCCCCGAGTTCGCCGTCGCCGTCCTCGAGAGCGTGCTGGCGAGCGGACACGAGGTCGCGGGGGTCGTGACCCGGCCGCCGAGACCTGTCGGCCGTGGCCGTCGCGTGCGTCCGACGCCGGTGGCGCAGCTCGCCGACTCGGCCGGGGTACCGGTCCTCGCGCCGAAGCGTCTACGCGAAGCGGCGTTCGCGTCGGAGCTCGCGGGCGTGGCGGCGGACGTGTTCCTGGTCGCGGCCTATGGCAGGGTCCTGCCGCCCGCGATCCTCTCGCTGCCCTCCCACGGGTCGCTGAACGTCCACGCCTCGCTCCTTCCCGACTATCGCGGCGCCGCTCCGGTCACCCGCGCGATCCTCGACGGCCGCAGCGAGACCGGGATCACGATCATGCGGATGGAGGAGGGGCTCGACACCGGCGCGATCTGCCTGCAGGCGAGGGTGCCGATCCTGGCCGAGGACACGGCGGAAACACTGACCAGCCGGCTGGCCGCTCTCGGCGGGCGGTTGGCCGTCGAGTCTCTCGACCGGCTCCAAGCGGGGACGCTGGCCGAGAATCCGCAGGACGACACGCGCGCGACGTACGCGGAGAAGGTCTCGACCGAGGAGGCGCGGGTCGACTGGTCGCGACCGGCCGCGGAGATCGAGCGGGCGGCGCGCGCGTTCGATCCCTGGCCAGGGGCGTGGACCACGTTTCGCGGCGAGCGACTCAAGGTCTTTCGGGTGAGCCCACGGCCGAGCGGCGGCGCCGAGCCGGGCGAGGTCACAGGGCTCGATCCCGCGCCGGTCGTGGAAGCCGGGGGCGGTGCCGTTCGGCTGGACCTCGTCCAGCCGCCGGGCTCCCGGCGGATGTCGGGCGCAGACTGGGCCCGCGGCCGCGCGGTCCGGCCCGGCGAGCGGCTGGGCCGGTGAACGCACCGCGTTCTTCCCCTCCGCTTCTCGTTGCCGCGACCGACGACGAGCGGCTCGCCCGGCCCGACTTCGACGCGCGGCTGGAAGCGCTGCTCACTGCGGGCTGCTCAGCGATCTGGCTTCGCTCCCGGGTCCTGGGGGGTCGCGATCTGCTCGCGCTCGCGCGGGCGGTGCGGGAGCGCTGCGACGCTCACGGCGCGGAGCTCTGGGTCGGCGAGCGCGCCGACGTTGCTGCGCTCGCCCAGGCCGACCTTGTCCAGCTCCCCGAACGGGGGCTCTCAGTCGCGGGAGCGCGGCGCGCGGTCGGCCCGGGCGTGGCGATCGGCCGATCGGTGCACACGATCGAGGCCGCGCTCGGCGCCGCGCGGGAAGGCGCTGACCGGCTCGTCGTCGGGACGATCTTCGCGAGCTCCAGCCACCCGGGCCGCCAGGCCGCGGGACCGTCGCTTCTCCGCGACGTCCGCTCCGCGCTCGCGGCTCAGGAGGGTCCGCCGCCGCTGGTCGCCATCGGCGGGATGACTCCGGCGCGTGTCCCCGAGGCGCTCCGGGCGGGCGCCGACGGGGTCGCGGCGATCCGCGCCCTGTGGGACGCGAAAGAGCCCGGCGCGGCCGTGCGCGCATTCCTCGCGGCGCTTCGGCGCACGGCGGGATGAGGCGTTACATTCTCTGTCCGATGACGCGCCACACCTCCATTCAGGGAACACCGGCGACCACGGTCGAGATCGTCGCTAACGGAGAGACCCGCTCTGTGCCTGCGGGCACCACGGTGGCGGGCTTCCTCGTCAGCCACGACCTGGACCCCGACCTGGTCGTCGTCGAGAGAAACGGGGAGATCCTCCACCGCGCCGCGTTCGACGGTGCTGCGCTCGAGCCAGGCGACGAGCTCGAGATCGTGCATTTCGTGGGTGGTGGATGAACAAAGGAAGAATGGGATTGCAATCTTGAACGAATCGATGACCACGACCACCGCACCGGCAGCGACCACCGACCGATGGAAGCTCGGTGATCGCGAGTTCGGCTCGCGGCTCATCATCGGGACGGGGAAGTATGACTCCCCGAAGACGATGGCGGACGCCCTTGAGGCTTCGGGCGCCGAGATCATCACGGTCGCGGTGCGCCGCGTGGATCTCGACGCTTCGAAGGAGGAGAGCCTGCTCCACTGGCTCGACCCGGAACGAGTGCTGATCCTTCCCAACACGGCCGGCTGCTACACCGCCGAGGAGGCGATCCGGGTGGCGCGGCTCGGCCGTGCCGCGGGGCTCAGCGATTTCGTCAAGCTCGAGGTGATCGGCGACGAGAGGACCCTCTACCCGGACGTGGTCGAGCTGCTGAAGGCGACCGTAACGCTGGCCGGGGAAGGGTTCACCGTGCTGCCCTACACCAGCGATGACCCGGTCGTCGCCCGGCGGCTCGAGGAAGCGGGAGCGGCCGCGGTCATGCCGCTGGCATCGCCGATCGGATCGGGGCTCGGGCTCGTCGATCCGCTGGGCATTCGGTTCATCATGGAGGCGGTCTCGGTGCCGGTGATCGTCGACGCCGGGGTCGGCACCGCGTCCGACGCCGCGGCCACGATGGAGCTCGGCGTGGACGGGATCCTGATGAACACGGCGATCGCCAGGGCGCAAGATCCGGTGAGGATGGCCGAGGCGATGCGGCTCGCGGTCAGGGCCGGTCGGATCGCGTTCAAGGCCGGCCGCATGGAGAGGCGGGCGTACGCCTCGCCGTCGAGCCCGCTGGCGGGGCGGGTCGGCGGGTAGCGAGACCGCCCAGGGCGGGCGCGCGAGCCCGGAGCGCCGCGCCGCGCTCGCGGTGCTCCGGGATGTCCGACACGGCGCTCGCGCGGACGAGAGCTTCGCCCGCCGCGCGGGCGCGGTCGATCCGCGGGCGCGGCCGTTCCTGATGGAACTCGCCTACGGGGCGATCCGCTGGCGGAAGCGGCTCCGCTGGGAGCTCGAGCGGCACCTCCGGAAGGACGCCGCGGTCCTCCCGCCGGACGTGCTCGCGATCCTTGAGCTGGGCGCGTACCAGCTCCGCTTCATGGGCGGCGTGCCGGCGTGGGCGGCGGTCGACGAGAGTGTGAAGCTGGTCAGGGGCGAGACCCCGGCGAAGGTCTCGCGCTGGGCGGCCGGGCTGGTAAACGCGGTGCTCCGGAACATGGAGCGCGAAGGACCGGCGACGCTGCCCGAGGGTTCGGATACGGCGGCCCGGCTCGCGATCCTCCACTCGCATCCGGAGTGGATGGTCGAGCGCTGGCTCAGACGACTGGGCGTCGAGGCGACTACGGCGCTCCTAGTGCGCGACAACGTTCCGCCGCCGCTCCACCTCAAGGTGAACCGGCGCCGGACGGATGCGGGGGCGGTCGTCGAACGGCTCCGCGAGGCGGGCCACGAGGCGGGCGTCCATCCGGGCAAGCCGGACGCGGTCGTGATCGAGGCTGGCGCTGCGCCGGAGTTGCTGCCGGGGTGGGACGAAGGGTGGTTCTGGGTGCAGGACGTGGGCGCCCAGTGGGTGGTCGAGGTAGCGGCTGCTCCCGGGCCGGGCTGGCTGCTCGACGCGTGCGCTGCTCCGGGCGGGAAGCTCATGGGGCTCCTCGAGCACGCCGAGGGCGCAAACGCGCTCGCGATCGACGCCGACCATGTCCGGCTCGCTCGCGTGCGCGGAAGCGTGGTCAGGCTCGGGATCGAGGGCGCGCGGCTCGCGGCGGGAGACGCGCGGCGGCCTCCCACCTCGGCGCGGTTCCCGCTCGTTCTCGCCGACGTGCCGTGCTCGGGGACCGGCGTGCTCCGCCGCCGGGTCGACGCCCGCTGGCGGCGCAGGCCGGAGGACCTCGTCCGCTTCGCGTCCTTCCAGCGCGAGGTGCTGGAGGGGCTCGCCGACCGCGTGGAAGAGGGCGGCGTTCTGCTCTATGCCACGTGCTCGCTCGAACCGGAGGAGAACGAGGACGTTGTGAGCGGATTCCTGAACGATCATTCCGAGTTCCGCGTCGACCCGGTGGGCGACCGGGCCCCCGCCGCGCTCGCCAACGGGGCCTGGCTCGTCACCCGCCCGTGGGTAGACGACATGGACGGCATGTTCGCCGCGCGGCTCGTCAGGGAGAAGCGATGAAGGAGCCACAACCGACCTGGCGCGAGCGGCTCGGCCTCGGTGAGCGCGACTTCCGCGAGCGGCGGGAGATGGTCGAGCGGAGCCGGAGCGCATCGTGGCGGGTGCCGATTGCCCTGATCGTCGCCACGCTGGGCGCAGGCGCGTTGGGCTACCTCGGCGTCCAGCTCTTCCTGCTTCCCGAGACTCTGGCCGAGACCCGGATCCACCGCGTCCCCGATCTGACCGGGATGGCGATCGAGAACGCGATGAAGGCAGGGCAGGCCCAGGGGTACGAGGTTGTGGCGAGCGGCCGGCAGTACTCCGACCCTGTCGACGAGGGCTACGTCATCTATCAGATCCCGCCCCCGGACAGCTACCTGGCGGCCGGAGACACGTTATTCACGCTCGTCAGCCTCGGACCCCAGGAGACCCAGCTCCCCGAGCTCACAGGCCTCGATCTCGAGAGTGCGCGCGCCGTGCTACGCCAGCTCGGCGTGGAGGTGTCCGGAGTCAAGCGTGAGGCCAGCGAGCTCCTGCCACAAAACGTCGTCATCTCCTCCGATCCGCCGGCCGGAACACCAGTCGAGGAGGACCTGACCGTGGTGCTCAACCTGAGCCGCGGCGGAACGATGGTCGAGATGCCGGACGTTCGTGGTATGCCTCAGGCCGCCGCGCGCGACACCCTGGAGGTCTTCGGGCTGACGGTGGGTGAGGTGACGGCGATCAGCGGGGCCGACTCGGCCGAGGCCGGGGGTCGCCAGATCGTCGTGACCGGGCAGGAGCCGAGCCCCGGCCACAGCATCCGCACCGGCTCCGCGGTGGGGCTCCATCTCGGGTTGTCGAAGGAGGCCACGGCGGGACGCGCGGCTGCGACGACGACTCGTGCCGCGCCCGCCGCCGCTCCGACCGGTGCCACTCCGACCGATCTCGTTCCGACCGATGCCGCGGCCGAGGAGACGCCGGATAACGAACGCGCGCGCGGCCTTCCGGAAGCCGTCGACGGGGGGCCACCGCCGGAGGTGGAGCCGGCGCCCGACGTGCCTTCCCCCGACGACGAGCCGTTCTGAGCTCCGCAGGGAGCCGCGTGCTCGTCGCCCCTTCGATCCTGGCCGCCGACCTGGGCCGGCTGGCCGAGGCGGTGACGGCGGCGGCGGCGGGCGGGGCCGACTGGATTCACGTCGACGTCATGGACGGCCATTTCGTTCCCAACCTCACGTTCGGCGCAGACGTCATCCGCGCCGTCCGGCGGGCGACCGCGCTTCCGATCGACGCCCACCTCATGGTCGAGCGGCCGGAGCAGTACTTCGACGACTACGTGGATGCCGGTGCGACCGGGATCACGATTCACGTCGAGGCCGCGCCCCACCTTCACCGCCAGATCCAGCGCCTGAACGAGCTCGACGTCATGGCGGGCGTGGCAGTGAACCCAGGCACCCCGATGAGCGCCCTCGACGCGATGTGGGAGGCAGCCAACCTCGTGCTCGTGATGAGCGTCAACCCGGGTTGGGCGGGGCAGGCGTTCATCCCGGAGTCGCTCGACCGCCTGCGCGAGGCGCGTGAACGGATCGACGAGCTGCCGGAGGGCTCCCGGCCGCTCCTCGAAGTGGACGGTGGGATCACGGCCGAGAACGCGGCCGCGGCGGTCGAGGCCGGGGCCGACGTTTTGGTAAGCGGCTCGGGGGTCTACGGCGGAGACCCGTCCGAGCGGATGGCGGCGATCCGGTCCGCCGCAGCCGCGGGCAGCCGGGCGTGAGGTAGGACCCTCAGCGCATTCGTCGTAATCGGGAACGAACATCGTGAGGCCGCCGTCGACGCGCATCTTGGCATAGCCGGCAGCGAGCTGATGGGTCATTCGTTCACCGAAGAAGTCGAAGGGGTCGCTCGGGTCCTGGTCGACGATCCGAAGATCGGCGTCGGTCTGGGTCATGCGGCCGATCCGGATCGTGCCGCCACGGAACCAGAGATGGTTCGCCCGACCTGGCCTGGGTGCCGTCCCGGGATCCCCGAGCGTGATCGCGAGCCCGCCTTCCTCCACCCGAACCGCCGCCACGCGGCCGCTCATCCGCGGCGGCGGGAATGCCCGGCTCGCGTCCAGAATGAGGTCGTCTCCATCGAAGGCGATTCCGCGTTTCGAGGTTTCCCTTGAGGTCGGCGGCGTCCAGGCCGAGCGCGTGCATGAGCCCCTCTACCGGGATGTCCAACGCCTGGACCGACGTCGTTCGGATCCGTATCCTGCCGTCCGGCGTGACCTCCGGTCTGCCTTCGATCTCGAAGCGCAGACCAGCACGTTCTCCAGATCTCCCTTGAGCTCGACTTGATCCCGCTGGTCCTCGTCTTCCTCGCGGGCAATCTCCAGATCCCCCACGGGGGCTTCGTCGAACGCGAACGTGTACTCGTTGAGGAGGACGGAGAGGTCGGACCAGCCGATCCAGGTCTCGGCGCCCGTCACTTCGATCGTGTAGGCGTGATTGTCGTCCAGCGCGACGGGCTCTCCGGAGCGTGTGCTCGACGCGATTCCCGCGAGTCGAGTCACGTGAATGCTCGCATCCTCGAACAGGCGAAGATCGACTCCCACGATCTCGACCCGGGTCGGCGCACCGTTCGTGGACGAGGGCTGGACCCGAGCCGTATCGGCGGCGACGGGGGATCCCTCGTCGCGGCCTGGCCCCGGCCCCCGGCAGCCGACTGCCAGGAGCAGGCAGACATAACGAATCGGCGGGGAATGGAGTCTTATCAGCGGAGTCCTATGACAGGGACGTGAGCGGGAAGTATCAGGAGCCGCCCGCAGGGGCGCAATGCCGGAAAGAAAGCTTCCATGACCCTGTTAGCCTTCGCTGAAACATCGGACAGCCGGAACCCGTTCTATTCCTGAGGAACGACACGTCGATCCGGACCAGAAACATAGTCAAGTGGGGCGAGGTCCATATTCAACGTTGGAACGGTTTCGGGCGTCCTATAGGGGTGGTCGTGGTGGCGTTCCATTCGTCCAGAGACATACCCGTGCGCATTACCCTTTCATGAGAGAGTCATCCATGAATCGCATTCTGGTCCTCGTGTTCGGATTCGTTCTCCTCGGAATCGCCACCCTCCACGCGCAGGTCCCAGGCCGACAGGGCGCCGCGCCTCCTGCGGCAGGGAATGGGGAAATCCACGGCAGTGTGGTCGATGCGGAGGGCGAGCCGATCTACGGTGCCTCGGTGGCGGCATGGAGCAGACCGGACTCGTCGCTCGTCGCGGGAGATATCGCTCACGAAGACGGAGGGTTCCGGATTCAGGGCCTGCAACCGGGGACGTACTATCTCCAGGTCACTTCGATCGGCTATGACGCACATCGGACGCAGGACTTCTCGATCGACGCTACGTCGAGCGCGAACGCCGGGGTAATCCGGCTCGTCTCCTCTCCCGTCGACGTGGAAGGCATCGAGGTCACGGTCGAGCGGCCGACGCTCGCCATCGAGCCGGATCGAAACAGCTATAGCGCGAAGGACGTAGCCCCTGCAGCGGCGACCGCGAGCGATGTCCTCGAGGCGGTCCCTTCGGTGCTCGTGGACGCGGACGGCAGAGTGAGCCTCCGGGGGAACGAGAACGTCGCGGTGCAGATCAACGGAAGGCCGGCCCCTATCCGGGGGGAACAGCTGGGAGCCTATCTGCGGCAGCTTCCTGCCAACGTCATCGACCGGGTAGAGGTCGTCCCCACCCCGTCCGCCCGATACGATCCCGAGGGCATGGCGGGAATCATCAATATCATCATGAAGGAGAACACCGATCTGGGCATGAGCGGGGGCTTTACGCTCGGTGCGTCTCCTTCCAGCCGCTACAACGCCGCCGGCAACTTCGGGTACCAGCGGGGTCCGGTCACCCTCTTCAGCACCTATGGGTTCAACTCGGACGAGCGGTCAATCGCGGGGATCAACGACCGCGAGCGCTTCGACGATCTGGGCCTTCTCTTGTCTTCCACGGATCAGGACGTGGATGAGGACAGGAACAACCACGGCCACAACCTGAGCACCAACGTCGACTACCGGCTGAGCGAGAGGGACGTCCTCACCAACGCGCTGTCGCTCAACCTTCGCAACTCCTCCGAAACGTCCCTGAACACCTACACCGAGCTGAGCGGCGACGGCTCGACACTGGATCAGTACAACCGGCTGCAGGACGGCGACAGGGAAGGGCTCGTGCTCGACTACACGCTCGCGTTCAAGCGCACCCTGGAGGCCCGGATCCACGAGCTCTCCGCGGAGGCCCGCGTGAATCGCGACGATGACGACCATCTGGCGACGTTCTGGCGGCAGCCGCTGGAAGGCGCGGATCCCATCAGTCGATCGGAGGTGGAGCTAAGGGACACGGACGCGCTCACGCAGGAGGTGACCGCACAGGTCGACTACACCCGGCCGCTGGGAGAGCGCACGAAGCTGGAGACCGGCTACAAGGGAGAAGCCCGCTGGCTGGATCGGGAGTACCTCCTCCTCGAGGACGAACAGGGGACGGGAGAGTGGATCCCCAGCGACCTCAGCAACGCCTTCGAGTTCGACGAGCAGGTGCAGGCGGTCTACGGCGTTCTCAGCCGCGTCGCCGGCAAGTTCGAGCTGCAGGCGGGGCTCAGAGCCGAGTACGCGAGCCGCGACTTCGTCCTGGCCGATGACGGGCAGGACTATCCGCACAGCTACTCGAGTCTGTTCCCCAGCGGTGTCGTCAGCTACAACCTCAGCGACGCCAGCCAGGCCAAGATCAGCTACTCGCGCCGTATCCGCCGTCCGGAAGCGCAGGAGCTGAACCCGTTTCCCACCTTCTTCGACGTGCAGAACGTGTTCATCGGCAACCCGGAGCTGGATCCCGAATACACCGATGCGTTCGAGCTGGGATTCAGCCATCAGGCCGAGTGGGGTACGCTGCAGCTCTCGCCCTTCTATCGCCGGACCACGGACGTGATTCGCTTCATCGTCGATACGGAGGACGAGGTGGACGGCCGCGAGGTGACTTCGGTCAGCTTCGAGAACCTGGCCACCGGCGACTCGTGGGGAACCGACGTCAACGCGTCCCTGCAATGGGGGCAGTGGCTCAAGGGCATCGCCAGCTTCAACGTCTTCAAGATGGTCACCGAGGGCGGCTCGGAGTCGAGCCTGTCGTCAAACGCGGTGACGTGGTCGACGCGGCTCAACCTCACCGCCGACCTGACTCCGGCCCTCAGCCTTCAGGGGATGTACTTCTACCGCGCGCCGATGGAGTTCGAAAGCGGCAAGTTCTCAAGCTGGAAGATGAGCAGCCTCACCCTGCGGCAGAGGCTCATCGGGGACAGGGCCAGCCTGAGCCTGCGCCTGGTGGATCCGTTCGACACCATGGGCTTTCGCGTCGAGGCGGCAAACGACGATGTCACGCAGATCACGGAGCGGAAGTTCGATGCCCGGGCCGTCCACCTGACGTTCCAGTACAGCTTCGGGCAGGCGCCGAAGGTGCGGCAGCCGCGCCCCGACGCGACTCCGCAGCCGCAGACCGGCTTCCCGCAGTAGCGACCGACGGCTGGGCGAGCTCCCATCACGCCGCTGGCCAGCGTGACGAGGAATTCGGTAGACTCCGCGGCAAGTCCTGGCGAGGTCGCCGGCGGTCGGTCCCACGTTTGCCTAACAACGAAGGAGTGGCATGAAGGCAGCGGTCATGGAGCAGTTCGGCGAGCCCTTGAAGGTCCACGACGACTGGAGCGATCCCGAGTGCGGGCCGCGCGATGCCGTCATCGAAGTGGGAGCGTGCGGCATCTGTCGGTCCGATCACACGTTGTGGAACGGAGGGATGGAGTGGATGGGCATCGTGCCTGCGCTTCCAGCCGTCCTTGGCCATGAGTACTGCGGGGTGGTGGTCGAAGTCGGAAGCGAGGTTACCGGGTCCCGGAAGGGTGACCGGGTCGTCGCGCCGTTCTGCCAGGGGTGCGGGACCTGCGAGCTCTGCAGGGCGGGCCATCAGAACGTCTGCGCCGACCTGCAGATCCCAAGCATCCACTTCACCGGCGGATACGCGAGTCACACCAAGGTGGCGAACGCCGACGTCAACCTGGTGGAGCTGCCCGACGCGATCTCCTTCACGGAAGCCGCGGGCATGGGTTGCCGCTTCGTGACCGCGTATCACGGCGTGGTCGATCAGGTCGCAGTCAAGGAGGGGGAATGGGTGGCCGTGTTCGCCTGCGGCGGAGTCGGTCTCTCGGCGGTCAACATCGCCGCCGGGCTCGGAGCCAGGGTTGTCGCGGTCTCGCGGAGCCCTGAGAAGCTGGCGTTGGCCGAGAAGCTGGGCGCCTCGCACACCGTCACCGCCGGGCCGGACGCTCCGAACGAGATTGTGGAGCTGACGGGCGGCGGAGCCCACGTCTCTGTGGACGCGCTGGGCGCTTCCGCGACCGCGGTCCCCGCGATCCTGAGCCTCCGGACGCGCGGCCGCCACCTGCGCCTGGGGGGGTCCAACAAGAAAGAGCAGGGCCAGATCAGCCTCCCGGTCGACGTGATCCTGTTTCGCGAGCTGAGCGTGATCGGTTCGTTCGGCATGCAGGCCGCGCGATACCCCGAGATGCTGGGGATGGTCGAATCCGGCAAGCTCACCCCGGGGCTTCTGGTGGGCGACACGGTCGCCCTGGAGCAGGCCGGTGACGTGCTGGCCTCCATGAGCAGCTACGAAACGCTGGGCATGCGGGTGATTACGGAGTTTTAGCCGCAAAGGACGTCGGCCCTTGTGGTCCGTGGGCGCGCTCTTGTCAGGTTCGGCGCACGACCTGGATGTCGACGCCGATGTCGAGCCGCTCCCAGGTTCGATCGGTCGTGAGGGCGGGGATATCGCGCGAGATGGCCAATGCCAGACAGGCGCGGTCTCCGAGGGAAAGGCCGAGATGGCGCGTAAGAGGGAAAAGGGCGGCCACCCGGGCCGCGTCCTCACTGTCGAAGGGCACGAGCTCGATCGGCGTGGCCTCCAGCCGGCGCAGAACGCCGAGCGGATCGATTCCGTCCCGCGCGAAGCGCCCCAGGACTTCGGCCAGGTTCACCGCCGACATGCAGCTGTCGGTCAGATGCTCGGTAACCTGCTCGTGGCCCCCCTCCGAGAAGAGGAACGCCAGGAGGGCCGACGCGTCGAGCGCGATCACTCGCGGGTGCTCTCTCTACGACGCTCCGCGATGAGCTCCTCCACGACCCCGCTCGGCTTCTCGGACCCGTAGGCCTGGTCCACCCAGTCTCGCAGAACCTGGACGGTCATCCTGCCAGCATCCGGTGCGACTGCTTCCTCGAGGATCACGCGAACCTCGGCCTCCATGCTCCGCCCGGCGTGTGCGGCGCGGATGCGGAGCCGCGCGTGAACCTCCCCGGGAAGGTTGCGGATCGTCAGCGTAGGCATGCATGCATTGTATGCGATGCATGCGTTGCAGTCAACAGCCGGATCAACCGGATCAAGAGGGGAAACCGCCAGAGTTGGACGAGCTTCGTGTCCGCGACTACCTTGAACGCCTATTCGCTTTCCCCGCTCTCCGGGCAGGACTCGGACCGCGGGGGCGCCGCCGCATGCCGGCGGGCTGATCCGCAGAACGCAGTTCAACCAGGGTAATCGATGTTCGACGAGCTCAGCGCCAAGCTGGATAGCGCCTTCGCGCGCTTTCGCGGTCGGGGGATCCTCGATGACGCGATGATCGGCGACGGCATGCGCGAGGTGCGCCGCGCGCTGCTCGAGGCCGACGTCCATTTCCGGGTGGCGAAGGAGTTCTGCGCGCGGGTCGAGGAGAAGGCGCGGGGACAGGAGGTCGCGCGGTCGGTCACGCCGGCCCAGCAGGTGATCAAGATCGTCCACGACGAGCTGGTCGATCTCCTGGGCGGCGCGCACGAGCCGCTCAAGGAGGCGAAGCAGCCGCCGACCGTGATCGTCCTCGCCGGGCTCCAGGGTTCAGGGAAGACCACGACGGCGGGGAAGCTCGCGCGCGCGCTCCAGAAGCGGAACAAACGGCCGCTCCTGGTGGCCGCCGACATCTACCGGCCCGCGGCGATCGACCAGCTCGAGACCCTGGGCCGGCAGCTCGACGTCCCGGTCGTCGCCGACCGCGAGGAGAAAAGGGTCGAACGGCTGGCCGAGCGGGGGATCGCGCGCGCCCGCGAGGAGCGTCGGAACGTCGTGATCATCGACACGGCAGGCCGGCTCCACGTCGACGACGAGATGATGGCCGAGCTCGAGCGGGTGTTCGCAGCCGCCGAGCCCGACGAGGCACTGCTGGTCGCCGACGGGATGACCGGCCAGGACGCGGTCCGGATCGCCGAGACGTTCCACCAGCGGCTCGCGCTGACCGGCGTGATCCTGACCAAACTCGACGGCGACGCCCGCGGTGGTGCCGCGCTCTCGATCCACGCGGTGACCGGGCTGCCGATCAAGTACGTCGGCGTGGGCGAGCGACTGGACGCGCTCGAAGCGTTCCACCCGGACCGCATGGCGGGCCGGATCCTCGATCGCGGCGACGTGGTGTCGCTGGTCGAGCGCGCGCAAGAGGCGATCGACCAGGACGAGGCCGCGAAGCTCGAGGACAAAGTCGGCCGCCGCGGCAGGTTCGACCTCGACGACTTTCTCACCGCGATGAACCAGCTCAAGCGGATGGGACCTCTCGAGGGGATCCTCGGCATGATCCCCGGCGTCGGGAAGCAGCTCAAGGGCGCGAAGGTCGATCCCGACCGCATGAAGAAGAGTGAGGCGATCGTGCTGTCGATGACGCCCTCTGAGCGCCGGAACCCGAAGGTCCTGAACGGCAGCCGGCGCAAGCGGATCGCGCGCGGCAGCGGCACGACCGTGCAGGAGGTCAACCAGCTCCTCAAGCAGTTCGGCGAGATGAACAAGATGATGAAGCAGCTCAAGGGAACGTTCGGACCCAAGCTCCTCAGGAGGTAAACAGACGTGAGCGTACGCATTCGACTGCGCCGCATGGGCGCCAAGAAGCAGCCGTTCTACCGGGTAGTGGTGGCCGATTCGCGGAGCCCTCGCGACGGCCGGTTCCTCGACACGATCGGGACCTACAACCCGCGCAGCGAGCCAGTTGCGATCAACATCGATCGCGAGAAGACGCTGAAGTGGCTGGAGGAGGGCGCACTGCCGACCGACAGCGCCCGGTCGCTCCTGTCCCAGGCGGGGATCTGGCAGGAGTTCAAGACGGGCGCGCCGCCGGAGGCGCCCGCGCCGCGCGCGGTCGCGGAGACCAGGCCTCCAGCGATCGCGGCCGCCGAGGCGCCGGCCGAAGAGCCCGCTCAAGTGGCCGAAGGGCCCACGCAGGTGGCCGAAGAGCCCGCGGAGAACGCGGGGGAACCGATCGTCGAGAGCGCGGCGGAGAACACCGGGGAGGAGTAGGATCGCGTGACCGGGCCGGAGCACCTGGCGGTCGGCCGCATCGTCAAGCCGCACGGCATGCGCGGAGAGGTGGCGGTGTTCGCGCTCACCGAAGACGCCAAGCGGTTCGAGCCCGGACGTACGCTCTACCTTAGCCCGACCCCGGATGGAGAGCGGAGCTTTCCGGTGACGGTCGAGAGTTCGCGTCTCCATCAGGGGCGCTGGCTCCTGACCCTAGACCGGATCGCCGATCGCACCCACGCCGAGCAACACGTGGGCTCGTACCTGGTCCT
>DASQEN010000224.1:0-1743 GCA_035633635.1 Gemmatimonadota bacterium | reverse complement strand
TCGGTCACCGCCCGGGACGCATCAGACGCGAGACCGGGCCAGGGGACCACGTGGCGCTCGACCGAGGAGGTGCGATGTGGCGGGGAAACGAGGTAAGTATGATGGGCCTGCGTGAATGCTCACCATGCCGGTTGCCCGGGGTTCGCGCTCGGCGCCGGTGCTCCGTCATGTTCGAGAATCGGAGGCCGCCCCTGAGCCGTTTCACCGCCGCCCTTGCCGAGAGGAATCCGGATCCGTCGGGCCGCCGCTGGCTGTATGTCCCGTACGATCAGCTCAGCGACCGCATCGGCCCCCTCGCGCGGGAAGACCCGCGCCGTCTGGGGATCATCTGATCGAGAGCCCGGAGATGGCAGCGCGCCGGCCCTACCACAAGCTGAAGCTCGCGCTCGTCCTCGCCAACCAGCGTCGGTTCGCGCTCGAACAGGCGGAACGGGGAGTCGCTGTGCGCCATGTCGTGGCGCGTGCAGAATCCGGCGACGCGCTGGAGTCGCTCGCGAGGGAGGTGGGGCCCATCCGGGTCATGCGGCCGGCCGAACGCGAGCTGCGCGAAGAGCTCTCCCCCCTCGTCCGCGCCGGCATTGTGGAGATCGTGCCGCACGAGGGATGGCTCACGACCGGGGAGCTCTTTGCCCGCAGCGCGCCCAAGGGACCTCCGTGGCGCATGGACGCCTTCTATCGACTGGCACGGCGCGAGAGCGGCATGCTGATGACCCGGGAAGGCAAGCCGATCGGAGGGAAGTTCAGCTTCGATGTCGAGAACCGCAAGCGATGGAAGGGTAGGCCTCCCGCCCCGGACGCGCCCCGCTTCGAGGACGATCCGGTGAAGACGGAGGTCCTCGAGTTGGTGGAGACACGGTTCTCGCGCCATCCGGGCGGGCTCGACGGCGCGTTGCTCCCCACCACCGCCGCCGACGCGAGGATCCTGTGGTCCTGGGCCCTTCGCGAGTGCCTGCCACACTTCGGCCCGTTCGAGGACGCCATGTCCCTCCGCTCGCGGGGACTCTTCCATACGCGCATCTCGCCCCTGCTCAACCTGCACCGGCTCGTGCCGCGAGAGGTCGTTCATGACGCAGCGCGGGCGCAACTGCCGCTCCCCAGCCAGGAGGGCTTCATCCGCCAAATCCTGGGCTGGCGGGAGTTCATGCACCACGTGCACGACGCGACGGATGGATTCCGAACGCTGCCCGGCGGCTCCCGGCCGGCCGTCTCCACGACCCCGGGCGACGGGGGATGGGGGAGAGCCTTTGGCGGAGTCTGGCGGAACGAGGATGAAGGCACCGCCGCGCCAGCTGCCGACGGCGGAACCTTGCCCTCCCACCTCGGCGCGTGCGGGCCCTTGCCCGCCGCCTGGTGGGGACGCGAATCCGGGCTCCGTTGTCTCGACGAGGTGGTACGCTCGGTCTGGGAGGAGGGGTATAGCCACCACATCTCGCGGCTCATGGTGCTCGGCAACCTCGCCACCCTGCTCGACGTGTCGCCGCGCGAACTCACCGACTGGTTCTGGTCGGCCTACCTCGATGCTTACGATTGGGTCGTGGAACCGAACGTCCTCGGCATGGCCACCTTCGCGCTGGGCGATCTGTTCACGACCAAGCCCTACGTGTCGGGGGCAAGCTACATCGACCGCATGAGCGACTACTGCAAAGGGTGCGCGTTCGATCCCCGCGCGACCTGCCCGATCACGTCCCTCTACTGGGCCTTCCTGACCCGTCACGCCGACACGCTGGGAGGTCTTCAGCGCAT
>DASQEN010000223.1:0-8387 GCA_035633635.1 Gemmatimonadota bacterium | reverse complement strand
TCCATCTCCTCGACGGAGGCGAACGCATGCTTCTCGCGCTCCTCGACCGGCGCCACCGTCCCCGAGCCGGATCGTTCGGCCGGCGCGTCTCCACAGCCGGCTGCGACGAGCGCCCCAAACGCTGCTAGCGCCCAGCGGCGGCTACCCGCCCGCGGTCCGGGGTTCGAGCGCGACACGGCCCGGTCAGCCTTGCGCCGACCGCTCCAGGGCCTCGAGGATCTCGGTCTTCTTGTAGCGGCGACGGCGCGTCGGCGTATAGTAGACCCTGACGCCGTACTCTCCGAGGCGACCGTTCTTCTCGAGCCGGCGAAGGGTGCTGATCGAGACGCCGAGCAGGCGCGCCGCCGCGCCGATGCGCAGAAAGACCGGCTCCAGGCTCTCGTTCTTGGGCATCTGCAAGGCTCCTTTTGAGGACCTGACGGGACGGGCTGACCTATGCCCGCATTATGTGTAGTGTAATCATCTGACCTTTTCCGGGCAATCGAGAGATATCGTGGGCGTAAAGGTGCGAACGGTGGAACCGGTCGTCCTCTCGGTCGTCGTCCCGCTCCGGGACGAGGGCCCGAACCTGCGCTCCCTCCACGCCGAGATCTCCTCCGCGCTCGGGGGGATCGGCGCGTCGTGGGAGGTCGTATACGTGGACGACGGCTCGACCGACTCTGGGCCGGCCATCCTCCGCGAGCTGGCGCGCGAGGAGCCCCGCGCCCGGGTGGTCACGTTGGCCCGGGGCTACGGACAGTCGACCGCGCTCGTGGCCGGGGCCGAGGCGGCGTGCGGGGAATGGATCGGGACCCTCGACGCAGACGGCCAGAACGACCCGCGGGATCTCGTAGCCCTTTGGCAGGAGGCGAGGGAGGGAGTGGCGGACGTGGTCACCGGCTATCGCACGCGTCGAGCCGACGGCTGGGCGCGGCGCGCCTCTTCGCGGGTGGCCAACACCGTCCGCAACCGGATCAGCGGTGACCGCGTATTCGATGTCGGCTGCTCGGTCCGCGTGTTCCCCCGTCGGGCGCTCCTCGAGGCCGTGCGCTTCGAGGGCATGCACCGCTTCCTTCCCACCCTGTTCCGTCTGGCCGGCTACAGCGTTGTCGAGCGTCCGGTCGGGCACCGCCCGCGGCAGGCGGGACGATCGAAGTACGGCATCCACAACCGGCTCTGGCGCGGCCTCGCCGACCTCTATGTCGTACGGCGGCTCGTCCGGAGACGGGTCCGCTACGATCTGCGCGACGGGGACGGGGGCTGACGTGCCGGCCGAGGCATGGCTGGTCGTCGGCTTCCTCGGGCAGGCGTGCTTCTTCTCGCGCTTTCTCGTGCAGTGGATGGCAAGCGAGCGGGCGGGCCGGAGCCTGGTCCCGCGCGCATTCTGGTATCTGTCGATCGCGGGAGGGATGATCGTGCTCACGTACGCGATCTGGCGCCGGGACCCGGTCTTCATCCTGGGTCAGAGCGTGGGCCTGTTCGTCTACCTTCGGAACCTGATCCTTCTGCGCCGCGAGGAGGAGGAGCGCGCGCAGTGAGAAACTGGCTGCCCGACGCACTCGCGCGGCGGCCGCTCGTGCCTCTCCTGGTGTTCGCGGCAGCGCTCCTCCTGTGGCACCTGGGCGCGTACGGGCTCTGGGAATCCACCGAGGCCCGGTACGCGGAGATCGCCACCCGTATGGTCCGGAGCGGCGACTGGATCACACCCCGGCTCAACGGGATCGCGCATTTCGACAAGCCCCCGCTCGCGTACTGGGCCTCGGCGGCGAGCATGGCGCTCCTGGGGATCGACGAGCTCGCGGCTCGGCTCCCGCTCGCGCTCGCGTCGCTGGCCGCCCTGGCGGTCGTCTACCGGGCGGCAGCCGATACGATGTGCCCTCGCGCGGCCCTCTACGCGTTCCTGATCCTGCTCTCGTCTCCGCTGTGGTTCGCGCTCTCTCGGAGCCTGACGACGGATCTGTACCTGACCTTGTGGATCGTGATCGCCGCCGACGCCGGCCGGCGGGGCACGCGTCCGGGAGGGTCCCGCGCCTGGCGGGTTGCGGCCTGGGCCGCGTTGGGGGCGGGGTTCCTGACCAAGGGGCCGGTCGTCTTCCTGTGGACCGCCCTGCCGCTTCTTGCCTGGGCAGCCTGGACCCGCTCCTGGGGTCGGGCGGCGCGCCTCGCCGATCCGCTCGGCCTCGCGGCGTTCGCGCTCCTCGCGCTGCCGTGGTACGTGGTCGAAGCTTCGCTCCGGCCGGGCTTGATGGAGTACTGGCTGGGCCGGCAGGTCGAGGGAAGGATCGTCGCGCCCTACCGAGGCGAGCACGAGCCGTGGTGGACCTACCTCGTGACGCTCGGCTGGGCGGCGTGGGTGTGGATCATTCCGGGACTCGCCGGGCTCTGGCGCCTGGCGAGGGAGCGCGACCACGCGGGTGGGCGCCTCCTGGCGGTCTGGGTGGCGGTCCCGCTGGTCGCGTTCTCGCTCCTCCCCACCAAGCGCGCCAACTACATGCTCCCCGCGATGCCCGCGATCGCGCTGGCCGCAGGCTGGTGGTGGGACCGGGCGATCGCCGGCCTCGCGCCCGCCCGGAGGACCCTGCCGGGCGCGCTGGCGGTCGCGGTCGGCTCGTTCGGCGCTGCGCTCACGATCGCTTCGTTCGTCGTCGAGGACGTGCCCGCGGAACTGATTTCGCTCGGCTGGCTCTTCGGACCCTCGTTCCTGCTGGGAGGCGTTGCCGGATGGCGCGCGACGCGGGGCGATCGGCTCGATCTCGCATTCACGGCCTGCCTCCTTCCCCTCCTCGGACTCTATCTCGGGCTCGTGGTCGCGCTCGGGCAGCCGCACGTCGAGACGTGGTCGAAGATCTCCCGCCCGCTGGTCCGTCAGATCGAAGCGCATCGCCTGGCCGACGAGCCGATCGTCAACTACCACGTCTGGCTGAGGGCCATCCCGTTCTACCTGGACGGCCGCGTGATCACGATATCAGAGGAGGGAAGGGTGACGAGCTTCGAGGAGGACGATCGGTGGCAGGACTACACGTTCACGGCCGACAGCAGTTTCTTCCGCATGATGGAGGAACCCGTGAGGCGGCTGGCGGTCGTCCGACGCACGGAGGTCCGCGACATCGAGACCGCGCTCGGGCAGTCGGTCGCCGTTCTGGCGAGCGACTCCCGCTTTTCGCTGATCACAAACCGACCCACGCCGGCGGAGCGTGCCGAAGGTGCGGCCGGCGCTCCGTAACGTCGTCTCATCCGTAGCCCAGCTCGTCCAGCCGATCCTCGTCCATGCCGAAGAAGTGGCCGATCTCGTGGAGCACGGTGATCCGCACCTCGTCCACGATCTCCTGCTCGGTCTCCGCCCAATCCAGCAGTGGCCGGCGGAAGATCGTGATCGAATCGGGCAAGAGGACGTCGTCGAAGCCGCGCTCGGTGAGCGGAACGCCCTCGTAGAGGCCGAAGAGCGTGTCCTCGGGGTCGTCGGGATCCATTCCCAATTCCGCGAGCAGCTCCAGGTCCGGCGCCTCGGCGATGACCACGCTCACGTTCTCCATGTGGGCATGGAACTCCGCCGGGAGCCGGTCGAGCGCGCGCGCGACGAGGATTTCGAATCGGGCCGGAGGGATGGCGAGCACGCCCCGCCCGGTTCCGGGATCAGGTCGTGGCCGGGCCGCCGGATCCCATCAGGCGGTCGGCGTACGGCGCCACGAGGGGCATGCGCCACATCTGACCCGAGTAGCCCTTGATCAGGCACACCACCCAGAGCACGAGCCCGCCGAGGGCAAGCACGATCCACACCAGGAAGCCGATGATCGTCCCGATGATGGGGATCGCGGCGCCGAGCACCATCGTGGCGACCGTGAACAGGATCCACAGCACGATCCATGCGATGCCGAACACGATCGACTGCGCAGCGTGCCAGCGGACCACCCGGTTCGACTTCTCGATCAGGAAGAAGATGATGCCGGTGATCGGCGGGACCAGGTAGGCGAGCAGGCCCGCCAGCCTGGGGTCCATGCCGCTCGACTGCGTCGCGCCCGCGCTGTGCTCCATGGTCGCCTCCAATGCGGTTGGGGAAGGTGGGAACCCGGCTCGACAATATAGCGAAATCGCCCGAGCTAGGGGCGGAACTGATCGAGGACGGAATCCAGCTCCGCCGGGCCGCGCTTGGAAGCCTTCTCGCGCAGGAATCCCAGCCGCTCCTCGTACGTGGGCCGCTCCTGGCGCCAGATGACGCCGAACGACATGTCGTAGATGTCGGCCTGGCTGGCGATCTCCCAGGCAGACTGCCAGTCGGACGGATCGTGGTCGTCGCCGCCTTCGCCCAGCCACCTCGCTTTTTCGCGGATCGTCTTGAACTGCTCGTTGCCGCGGAAGGTCACGCAGGGCGGGATCGACTGGATGAACGCGAAGCCCGGATGGCGGAAGGCCGCGAGGATCATCTCCGCGTGATGGGGGACGTTGCCGCTGAACGCGCGCGCCACGAACGAAACCCCGTAGGCCATCGCCAGCGTGGCGGGGTTCATCGGCGACTCGATCGACCCGAAGCGCGTGGTCGTCGTCACGTCGCCCATCGGGGTGGTCGGCGAGAACTGGCCCTTGGTGAGCCCGTACACCTGGTTGTCGAACATCAGGTACGTGACGTCCGGGTTGCGCCGCGCGGCGTGCGGAAAGTGGCCGCCCCCGATCGCGAGCCCGTCTCCGTCGCCGCCGGCGGCGAACACGAGCAGGTCGGGACGCGTCAGCTTGAGGCCCGTCGCCAGCGGCAGCACCCGGCCGTGAAGCGCGTTGAAGCCGTAGCCGTTTACGTATCCCGGGAGCCGGCCCGCGCAGCCGATGCCGGTCATCACGGCCACGTTCTCGGGTGCGACCTGGACCTCCGAGAGCGCCTTGGTGAGCGCGGCCAGCACGCCGAAGTCGCCGCATCCCGGACACCAGATCGGCTTGAGGTCGGTCTTGAACTCCTTGGCCGAGAGCTTGGTCTCGGTGCGGGGGATCCCGGCCAACGCGGTCGCCACGCTTACGCCTCCCTCAGCGCGAGGACCTGGTCGACGATCTCCTGCACGCTGAACGGCATGCCGCCGCTGCGTGCGTACAGATGACCGTGGGCGGGGTCGACGTCGAGCCGGGCCTTCGCCCAGTGGTAGAACTGGCCCTGGTGGTTGAGCTCGACCCATAGCGCGCGGTCGACCGAGTCGAGGAACGCGCGGAGCGGCGCAACCGGCAGCGGGCAGAGGAGCTGTGGGACGCAGACCCCCACCTTCAGCCCCTCGCGGTTGAGTTTCCTAGCCGCCTCGCGCGCCTGCGCGCTGGTCGAGCCCCAGCAGACGATTCCCAGCTCGGGATTCTCGGCCCCGAACGTCCGCACGAGCCCCGGTCCACGCTCGCGGGCGAGCCGCTCGAGCTTCGCGTGGCGGTGCGCGTTCATGCGGGCATGCACGGCGGCGCTCGAGGTGGGGTCACCGGTCTCGCCGTGCTCGAGACCGCTGATCGTGTGCTCGCCCCCGGCCTGGCCGGGAATCGCCATCGGCGACACGTCACCGTTCCCCAGACGATACCTGCGGTACGGCTCGTCGCCATTGCCGCCGTAGGTGAGCCGGTCGATGACTGGCCAGCCGTGGATATCGAACGGCTCGACCGACTCCTTGCGCTGCCCCAGGTACTGGTCGGATAGGATCAGCACCGGGGTCTGATACTCCTCGGCGATGTTGAACGCCTCGACCGCCATGTGGAAGCAGTCGGCCACGTCGTAGGGCGCGACGACGACTCGGGGCGTATCGCCGGGCCCGGCGTGCGCGGCGTGCGCGAAGTCGCACTGCTCGGTCTTGGTCGGAATGCCTGTAGACGGGCCGACGCGCTGGATGTCGGCGATGACCAGCGGGATCTCCGCGATCGACGCGAGCCCCAGGAACTCGGTCATCAGCGAGAGCCCGGGCCCGGCCGTCGAGGTCATCGCTTTGGTACCTCCGAACGACGCGCCGACGCACATCCCGATGGCGGCGATCTCGTCCTCGGTCTGCATCATGGTGCCGCCGAACCTCGGCAGCTCGTTGGCCAGCCACTCCATAACGTCGGAGGACGGCGTGATGGGGTAGCCGGCGTAGAGGCGGCATCCCGCCTTGAGCGCGCCGAAGGCGAGCGCCTCGTTGCCGGTCATGAGAAGCTTGGGCTCGCCCTTCTCGTGGACGAACGAGAGCGGGACTATCGTCTCGGCGAGCTCGCCGAGCACGTACGCGCGGCCTGCGTCGAGCGCCTTCCGGTTCGCCTCCCGCACCTCGTCGCTCTTGCGGCGGAACTTGCGGTCGACCGCGGCGGCGATGCCATCGGTCGGAAGATCGAAGAGCTCTCCCAGCACGCCGAGCAGCAGGATGTTCTTCGAGAGGGAGGTCCCGGTGGCCTCGGTGGCCAGTTCGTGAAACGGGATCTGGAGGACTATGGGCTCGAGCGCCGGATCCACCGGGATCTCCTCCGGAGGCGTGCCGTCCTTCGAGTCGTAGATCACGACGATGCCGGGGGCGAGCGCGAGCTCATCGCGGAAGCGGGCGAAATCGGCCCAGTTGAACGCCACCAGGACGTCGAGCCGGTCACCGTAGGACAGCGCCTCGTCGCGGCTGATCCGGACCCGGCACGACGACTCCCCGCCACGGATCTGGGGCCCGAACGACTTGAGGATCGTGGCGTAGAGTCCCTCGGCCGCTGCGGCGGATACCAGCAACTCGCCGCTCGAAATCACCCCGTCGCCGCCCGATCCGACGATCCCGATCACGATGTCGTCGGTCGTACGGCGGGCGAAGGCGGTGGCGGCGGACGAGGCGTCGGTCGAAGGGTCGGTCACAGTCCAGAAAAGATACGGACCCCCCGCGGGCCGGACAAGCGATGTGGAGAAGCCCGGCCTTACCCTCCTGATTCCCCCAGCTGCCTGGCGACCTCGGCGCCGACGTCGAACGGCTTCTCGGGCGCGGCCCGGAACCGCCGCTCGAGCGCGTAGGCGTCCCGTTCGAGCGGGATCGCGGCGTATTTCCGCCCGCCCGCGAGCCACCCGCCCACGTAGCGCTCGACGAACGCGCGCAGCCCCAGCTGACGCGCCTGCTCGACGTGGACGAGCTCATGGAAGAGCGTCGGGAGCGGGACCGGCTCGGCGCCCCTACCCGGCACGACGATCGTGTCGAGGTACGTGATCCCGAGGATCCGTTCGCCGTCGATGGCAGAAAGCCCCAGCCGCCGGCCGAGCGCCAGGACCCGCGACAGAGAGAGATGCGGAACGACCGCCACGCGCGCGACCTCGAGCGTCTCCGCCGGAAAGAACGGGGCCAGGACCCGGAGCGCGTCGGTGGAGATCGGTTGGGCGCCGCCCCGGTGCCGCGCTCTCCGCCGCTCGACCCAGCGGACGCCCCAGAACGGAAGGAAGCGCGCCGCCGGCGCGGAAAGCCGGCCCACTAGACCTCGGTCCGCGCGGCTTCCGCGTCGGCGGCTTCGGCGTGGGCGTCCATCTGACCCACTTGGGCTTCCGCGTCGGCCTCCTGCTGCCTGCGCCACATGTCCGCGTAGATGCCCTCCCGCGCGAGCAGATCGGCGTGGCGCCCGCGCTCGACGATCCCGCCGCCGTCCAGAACGACGATCTCCTCCGCGTCGACCACGGTCGAAAGGCGGTGGGCGATGACCAGCGTCGTCCGCCCGCGCGCGACCTCGTCGAGGCTCGCCTGGATCTCCTTCTCCGTCCGCGTGTCGAGGGCGGAAGTGGCCTCGTCGAGGACCAGGATCGGCGGGTCCTTGAGGATCGTGCGGGCGATCGCGACCCGTTGCTTCTCGCCGCCCGAGAGCTTGAGGCCGCGCTCGCCGACCCGCGTCTCGTACCCGTCCGGCAAGCTGGCGACGAAGTCGTGGATCCGCGCCAGCCGGGCCGCGCGCTCGACCTCGGCGGGAGAGGCGCTCGGCCGCCCGTAGGCGATGTTGTGGTAGATCGTGTCGTTGAACAGGACCGTGTCCTGCGGCACGATCCCGATCGCGGCGCGAAGGCTCGCCTGGGTGACTTCGCGCACGTCGACCCCGTCGACCTCGACCGCACCCGATCCCACATCGTAGTAGCGGAACAGGAGCCGCGAGATCGTCGACTTCCCCGCGCCGCTCGGGCCCACGATCGCCACGCGTTTTCCGGCGGGCACGACGAACGAGATCCCCTGGAGGATCGTCCGCTCCGGATCGTAGCCGAAGACGACGTCCTGGAACCGCACCTCGCCGCGCGGCACCGCGAGCGGAAGGGCGCCCTCGGCATCCTGCACCTCGACGTCCTGGCCGAGGAGTGAGAACATGCTCTCCATGTCGACCAGCGATTGTTTGATCTGGCGGTAGACGAAACCCAGGAAGTTGAGCGGCTGGTAGAGCTGGATCAGGTAGGTGTTGACGAGGACGAAGTCGCCGATCGTGAGCCC
>DASQEN010000222.1:0-2673 GCA_035633635.1 Gemmatimonadota bacterium | reverse complement strand
GGACGTCCGGTCGCCCGCATCGGGGCCATCGCCCGCAACTACCCCGATCCGGAGGGACGCGCCGACCGGCTCGAGCGGGCCGGCGTGCTGGTCCCGCCGCGGGGTGGTTCCCTCGCAGTGATCCTGTCCGAACCACCGGTCAAGACGGGCTCGGGTGCGAGTGTGCTGGAGGCCCTGCTGAACGAACGTGCCGAAGGCAGATGAGGTTCTGGGCCAGTTCGGGCATCGTTCCGCTCCTGGTCGAAGAGGATCCGTCACGAGCAGCACTAGAGCTTCTCGGCTCGGATCCGTCGATCGTGGTGTGGTGGGCAACCCCCACGGAGTGCGTGTCGGCACTGGCGCGGCGCGAGCGTGAGGGCGAGTTGACCGCTCTGGAGTTCACGGAATCGTTGAAACGGCTGGATGCGTTGACGGCCGCATGGCAGGAGGTCGCTCCCGTGGAGCCGGTGCGAGCCACGGCGCGCCGGATGCTCCGGGTGCATCCCCTGCGCGCCGCCGACGCGCTGCAGCTCGCGGCGGCGGCGATTGTCGCCGAAGGCGCGCCGACCACCCTCGAGGTCGTGACCCTCGACGAACGCCTAGCAGCAGCCGCGCACAAGGAGGGTTTCCGCCTGCCCCTGTGAGCTGAGACATGTCCAGCAGGACCCCGCTGATCGGGTCCTCCGGGGCGGTGGCGCGCTCAGGGTAGTGGACGGGCTCGATGCGGGGGGGGTGTAACTGGTCAGGCCCTCGGTGACGTCAGGGGCCCCCTCGGAGCGCTCAGGGTGGCTGTGGAGACGCGTCGGGTTCGCGGTTCCAACTTCTTGATAGCCCGCATCGGCTATGCCCATAGCGTGCAGATGGGGGCCGCGACGATCTGTCGGGTCGGTCCAGGCATGATGCGGCAAGGCTCATCGCGTCCACCGTGTCCGTTCGGCGTCGGTCCGCTCGAGAGCGCATCCCGCTTCGAGTCAGCTCGGCCTTCATGACGAATGCAGCATCGAGGTGCGGTAGCGGGAGATCGAAGCCGCTTATCTCGCCATCGTCGAAGAAGTCCACCGGCATGACGTAAACGCCCCGTAAGAACGCATAGGCGAGCCCGGGCGCAGCGAGACTCGTGAGATCCTTTTCCAACAGAGGTGGTTCGCTCCGCGACGCGCCGGATGCAATCAAGAGGTCGACCAGCAGCTTCTGGCCACCGGTGAACTCCTTTGAGAAACGAAACGGTTCGCCGGGCTGTCCTCCTCCGGCATCGAAGCCATGCTTCTCGAGCAAAGGTCGTATGACTTTGCTCGTCGCCGCTAGCTGCAACCGCTTTCGATCGATACCCAGATCGACATCGGCGGTTGCGCGTGCGGGGAGACCGATCGGCTGTGCGTGGAGCCAGAGCCTGGTCATCAGTCCCCCCACGATCAGGACGGATCCCTGCAGCGCGTTGAACACCGGTTGAAGATCGACAAGTCCCGCCACCAGGAGCCGGTCTGCCTTGGTGGTCGTGCCGACGAGGATCCGATCCATCAGAATCTCAACAATGCGCGTCGTACCTGCTCCGCCGCGTCCCTGCCGCGACCTCGATCTGCATTCAGGTCCACGTACAACTGGACCGGTGAAACGAGCGGCAATCCGTCGCGCTCTTCTCCGAAATGAGCAACGCCGGGATCAGCTCGGTCCACGAATATCTGGTCCCTCTCGCCCAGGTAGATCGAGCGCGAATCCTTCCAGTTCTCGACCTCGGCCCAGGCTTCCGCACTGATTAGGTGGATCACGGCTCGCTCGGCCGGGAGGTAGGAGATGAGGGCCTCGGCGGCAAGCTCCCCCGACACCACCGCATCTCTGCGGTCTCCTAAGAGATTCAAGAATCGCCGCACATCGCCCTCCAGGTCCTCGACGACCGGCAGGGCGAGATAGCCTTTCGGCCGCCGGTTAGCCTCCCCCCACGCTTCCAGCAACGAGCCGGCGTCGACGAGGACGTAATCATCGAGGTCCCTCTCGACGTAACCGGCTTCGACAAGTGCCGCCAAGACCCGGTGGGCATTCCCTGGGGCCATATCCACCTCCCCAGCGAGCTCGGAGAGACGCCAACGCCGATCCGGGTGGGAAAGGAGTGCTCGACCCACCCGGCTCGCCTTGGGGGCAAACGGAGCGGCCGCTTTGTGCGATACCCGGACCTCTGATCTATCCGGTTTGGAGACATAGACGATCCCGGGGTGGGCGATGCGGCCCCGGCCCTGAAGGTCCAGGTAGGAGATACCCGCCTCTTCCGCGGCTTCGTCGAGACCGGCCGGGATGTGTTCGACGATCACGGCGTCGATGTCAGGGTCCGCTGCGAGCACGCGGCGAAGACCCGACGGGTAGGGCCTGGACAGTCCTGCAGCAACGAGCTCGGCCCTGGCGGCCTCATGCTGGAGGTAGAGGCGAAGGTGATGAGACCCTTCTCTTCGGACACGGAGGCTTATCCCTCCCTCCAAGGAGGGAGGGTGGCGAAGGAAGCGTTCCAGTAATTGGTTTTCCATAATTAGCCTCTTTGTCTCGCGAGACAAAGAATACTATCTAGGCAAAGAAACGGCCAGCGGGCCACGTCCCGGTAGAGATCCACGGATCCGTCACACCCGCCGCCTATCGTGGAAGCAACCGGCCCCTAGGAGGCACTCATGGCCAGCAACTTCAAGTGGAACCCCCAAGGTTTCCGCCTAT
>DASQEN010000221.1:0-8107 GCA_035633635.1 Gemmatimonadota bacterium | reverse complement strand
AGGCCGCGCTCCTCAGGCCCCGCCTCCGCCAGCCGATCCGCGCAGGCCGCGCACGATGCCAGGTGATCCGCGACAGTCGCCCGCGCCGCGGGATCGAGCTCGCCGTGGAGGGCGCGCTCCAGGGTCTCGGTGTCTAGATGCATGCTACTCCCCTTCCCAAGTCGCCTGGAAAACCCGCTTCGCGCGCGCGAGGAGCGTTCCCACGCTCGCCTCGTTCAGATCGAGGATCTCCGCCAGGTCGCGATAGCTGTACCCCTCGGCCCTGAGGAGCAGGAGCTCGCGCTCGCGTCCGGGGAGCCGATCGAGCGCCGCGCGAATCCTGCTTCGCCGCTCGAGGGCGTCGACCCGGTCGGCTGGCGAGGGGTAGTGGGCCGGCGCGAGATCGCCTTCCCGCTCCAGCATCAGCACCTTTCGGCGGCGGGCCGTCGACCGCTCGTTGCGGAACAGGTTCAGCGCCACCGTCACCAGCCAGCGATCCGGCATGTCGGGCAATGAGCCTCGCCGATAGAGCCGCACGAACGCCTCCTGCACGATGTCCGCGGCGAGATCCGGGTCCCCCGACAGTCGATCGAAATATCGAAACAGGGAGGCGTAATGGGCATCGTGCACCTCCTGCAGGAGGTCCGGGAACGTCCGGGTCATCCGCTTCAGAGCCGATTCTCTCGCCGTTGTCTGCGGCATTCGAAGCAGGAGCCGGCGAAGGGCGCGATCTGTGACACGCAGGCGGGGTTCCGGCCTAGAATCTCCACCCCAGCCCGAGCGTCAGCGGGGCCCGGGGTCGCAGGTCGATGGGGACCGCGTCCCCGGTCGAGGGATCGACCACGAATCCGAGCACGTTCGATCGACCGAGCAGGTTGCTGCCCGTCACGTACGCCTCTATTTGTGCGTCGCGCTTCCCCAGCGGGAAGTGCCAGTGCTTGCGGATCGACATGTCGAGCCGGTGGTAGGGGGGCAGATCCCGGCCGCCCAGCTCTCCCAGCTCCTCAGGACTGCCGACGAACTCGCACCCCTTGTCGAGCAGGTTGCACGACTCCCACTCCAGGAAGCCCACCGTATCGGTCCCCCGCCTTCCGAACTGTCCCGTCCACCCGAGGCGGATCGAGAGGCTCGGCGTCGGGAACGCGATCGCCCCGACCCTCGCGGTCCTGCCCGCGGCGTATCCGGGCACCCACTCCGTGTCCCCGACCCTCAGCTCGACCCGCTCCACTCCGAACGACGCGGTCACCGCGTAGCGGGCGGCGCTCACCGATGCGCCGACGGCTCCGCCGACCACCGAACCCGAGCCTTCGCGCCCTTCGTCCCCCGAGAAGGGCCTCCCGTCCTCAGGATCGAGGAGCGCGAGGCCGTCCAGCGACCGGCCATAGGCTTCGACGTCGAGCCTGACTCCCGGCCAGGGGACGGCCACGAGCCCCAGCGCCCCCAGATGGGCCCGCGCCATCGGTAGCCCGCTCCCCTCGCCTCCCGCGTAGAGCTCGGCCGGGAAGATCCGGCCCACGACCGACTCGGCGTTCCGGAGCGACTGGAGGGCCTGGGTCGAGCGCGCGTACTCCGCGTACAGCGCCGCCGACTCCCCCAGGCGGACCTCGACGCCCACCCGCGGCAGGAGACGCCCCCCGTTGGCTCCTCCCGCGGCGGTGAGACCCGATCCGAGCTCGACCCGCTCGCCCAGTCGACGGGCGAGTCGGGCGAAAACCGCGAAATCGCTCCCCCGCCCCTCGATCTCGAGGTCGGTCGGATCGCCCGACGGGGTCGAGAGCTCGTAGGTGGCCCAGTCGTGGGTCGTCCGCACCCCGACCTCGGCGGTTCCCCACGGCTCGTCCCACCCGACCGAGGCCTGGAGGCCGTACTGCACCCGGTCGCTCCCGACCCGGGTCGGCTCCGACTCCTCCCCGTGCCAGAGGAAGGACGTGTCCAGGTCGGCTCTCCAGGCGCGGACCGACGGGCGCGGGCCTTCCCGCCGCGGGGCATCCCACGTCAGCCCGAACGAGCGTCCGTCCCAGCCGTAGCGATTCTGCTCGCCCGGCTCGCCGACCGCGCTGGTGCGGCTCGAGGTCCGAACCACGTTGTGGTTGTCGAAGGCGAGAAGACGCAGATCGCCGCCGGCGGCGGGAACCACCAGTTTGGCGATCAGGTCGTAATCCTCGCCGCCGAGAAGATCGGGCTCCTCCGTGGGACGGATGAGTCCCGGATAGCCGGACCGGCCGGCCAGGACGAAGCCGCTCTTCCCGGGGAGCGGCCCGTCGACCGTGAGGCCGACCTGCCAGGTCGACAGCTCGCCGCGGACCCCGAGCCGCTCCCCCGGCTCGATCGTCGTGGCCAGAACCGCCCCCGACAACCCGTCCGCGGCCAGCGTGGGGTCGTTGCGCAGCTCGATCCGCGCGACCGCGTCCGGGTTCCACGCGCCGGAGCGGACGCCGCTGTGATACGGGCTGAAGACCGGGATGCCGTCCAGCAGGTAGCCGACCTCGTCCCCGTCGCCCCCGCGGACGTGGAGCCCGCCTCCCGACTCGGGCGTGTCGGAGACCGAGCCTCCCACGAGGGCCTGGAGCACGTCCGGCTCGGCGGCGAACGGGTCGTTGCGGATCGCCGCGCCCGAGAGCCGGTGGGTGGGGTCCAGGTCCGGCCCTCCCTCGTCGACCCCGCGGATCGGGATCCGGCTCCGGACGACCACCGCCTCGACCTCGATCGGCTCCGTGTGGAGCACCAGGTCCACGCGCAGCGTCCCCTGGGCGGGAACCAGGACGTGGAGGCTTCGGAACTGGAAGCCGAGGAGCCGCACGCTCAGGTGCTGGGGCCCGGGCGGGACGTCCGCGAGCCAGTACGTTCCGTCCTCCGCGGTCACCGCGGCCCGCCCGAGATCGTCGAGCGACACGACCGCCCCCCTTACCGGCTCGCCCGTCGCTCCGTCGCGCACCACGCCCGTGACGTCGGCGGAGACGAGTCGGGTGGTCAGGACAGTGGCGACCGCGAGCGCGGCGACAGGGCTCATGCGCCGAGAATACCCGACCATGGCTTCGCCGTCACTCCGAGAGAGGCGGGCGTGGCGTCACAATCCATCCGCATCGGGGGTTCCTTCCACGAGAGTCCGAGGCCGGATCGGCCTGACCTGCACGTACTCACCGGGAGGAATCCATGAGCTTTCTCCGCATGCCCATCGCGACGGCCGCGGCCCTCGCCCTGATCGCCGCCTGCAACGGCTCGAGCTCGCTGGGTCCGCCCACAGACCCCGACTACGATCCGATGATCGACGCGGCCGACTTCGACGGCGGCCCGATCGACAACCCGTACCTTCCGCTCATTCCCGGGACCACCTTCCACTACCTGAGCGAGACTGAAACCAACGACGTGATCGTCACGCAACAAACGAAGCAGATCCTCGGGATCACGGCCACGGTCGTCCACGACCAGGTATTCCTCGACGGCGAGCTGATCGAGGACACGTTCGACTGGTTCGCACAGGACAACGAGGGGAGCATCTGGTACCTGGGAGAGGATTCCCGCGAGCTCGAGAACGGCCAGGTGGTCAGCACGGAGGGCTCGTGGGAGGCCGGAGTCGACGGCGCCAAGCCCGGCATCATCATGCAGGCGAACCCGCAAATCGGACAGCGGTATTACGTGGAGTTCTATATCGGGCACGCGGAGGACGAGGCGATCGTCGTCTCGCTGAACGCGTCGGCCGTGGTCCCGTTCGGGGAATTCGCCGGCTGCCTGGAGTCCGACGAGTTCACGCGCCTCGAGCCGGGCGCGGGGGAGCACAAGTTCTACTGCCCCGGCATCGGGCTCGTCCTCGAAGAGGCGTCCGACGGCGAGCGCAACGAGCTGGTCGGCATCGACGAGCCGTAGGATTCCGGCAAGAAATCGCTTCGAAAGCTGCGGTCAGCTCCCGCAGACCTGTAGCGTGATGGTGGGAGGACCCGGCGTGGGGGCGCCGTGCGTGAAGCTGAAGAGCTCCACCGGCCCGTCGATGATGAGGCCGGTGCCTGCGGCCCAGGTCTTGAACCCGATTCCACGTTCGAGGGGGGTGGACTCCCGGACGCGGATCGTCTCGGGGAATGTCCCTGCCTCGACGGTGACCGGCCCGCTCCCCACGATCTTGCCCTGGTCCTCCGCGATCCCCGGGGCGAGCTCCATCTGAAACGTCTGCCCTGGCTGCGGATCGGCCGGCATGAAGATCCCGGGCGCGCTGCCCGGATCGTCCCCGCACCAGGCGCCGTCGTGGACGATCCCTCCATCTTCGTAGATGTCCACGTCCTCGCCGAAGTAGCAGATCGTTCCGTCTTCCGCCTGCGCGAAGTAGTTCCAGGAGATCTCGAGCAGCACGTCGTCCACCCATTCCCGCTCCTCGATCACGCGGGTCGTCACACCGTCGATGAGCCGCGTCCGGTTGAGAACGGTGATCAACAGGCTGACCTCCTCGCCGTCTTCCTCGCCCTCGTAGGACCACTGATCCCCCACGGCCATGGGGAAGTAGGGGTTCGTGGACACGGTCGTGAACCCGCCCGAGGAGGGAGAGCACACATCGGGGCTGAGCTTCTTGTGCGCCTGGAGCTCCAGAGGTCCGTCCCCGAGCTCGACCCCCAACGGGGGTGTCTCCTGGCATCCCATGAATACGACGCAGGCCGCCGCCATCCCCAGGCCGGTAATCCTTTGGATTTTCGTCACGGTCTCCTCCCACCATTCACGTGGTATCGGTTGCTTGCCGAAAGGCCTTGCACGAAAGGAGCCTGCCAGTCGGCGGAGTGTGACAGGATCGAGTATTCTGGCCCCATGACGTGTGTCATCCTCCGGGCGTGGATCCTACTCGTCCTCGCCGCCTGCAGCGGGGGACCGTTCGGGAGGGAGGGGGACGACGAGGACCACCGATTCCTCATCGACCTGCGAAACATCTCCTTCGATCCCGTGACGTTGAAGCTCGCCGACGAGCCCTCGGGCTTCGTGGTGCAGGCGATCAGCGTCATGACGATCCAGCGGACCGCGGAGCCGGGTCATGAGCTCGTGTTCGAAGCTCTGATCGACGAGACCGTGCTCGTCCAGACCACGAGCTGCCGTTACGCGCCGCCGTCGGATGCGAGCCCGCGCAGGCGAGTTTCCTGGGACGGGAGCAGTCTGCGGTGCCTCAACTGGGACTGAAGCCCTGTTGCGGACCTCAGGGCTGGTTGACCGGCGCCGGGAACGAGTGATGGACTCCGGCGCCGTCTCCGAGCTCTCCGTCCTCGTTGCGGCCCCAGCACCATGCCCGCCCGTCGGCGCGGATGCCGCATCCAGCCGCGAGACCGACAACGATCCGCACGAAGCGCTCCGGCGTCCCCACTTTCGCCGGCGTCACGCGATTCCCCAGCACCCCGTCCCCGATCTGGCCGTCGACGTTCCAGCCCCAGCAATAGGCGCTGCCCTGCAAACCGAGGCCGCAGGTGTGGCCGGCGCCTGCACCGATCTGGACGAGGGGCACCGGCACGTCTGCGCGAACCGGCTCGGTCTGCCTGATGTGGGGTCCCGGGCCCTGCTGCCCGTCGCCCAGCTGCCCGGCGGCGTTCTCCCCCCAGCACCAGACCGACCCGTCTGCCGTCAGCGCGCAGGTGTGGGAGCTTCCGACGGCGATCCCGACGAAGCCTCCTCTCCCCCGGACTGCCACCGGCTCCAGGCGGGTCTCGGTCGTCCCGTCGCCGAGCTGGCCCTGCGTGTTCGCCCCCCAGCACCGGGCGCCGCCGGTCGCGTCGACCGCGCAGGCGTGACCACTTCCCGCCGCGATGGCGACGAGCCCGGCGATACCCGCAACCCTGACCGGCGTGACCCTGTCCGTCCGCGTCCCGTCGCCGAGCTGGCCCTGCGTGTTCACCCCCCAGCACCAGGCGGCGCCCGCCGCGTCCAGCCCGCAGGTGAAGCCCCCGCCAGCGCTGATCGAGCGAAACGTCAGGCCGCCCGCGACCGGTGTCGGGAGCGCGCGGTCCGCGGTGTCGCCGACGCCCAGCGCGCCGCGCCCGGCGGCCCCCCAGCAGAGCGCCGCTCCCGCAGACGTCAGCGCGCAGCTGTGGCTCGACCCGAGGCTCAACGCGGTGAAGTCCGCGCCGCCCGATACCCGGACCGGGGAGAGGGAGCTCCTGATCGTTCCGTCCCCGAGCTCTCCGGCGACGTTCCGGCCCCAGCAGAACGTCCCCCCACCGGAGAGGACCCCGCAGCCGTGATGGATCCCTATCGCGAGCGCCGTATAGCCGGAAGTCGGGGCGGGCGGAAGAACGGCGGTCGGCCCGCCGCCATCCCGACAACCGAGGGCCAGGAGCAGAACGAGCCCCCGGAGCCCGCGGGGCGAGGCGATCGAGTGGGCAACCCAGGGGCGGCGCATCGTGTTAGAGAAAGCTGGGGACGCCGGGAAGGGTTGAATCCGCTCTACGGGAGAGCGCCAACCTCGACGTACAGGTCGTAGGTGCCATCGTCGCCGCAGCGAGGCACCCAGAAGTCCCCGAAGGGCGGCTGGGCGGTGTCGCTGACGTAAAGGGGAATCCCGTCGAACGAGCCCACGCTGACCAGGAACTGTCTGTCGACCGGTTGGGGGAAGCCGGCGGACTCGAATCGCCGCCCATCGAACTCTATGACCCGCCGGCCGCGGGACGTGTCAAGGCAGGCCGCCGCGTCCTCGGGCTCTGCCCTGGGGGCTTCCGGGACATCGATGGGCTCGGGGAACGGCACGGGCTCGGGCGTCCGCTCGGGCGTCTGGGGTGACGGCTCGAGTCTCGCGAGGCACCCACGCTCGTCGATGGGGATCCCCGCCGGGGTGCCGTGGCACGCATCGAGATCGTCCGCCACGCCGTCCCCGTCCTCGTCGCCCGCATCGGTCTCCACCGGCGCTTCCTCCGCGGCCGGGCAGCCGTCGGCTTCGACCGCGACACCGGACAGCGTTTCCATACACCCATCGCGGGAATCCGGCACGCCGTCCTGATCGGCATCCGGCTCGGCCGGGGCCGCTTCCAGCTCGGGCGGCGGCTCGGGCCTAAGCGGGCAACCTCGGGCGTCGACCACGGCTCCCGCACGGTTGAGGCAGAAGTCGCGGGGATCCGGCACGCCGTCCCTGTCGGCGTCCCGTTCCTCGACCGTTTCGACGACCCTCTCTCCCCCTCCGCCGAACAGGAACGAGAGACCGAGCGACGCCTCCACGTTGTGCCGCGGCTCCGTCCCCACGCCCCCGTCCGTGGCCAGGGTCTCGAGCAGGATCACGTTGTCGCGGACGTCGAAGCGCAGTGCCCAGGAAGGAGCCGTCGCTCGGTTGTGGATCTTGATCCCGCCGCCGGCCGGGACCAGCAGGCCGGTGCTGGACTTCGCTGCTCCGATCGGCACGTCGTCGAGACCCACCGTCGCGGCCCCTACCCCGGCCCCCAGGAAGAAGACGGTCCGCGGCGAGACCCGGAACCCGTACTCGAGCTCGGCGCTGTAGAGGAGGAAGGAGGCGCTGAGGCCCGCAAAGGGGCTCAACGTGATGTCGCTGGCCCGGGCCCAATCGGCGTTCGCGCCGATCGACAGGCCGTTGCCGAAATTCCGGAAGAGCCGGCCCCCGAACTGAAGGGCTCCGGCGCTTTCGTCGAAAAGGCCCGGCCGCAACGCGGCCGCGTGGAGGTTGAGCTCCCAACCGGAGTCCCTTGTCCCTTGGTCGGGCTGCGCTTTCACTCCGCTGCCCGACAACAGACAGAGTAAGACCTGGATGGCAGAGATCGAATTGAGTATGGGGAAAATTCGCCGCACGGTCAGTTCCTCAAATCGGAGTGTATCCCCGATCCGAGATCGCGGCAATCAACACATACGAAATCCCTACCCCCCCTGGACAGCCGCCGTGTTATGTTTCTACGCTCGATGATGGCCTCTTCGCTCCCTCGACTGCCTCACCCTCGCCTACTCCTACTCTTGCTCGCCGCAGGCACGCTGCCTGTTGTCACACCGGCCTCCGCCCGGGCGCAATCCGATCGCACGCTCCACTTCGTCCAGGAACCGGCTTCTCCGATCGATGTCGGCGAGACGTTCGCGGTCCACGTCGCGGTTCGGGACAGCGATGGCAATCCGGACGGGGGCTTCGGTGCGGACGTCGTGGTCTCCCTCGTGGGCGGCGCGCCCGTGCTCCTGG
>DASQEN010000220.1:0-4409 GCA_035633635.1 Gemmatimonadota bacterium | reverse complement strand
AGTGATCGGGCCCCGCGAACGCGATCGACAACATGCCGCCGGTGGTGACCACCGCCCAATTCGTCGTCGGGTCGAGCCGGGCGCGCCAGGCATCGGCGCGGCCGATCTCGCCGCGGTAGAAGTGGGACATGGTGCTGAGGTATTCGGCCCGAGTGAGCGGGTAGTCCTCGAACGCGGTGGTCTTCGAGGGGTCGTCGTTCACGATAGCTCTAGTGTCATCGTGCTAAGGCGATGCGTCCCGCTACTGCTCACTACAGGCGTCCGTCCGGTCCGAAGGCTAGACCGGTGGGCCGGAGGAGCCCGCCGCTCCCCGGGGGCGACGAAGGTACCCATTAAGGCTCCGGCCGTACCGCCGAAGCGCGTGACCGAATGCGTTGCGATGTTGGCATCGAGGATGTCACTAACGCGTACGGCCGTCGCGGGCGGCTCCTGCCCAAGAGCCGAGGTGGAGAGGGCCAACACGCCCAATGCGCCGAACAACCTACAGTGCATCTCCTACATTAGCACTGGCGTGGGATCCGTGCCCGAGGACAGCCGGGATCCGGCCGGCAGGGCGTCTCACGGCGCGATCCAGAGCTTGATCGCGAACGCGACGACCGTGACGGTCAGGAATCGCTTGATCCAGACGTGCCCTTTGAGGACGGTCAGCCGCACTCCGACCAGCGCACCCAGCAGGTGCCCGGCCGCGAGCGGGAGCCCCATGACCCAATCGACCTTTCCGCTCCATGCGAACAGGGCCAGGCTGAGCGGAGTGAGAAGGAGGACCACCAGGACCTTGAGCGCGTTGCCGCGCACGAGGTCGAGGCCGGCCCACGTCGCGACGGCGGCAAGCAGGAAGCCGATCCCGGCCTGCACGAACCCCCCGTAGACGCCGGCTACGAAGAACGCCGCGGCGAGGCCGGCGCGCCGCGCTCCGCCGCTCGCGATGGACTCGCCGGCCGGGACCCGACCGCCGGTCTCGCGCCTGGCGAGCGGGTCCCACAGGATCCACAGAGTGGCGGCAACCATGAGGCCGGCCAGCACGCGCCGGAAGGCATCCTCTCCGATCTCGATCGCGCCCCATGTGCCGAGTACGGCGCCGGCCACCGCGGGCGCCGCGGCGAGCCGGATCCAGGAGCGATCCACGAGGCCGTGGCTGCGGAACCGCCACACCGCGCCAATGTTCTGGACCAGTATCGCGATCCGGTTCGTGCCGTTGGCCACGGTCGGTGGAAGGCCGAGGAAGATGAGCAGCGGGAGCGACAGGAACGATCCGCCACCGGCCAGCACGTTGAGCGCGCCCGCGACCGCACCGACGGAGAGGAGCGCGAGCGCGTCGATCCACGAGAGCCCCATGAAGTTCGCTATCCCGAGCCGCCGCCGGGACTCATCGCCCGCCGTGCCGCGTCGAGTCGCTCCGGGGTGCCGATCTCGATCCACCGCGCGCCGGTGACGTCGAGCGGAAGGATCCTCTGCCCCGCGGCGCTCAGCCGAAGATACGGGGTGACGATCGAGAAGACGCCGCGCTCCTCGACGAGGTCCAGGAACCGAGGATCGATCGCGTGGATTCCCGCGAACGCGAAACGCTGCACCTCACCGCGGGCTTCGCGCGCAGTTTCGGACTTTCCCGTGGCCACGTTCTCCCAGCCGAGCAGACCTTCCTCGTCGAAGAGGAGGAAGCGCGACGTTTTGCGTTCGTGGACCGCCAGCGTGGCCAGCGCGCCACTCCTGCGCTGGGCGGCAATCAGCGCGCCCAGGTCGATCTCCGAGATCACGTCGGCGTTGTGGAGCAGGAAGGGGCCCTCACGGCTGAACAGGACCGAAGCATGAAGGACGCCCCCGCCAGTCTCGAGCGGCCGCTCCTCTTCGCGCGAGATCCTGATCTCCACGCCGAGATCCAGCGCCGCGAGATGGCGCTCGATCCGCTCTGCGTGATGGTGGACGTTGACGATCAGCCGGTCGGCGCCGGCACCCACCAGCCGGCGGGCGACCCACTCGAGGAGCGTCTTCCCGCCGACTTCGATCAGCGGTTTGGGCGTGGTTTTGGTGAGCGGCCCGAGGCGGGTTCCCCGCCCGGCCGCCAGAATCATGGCATCCACGTGGCGGCGGCTATCGTCTCTTCGCCGGCCTCAGCCGACGGCCAGTAAGGCTCCTCGCGGTGGACGAGCCTCACCCTGACGTCGGGGAACCGCGACTCGACGTGTCGCGCCAGCTTCTCGGCGAGGTACACGGAACGGTGCTGGCCCCCCGTGCAGCCGAACGCGATCGACAGGCTCGTAAAGCCCCGCTCGCGGAAGACGTGGACCTGCGCCTCGACGAGCGCGCGGACGCTCTCCCAGAACGGCTCTAGCCCCGGCTCGGCCTCGAGAAACCGCGCCACCGACTCGGTCCGACCCGTCGACGTCCGGTACTCCTCCAGGCGGCCCGGATTGGGAAGAGCACGGCAGTCGAAGACGAACCCGCCACCGTGACCGCCTACGTCGTCGGGGTAGCCGCGCCGGTAGCTGAAGCTGTGTATGTGGACGGTGAGACCGGCCGCAACTTCCTCTTCCGCCGACGGGACGGCCCACTCCTCCACGATGCGCTCGAAGGAGCGTCCGAGCTCGGGAAGCGCGACCGGGAGGCCCTGCTCGAGCAGCCGCCGGATGTTGGCTGCAGCGTACGGCACGCTCTGTAGGAACCGCGGCTTGCGCTCGAAGAAGCCACGATATCCGTACGCGCCCATCGCCTGCATGATCCGGACAAGGACGTAGCCGCGATAGTGGCGGTGGAACGTGTCGCGATCGATCTCGACGTGGTCCTCCAGCGCGTCGAGATACCAGGAAAGGAGCTCTTCCCGGATTCCCTCGGGAAGGTCGGCCTTGGCGTCGTAAAGAAGCGATGCCACGTCGTACTGCAGCGCGCCACGCCGACCGCCCTGATAGTCGATGAACCACGGCTCTCCGTCCCTCACCATCACGTTTCGCGACTGGAAATCGCGGTACAGGAAGAAGTCCCGCGGCGCACCGAGAAGGGACTTCGTCAGCGTGTCGAAGTCTCGCTCCAGCCGCGCTTCGTGGAACGGGATGCTGGCGAGCTTCAGGAAGTGGTACTTGAAGTAGTTTAGGTCCCACAGGATCGACTGCCGGTCGAAGGCGGAGCGGGGGTAGGCGACCGAGTAGTCCACGACCGCGTCCCCCTCCACTTGGAAGCGCGGCAGGATCTCGAGAACGCGTCTGTAGACGGCAAGCGCCGATGCGGGGAACGTCCTGCCTTCGCGCGCCCGTGCCTCCTCGAGCGAGGCGAAGAGCGTGGTCTCGCCGAGGTCCTCCGCGAGCCACACACCGGCCGCCTCATCGACAGCATGGATGGCCGGTACCGGCAGCCCGATGCCGCGGAATGCCCGCGAGAACGAGAGGAACGCGCGGTTCTCGTCGGGATCGGGA
This sequence comes from Gemmatimonadota bacterium, assembly GCA_035633635.1. Lineage (GTDB taxonomy): Bacteria > Gemmatimonadota > Gemmatimonadetes > JACCXV01 > JAHWKZ01 > JAICNR01. Next base: position 1,005 of record DASQEN010000220.1, on the reverse strand, counting down.
CCGAAGGCGCCGATCACGGTCGATCCGTCGTCCGCGATCAGGCGGTGGTAGGTGCGCTGGGAGCCGTCACCGGTGACGGCGACGACGGCGGCCGGCCGCCCGCCCCGCACGTCCCTGTAGAGCCTGAGGAGCGCGTCGTGCATGGGGCGAAGCTAGCCCGGCCGCGACCCGCGGCAATGCGCGGCACCCTGGATGTACCGATGACGGATCGCGCTGTCCCGGCTAACGTGCGCGGATGAAGTCGCTACACTGGGGTCTGGACGAGATTCTCGATCGGATTCCCGCTCTCCTCGATGTGTCGGGCGGGGCGACGCTGCTGGACCTGTGCTGCGGCCACGGGCGCAATACCGAGGAGCCGGCCGCGCGAGGTCTGTGGGTAGTAGGTGTCGACCGATCGTCCGGTTTCCTCCGCCGAGCCAGGTCCGAACACACCACCCGCGCGCGGTTCCTATTGTCCGACGTCACCGCTCTCCCCGTTGCCGAGGCTGCGGTCGACGGCACATACTGCTGGTTCAGTTCCATCGTCTACGGAGAGGCGGAGAGTGATCGCCGATTGCTGAGAGAGGCGTGGCGCGCTCTGCGGCCTGGCGCCCGGCTGGTCGTCGAATCACGCAACGCATTCGTCGGGCGGCGGCCCGGCGAAGAACCATGACGACCGTCGAGCGGTTCCACCGCGCCCGTCGGGACCCGGAGCTCGCCGTGCTGGAGGGATTCCACGCGCTCAAGCACGCGCTGCGATTCGGCGCTGAGATCCTGGAAGCGGCGGCGGTCGCGCCAGAACGCTTGCTCCGCCTGTCCGAAGCACTCGCGCCGGACCTCGTCGAACGGCTTCCCGCTGTGATCACCGAAGTCGTCACCGCGGAGGAGTTCGCGCGTCTCGTCCCACGGCCGCCGGTCACGGGCGTGGTCGCGATCGCGAGGCGAGAGACCGCAAGCCCCGCGAGAGCTCTAGAGGGGTCGGGGTCCGCGCCGGCGGTCGCGCTGATCGAGCCCCGGCATGCCGGG
>DASQEN010000219.1:0-12352 GCA_035633635.1 Gemmatimonadota bacterium | reverse complement strand
CGGATGTCGCTGCTTGCCGACGGATCGTCGAGATAAGATGCCTGCGGGGCCACGATGACGCCGACCGCGCTCCCTGGGACCGCGCTCGTGTAGGCTTCTCCCGCTGGGATCCACGCCAGAATGGCCGCGCCTCCCCGCTCGCGATCCGCTTCGGAGATCACACCGTCGTTGACGAAGGCGGGGCGACCTCCGATCTGAAACCGCAGATCCGTGCCGTTCGGGTGCGTGACGCGTACCTCCCGTCCCTTCTCGAGCAGCTCCCGAACCGCCTGCCCGGTGCGTTCGAGCTCCACGTAATCTACCCGGACTCCTTCCCAGAACGTGGCCGACAGAGCGTCTTTCGACATTCCGGCGTATTCCGCCCGCCAGTCGGTCGGAGAGAGCGAATTGCCGATTTCAAGGAATCGAATGCCTCTCTCGCGGGACCGATGATTGATTGGTTGGAACGCAGCACCCTGGGCCGCCATGCGCTCGGGTGGAACGTCGGCAAGAAGATCCGGGGCCATGTCGGGCGCCACTACCAGCCAGACGTCGATCACGTCCATGAGTGCGAGCTGCAGGGCGTCGGTCGTTTCGTCGTAGCGCGATGGGACCTCGGTGGATTCTCGCTCCATCAGCCGATCGCTGGTGATCGTGAGAAGCGGAAAGGCCCCGAGGCTCCGAACATGGAAGGTGAGGTCCTCCAGAAGCTGCATCTCCCGAACTGGCCCGACGATCAGCACCTTCTCCCCCTCGGTGATCCCGAGACTCGTCGTAACGATCGTCCGTGCGATCGCGTCGGTATCCGGAGCGGTGCTCTGGGCACGTGTCAGGTCGGAAGCGAACAGGATAGCCAAGGTCGCTGCCAGTCCGATGGTTCCGAGCGTAGATCGGATCATTTGCTCTCCTCCCCCAGTCAAGTGAACAGGTTCGGCGGTCGCGTCATCGCGTCCAATTAGGTCCGTCGTCGTTGGCGGGGTTATCCGTGATAGCAACTACCCCAGTCCCATCCGCATTCATGACGAAGATGTCGAAGTCGCCCCCGGTGCGGGTGCTCTGGAAGGCGATCATTCGGCTGTCTGGAGACCACGCCGGGTGGAAATCGTCGCCGGGGTCCGTGGTGAGGCGCAGAAGCCCCGTACCGTTGGTGTTCATGACGTAGATGTCGAAGTTTCCATCGCGATCGCTATGGAAGGCGATGCGGGTTCCGTCGGGCGACCACGCCGGGCGCCAGTCGGTGGCGGGGTGGTTCGTGAGATTGACGATCCCGGTTCCGTCCGGGGCCGTGGTGAGAATGTCATAGTTGCCCGGGGACACCTCTGAGGAGTACACGATTGTCCCTCCGTCCGGGGACCAGTCCGGATGGATGTCGTCCCGGGCGTTGTTCGTGACCCGGCGGAGGTCGGTCCCGTCAGGGTTGATCGTATAGATCTCGTCCGGAAAGATGTCGTCGAAGGGCCTCGCGTTCGGATCGTCCCGATTCGTCTGGAAGGCGATCCGGTTACCGCTCGACCATCCTGGCGAAGCGTCGTAGAGGGGGTGCCTCGTGACCGCCACCTCATTCGACCCGTCCGCGTTCATGATCAGAACCTCCTCATGAAAGACCCCGGTGATGGGATCCTGACGGGTGCCCACGAAAGCGATCCGTGTGCCGTCCGGTGACCATGACGGGTGGGCGTCGCCGATGGCGCTGTTAACAGTGAGCTGCTGAAGGCTCGACCCGTCCGCGTTCATGACGAAGATCTCCCAGTCCCCGTCCCGATCGCTGTAGAAGGCAATCCGGCCGCTGATCCCCGTCACGGGACATGCCACGTTGAAGATTGTGGACGAGGTCCGGTTCCCGATGACGATCAGGGCGCGAGGATTCGCGCCGTTGATCGTGCAGCCCGCGGCCAGTCCACCCAGCAGGACGTTGTGCGTTCCAGCGGTCAGCCCCACGAAGGTCTTCGTTTCGGCCGTGCCGATGGATTGGGACGCCCCTCCGTCGACCGAGATCGTATAGCCGTCCGGGTCGGTACCTCCGACCGTGATCGTGCTGACATCGATGGTTCCCGTCACGGAGGCGCAGGTGATGGTGAAGGCCACCTGTACGGTACCACCCGCCGGAACGGTCGCACTGCGAGGATTATCCCCTGCTACCGCGCAGTTCTCCGCCGCCCCGTCCAGCCGGACCATGTGGGTGCCCGCCGTCTGATCCTGGAAGGTCATCGTGGCGTTGATGCCGATCGACCGCGGCGTCGACCCGTCCACTGCGACCGTGAACCCGTTCCCATCGAGACTCCCTGCCTCGCCCGTGGTTGTGGTGGCAACCTGGATCGCTCCGGTCTGCGTCACCGGCGCGACCGGTCCTCCGCCTCGACCGCCCGAACTGCAGGTCAGGAAGAACAGGAAGGTCAGGAATCCCAGGCCGGGATGACAACGAAAGCGGAGCAGCATGGTGAACCCTTCCTTCCAGTCGCGTCAGGGGAATAGCTCACGGCCCTCATCGAAGCGCACGTTCCAGATCTCTTGAAGATTGAACGCCCGCCGGCCCGCGTTTTGCGCTGGGTTAGGGAGAACGAACGCACTCCATCCAAAAACGCATTTATGCCGCTTTTCCCGAGCGTAGGTCGGATCATGCCTCGACGCCGGTCCCGACCGGACCTACCGTCACGTGATGGGACAGGCCACGTGGAAATTGACAGTCGACATTCCGCTGCCGATCAAGATCAACGAGTGTGGATTCGGTTGGTTAAGTGTGCAGCCAGCATCCAGTCCACCCAACAGGAGGTCATGCCTTCCAGTGGCCAGTCCTGCGAACGTTTTTGGTTCGGTGTCAGTGATGGGTTGGGACGCCCCCCCGTCGATCGAGATGGTATATCCGTCCGGGTCGAGGCCTCCGGTTGTGATCGTTTTGACCACGATGGTTCCTGTCACGGTGGCGCAGGTGATGGTGAAGGCCACCTGGACTGCTTCACCTGCCAGGACGGTCGCGTTGCGGGGATTCTCCCCACCGATCTCGCAGTTCTCCGCCGCCCCGTCCAACCGGACCGTGTGGCTACCCGCCGACAAGTCCAGGAAGTTCATGGCGCCATTGCTGGCGATCGACCTCGGCGCCAACCCATCAACTACGAGTGTGAATCCATTTCTATCAAGGCTCCCCTCCTCCCCGGTCGTCGTGGTCGTGACCCGGATCGACCCAGTCTGCACGACCGGCGCGACCGGCCCTCCGCCTCGACCGCCCGAACTGCACGTCAGAAACAACAGAAAGGTCAGGGATGCCAGGCCGGGATGGTATCGGAGGCGGAGCGGCATGACGGATCCTCCTACCACTCGCGGGAAGTAGCGCTCGGCACTCATCGAAGATCGCGAACCGACCTTCAGTTAGATTGAACGCCAGGTGAGTTGATCTTTGCGCTGTCCCGCCGTACGGACACGCTTCGACCGAAAAATCTTCTCTGTCTGCGCGTTCAACAGAGCGTGGCCCGTCTATCTACAGCCCTCGGGTGTGTCGTCCTGCTGACGGTGGTCGGATGTGGGCACGACAAGTCCCCCGCGGACGGCACGCCTACCGGACCTGCTCCCCCGTTCATCCCGGAAGTCGTTTCCATGATCCGAATCGGGGCCCTGCCAGAGCACTCACAGAGCGACGCCATCGGCCTGAACGAGAACGGCGAAGTGGTGGGGGTCAGCTTCGCAGGCGATGGAAGCGTGCGAGCATTTCACTGGACCGGAGCCACGGGAATGACCGACCTGGGTGACGGGGTGGCGAACGACCTCAGCGACTTCGGCGACATCGTGGGGGGAAGCGATGGGCGGGCCGTCCTTTGGGAGCCCGTGGGGAATGCCTGGAGCCTCGTGGAGCTCCCGCCGTTCGAAGAGCCGGTCAGGAGCGGACGCTACAACGATGGAGCTCGAGCGATCGATCCGTTCGGTCAAATAGTCGCCGGGTCGAGCAGCCCGGATCTGGGCAGGCGGCTGGATGGCACCCCCAGGGTCGGTGCGATCCCGGTCGTATGGCGCCGAGTGTCCGGGGGCTGGCAAGTCGTGGGTCTTCCGACCACGGACGGGACAGGCCCCGGTACGGGAACCGGCATCGCCAACGCCGTTAACTCCGCCGGCATCGCGGTCGGGTTGAGCCCGGCCTTTCTTCCGGACATCCCTAGAGCGGTCATCTGGCGACCCGGCCCGAGCGGCTATGCGGTGGAGATTCTGCCACCCGCCAGTGCCGCGGAGAGCTGGGCACTGGCAATCAGCGAAGACGGGAGAGTGGCGGGATTCTTGAGGGAGCCGGACGGGCGAAGTGTCGGGGTGGTATGGACTCCGACCGCTTCCGGATGGCGAGTCGATTCGATCGGACCGGACGAGGCAACTGGCCTCAACAACGTGGGGCTTGTCGTCGGCGAGGCGAGCGAGATCGGTCCGATCATCCAGGAAGCGTGGATCTGGTCGGAGGCCTTCGGACTGAAGTCCCTGGGTCCCGGCGCCGCGCGCAGAGTGAACGACAGGAATGAGGTGATCGGTCTGGACGGGGATTTCCATGCGGTGCTGTGGAAGCTGACGCGACCGTAATGAAGATTCCCCCGATTCTCGTCTGCCTCCTGGTGGGTGGCGCCTGCCTGATCGCGGCTTGCTCCGGCGAGACGCTGACGACCGACCCCGCCGAGCCCGTCGCCACCACAGGGGTGATCCAAATTGCCGTGACCACGGCCGGAATCGACGTCGATCCAGATGGCTATTCCCTTCTACTCGACGGAAGGTCCGCGCACAGGGTGGCGACCACCGGCAGCGTCGCCCTTACGGACGTGCCTCCTGGTCCTCACGTCCTGGCCCTGGAGGACATTGAGCTCAACTGCTCCATCGGCGACAATCCGCAATCGGTTTCTGTGAGCATCGGCCAGACGTCGGAGGCTTCCTTTACGGCCGCCTGCAGCGGAGTGGCCGACTCGTCCGGGATCACGACCCTGGACCTCGGGGGCATTCCCGGGGCGACCGGATGGACGATCGCACGCGGCCTCTCGGAAGACGGTGCGATCGCGGGATGGGCGGAGTTCCCCTTCCGCTTGCGCGCCTTCTACCGGAGCCCGGCAGGGGTTTGGATTGATCTGAACGCGGAAGCCGAAGCGGCTCTCGGAAGATCCCTCACAAGCGTGGCGTGGGACTTGAGCGACAACCATCGGGTGGTCGGGGTGACGGACTTCAACTCGCCCGCCGAGCGACCCGTTCTCTGGCAGGAGCAGGGCGCGACCTGGAAGGTCATCCCGCTTCCGGTCGAGGGCCCTGGAGTCCCGGGGCGCGGTGGTTTCGCGCACGGCATCAACGGCAGAGGGGACTTGATTGCGGGGCGGATCGTGGTGAATGGCCCCCGCGAGCTTCCCGTTGTCTGGTCGGAGACGACCCCTGGTCAATGGACACTGGAGCTCCTGCCCCTGCACGGAGATTTGTTTCAGTTTGGGAATGCCGAGGCCGTGAACGACGCAACCCCGACCCGGATCACCGGCGAGATCGGGTTCTTATCGGCGGTGGTCTGGACTCGGGAGGGAGAGGGGTGGAGCGACCCGATCGTGCTTCCGAAGCCTGGAGGATACGGGAGCCACGGACTGGGCATCAATCGGCTTGGAGACGTGGCGGGAAAACTCTTCCTCTGCCCTTCCTCCGAGACCGCAGTTCTATGGAGGAATATCGGAGCTGCCTGGGAGCTTGTGGACATCACCGAGCGGGTCATGGAGTGCGGCGATGAACCGAGCGCGGTGGCTTGGGACGTAAACGATGCGCGCCAGGTGGTCGGTGACATCCGCTACTCGGGGCAGCGCCCATTCCTCTGGCACGACGGCCGCCTGCAGCTTCTGGCCGCCGGCGGGGTCGCGTGGAAGATCAACAACGCGAATCAGTTCGTTGGTCCCGGTTCCGACTACCGGCACGCCTTCCTGTGGACAATCCAGTGATGAGCATTACTTCCGAAGCGGGTTCATCCACTGCAGCTCGGGAAAGCGAGAGAAGTCACCGTCCACGCTGCAGAGCGTGAGACCGTGCTCGATGGCGAGCGCCGCGAGGTGAGCGTCGGGGATGAGATCACCTCTAACGTCGGCGTCCGCAAAGAGTCTCCCCAGGACTTCCGTATGTCGATCGGTGGGCTGTGGTATCCAGCTCGGCTCGGCTTGGAGCCACATCCTGGCCTGCTGCCAAGCGTCATCGATTGTAACCGGACGGGGGAAGATCCTGGGGTTCGTGATCAGCCGGAGAAAGGCCAGGATCGAACTCCACGGCAGACCGACCCGCTCAAGCCCGCTCAAGCGCTCGTCCAGCCACTTGCACGCGGCCTGATGTTCGGCGAAGTCCTCCACGTGGGCGTACACGAGGAGGTTCGCATCGATCAGGATCACCTGTAGTCGTCGCCTTCGGCGATTGCCAGCGCATCCGCGACGTTGTCGATGGGGATCCTCGGCGCGCCCAGAGACACGGTGCGGGTCTTGAAGGGCTTCTTCCGGCGGGAAGTTTCGCGGCGGCGCTCACGAGCACCCAGACGAAGGAGCTCATTGATGATTGCCTTGAGGCTCCGCACCTCTTCCCGCTTTATCCGCTCGACTTCCGCGGCAACATCAGGCTCAAGGGTCAATGTCGTTCTCATGAATCAGAGCATAATATATGTGATGCTTCGATGTCAAATGCCAAGAGGAGAAGCGCCGTCGCCCTTTTCTATCTGGCTAGAAGTGCGCGATCGGGTCGGCGGGAGCCGCCGGATCGCCGCAGGCGGTCCCGTCGCTGCCGACGTTGCCGAGGAGTCGGAAGCCGGCCACGTGCGGAGCCGCCATGGACGTGCCGCTGAAGGTCGTCGTCCCGCCGCCGCGAGCCAGCGACGTCACGCCGACGCCCGGTGCGGCAAAGTCCACCGGCGGGTTGCCGAAGTTCGAGAAGGACGCGAGACAGCCATTGTATGAAACGCCAAGCAGCCTGGGTTTTGCTCCGCGTTCACACGATCCGGAAGTAATCGACCAGGACACAGCGGCGGCGGCGGACGAACGTGCGGGCGGAGGTGGGACCCTCGCCGGTCGGGGTCGAGATCGTCATCGCGGTGGGCCCTTCCCCGCCGAAGCCGAGCCCGGCCAGGTTGGAGCCGTTTTTTACGAAGATCGAGCAGTTGATCGCGACCGCCATGCGGTGGAGCGCGTCCAGGTTCTGGGAATGCATGCACGCGGTGTGCTTGAAGCCGTGCTCGAGCTCGACCGCCCAGTCGATCGCCGTGTCGACGTCGGGGCAGCGGATCAGCGGGATCACCGGCGTCAGGAGCTCGAGAAATGCAAACGGGTGGTCCTTGCCGGTCTCGACGACGAGGAGCCGGGTCATCTCGGGTACCCGCTTCCCGATGAGGCCGGCGAGCACCATGGGGTCCTTCCCCACGAAATCCTTGTTCATCCGCGGCTCACGGCCGGGGTAGCCGGTGAGGATCGCGCGCGCGAGCGCCTCGGCCTCGTCGGCGGAGAGAAGCACGGCGTCGTTCCGCGCGAGTTCGGCCAGCAGCTCGTCCGCGATCGCCGCCTCGGCCAGGATCTCCTTCTCGCACGTGCACACGATGTTGTTGTCGAACGCCGCGCCCGCCACGATGTCGCGCGCGGCCCGGGCGAGGTCGGCGGTCCGGTCCACGACGACCGGCGGGTTGCCGGGGCCGGCCGCGATCACCCGCTTGTCGGACTCCTGTGCGGCACGCACGACTCCCCCGCCGCCGGTCACGACCAGCAGGTCGATGCCGCGGTGATGGAAAACCGCCTGCGCGGCCTCGATCGACGGCTCGGCGACCGCGGTCAGAAGCGTCTCCGGACCCCCGACCTCGGCCGACGCCTCGTTCATCAGATGGATCGTGCGGTTGGTGACGTTCCTCGCCAGCGGGTGCGCGCCGAAGACGACCGCGTTACCGGAGGCGATCATCGAGATCCCGTTGTTGATGATCGTCGCGGCCGGATTGGTCGACGGGGTGACGGCCCCGATCACGCCCCAGGGCGCCAGCTCGGTCAGGGTCAGGCCGTGATCGCCAGAGAGGATCTCGGGGTGGAGGTCCTCGGTGCCGGGGGTCCGGTCGATGACGAGCTGGTTCTTGAGCGTCTTGCTCCGAACGTTCCCGAGCTTGGTCTCGGCGACCGCGTCCTCGGCCAGCGAGGCGGCCACTTCGGTGAGTCGCTTCCGCTGGTTGGCAATGATCCTGTCGCGGAGCTCGAGCGTCCGGATTCCCTGCTGTGCCTGCCGCGCCGCTACGACCGCCTCGTCGACTGTCTCGTAGATCCCGAGCGAGCCGCCGGGGCGCGATGCGGAGGGCGACGGACGGGCGGCGGTGAGGGAACGGATGTCGCTGGCGCTTGCGGGCGTGGCGGGGCCACCACGGTCGAGCTCGGCCGTGATGCGGTCGACAATCGTGCGGATCTCGCGTTCGCTCAGCGACACGGGTGCGGAGGCTCGGGGCGGCGGGGCGCGGCGTCAGGTCGCGCGCCCGGCCCGAGAAGCGCCTTACTCGGCGACGATCGGGAAGTGCGCGTCGAGGTCCGAGTGCGGCCGCGGGATCACGTGCACGGAGACGACCTCGCCGACCTTCTTGGCAGCGGCCGCGCCCGCGTCGACCGCGGCCTGACAGGCGGCGACATCGCCGCGAACCAGGGCCGTGACGTAACCGGCGCCAATCTTTTCGTACCCGACGAGCGTGACGCGCGCGGCTTTGACCATCGCGTCTGCGGCTTCGATGAGCGCCACCAGCCCGCGCGTCTCGATCATCCCAAGTGCTTCCATTCGGTCCTCCTCCCGGCCGAGGGGTGGTGCGGATGAACGTCTCGCGCGCCGGAGAGCGGCGCGTATGTCAGAGGTCCCGGCGCGGCCAGGCGCGCCGGCCGTGGAGCGAGTTTAAGGCCGGGGACCCCGCTATTCAAGTCGCTTCCCGAGGCCGCGGTCATCGCGGGCCGCTCCCTGGCGCGCCGACTGTACGCAGCCGATCACCGCCACGTCGACGATGTCGTCCGCCGAAGCGCCGCGCGACACGTCGTGCATGGGGGCGGCCAGTCCCTGCAGGAGCGGTCCCAGCGCGGTCATGTGCGCCATCCGCTGCGCGAGCTTGTAGCCGATGTTGCCGCTATCGAGGTCCGGGAAGACGAGCACGTTGGCGCGACCCGCGAGAGGGCTGTCGGGTGCCTTCAGCGCCGCTACCTCGGGGACGATCGCGGCGTCGAGCTGAAGCTCGCCGTCGACGACGAGGTCCGCTCGCCGGGCACGGACCTTCCGGGTCGCCTCGACGACCCGGTCGACATTCGGGTGCCTGGCGCTCCCCTTGGTCGAGAACGAGAGCATCGCGACCCGCGGCTCCTCCCCGGTCAGCTCGCGATGGGTGTCGGCGCTGGCGAGCGCGATGTCGGCGAGCTGGTCCGGTGTGGGCTCGGCGACGACCCCGCAGTCTGCGAACGTGTACGTGGTTCCGTCGTCGGCGACCATCAGGAATACCGAGGACACGGTCGCGATCCCCGGTGTGGTCCCGATGGCGAGGATCGCGGCCCGCACGGTGTCGGCGGTGGTCGAGAGGTTGCCTCCGACGCAGGCGTCGGCCTCCCCGCGGGCGACGAGCCAGGCCCCGAATCCCGGGCCGCCTTCGAGCAGCGCGCGGGCGTCACGCACCGTGGCCACCCTCCTCCGCGCCTTCCAGCGCGCGGCGAGCTCCTCGGCATAGGCGTCCAGCCGCGGCGAAGCCGAGGGGGTGATGAGGTCGATCCCTTCAAGATCGACGCCCGCCCGGTCGGCGGCTTCGCGGAGCGCGATCGGGCCGCCAAGGAGGGTGACGCGCGCGATTCCCTCGTCGGTCAGCCGCCGGGCGGCCGTGGCCGCGCGCGGGTCCGCGCCGTCGGCCAGCACGACCCGCTTGGGGCCGATCTTCCGGGCGCGATCCCGGATTCCGGCGAGAAGTCCCTGCCCGGGCGTCATCCGCCGAGACGCTCGAGGAGCCGCCGGGCGATGTCTCGCACCTGTGCGGTGTCGGCGCCCGGCACCCGCTCTCGCACGCGCTCGACGATCCGCTCGACGTCATCGGGGTCGCAGGTCGCAGAGCGCGACGGTAGTGGTGGGCCACCCTCGACCAGCTCGATCCCCCGCCGCGCCGCCTCGTCCCGCGCGAGCGGGGTCACAATCGCGTCCGATGGCACGGCGAGCCGAAGCTCGCCCTTCCGAGCGGCGGCCCGCACGTCCTCGGCGGAGACGACCTGCCGGCTCACGTCAACGCTTCCCCTTCCCGTCCCGAGCGGCGAGCCAGCGCGCGACGATCTCGGCCGCGGCCGCGTAGTACGCCGCTGCGCCGGACGACTCGGGCTCCGACTCGAACAGGAGCCGCCCGTCGCGCGCTGCCTCGGCCAGCGCGACGTTGGTGGGGATCGGGGCGTCGATCAGGAGCTCGCCCCATCCCTCGATCATCTGCGCGAGGCACTCGCGGGCGACCCGGGTTCTCCGGTCGTAGAGCGTGGCCAGGTAGCCCAGCAAAGCCAGCCGCGGATTGAGACGTCGGCGCACGCGATCGATGAGGTCCACCGTCCGCGGCACGCTCGCGAGCGCGAACGGGTGGGTCTGGACGGGGATCACGACCGCGTCGGCCAGCTTGAGCGCGTTGACGGTGTAGAGCGACAGCGCGGGCGGGACGTCGAACACGGCGAGGCGAAACGGCAGATCGTTCGACCACGCGGCCGACAGCAGGCTCTCCCGGTCGGGCATGGAACCCAGCTCGGACTCGAGTGTCCCCAGGCTCTCGTGCCCGGGCAGGACCGAAAGGTTCTCGTAGCGGGTCGTGTGGACAGCCGGCGCGATCCCGCGCGAAGGATCGATCAGCACGTCGGTGAGCGTGGTCTCGAGAGCGTCCGGATCGAGCCCCACGTGGCGGGTTGCCGAGGCCTGGGGATCGAGGTCGACGAGCAGGGTCTCGACGCCGGTCTCCGCGAAGGCGCCGGCGACGTGAACGGCGGAGGTCGTCTTCCCCACGCCCCCCTTGGCGTTGGCGAAGACGATCGAGAAGGGCCGGGGCACCGCTCACCCTGCCGGGTAGTAGCGACTCTCGACCTTCTCGATCTCCCCCTCGTCGAGAAGCGCCTTGACCGGCAGGATCAGCCGCCGCCATTCGGTCGAGAGCGCCTCCCCGAGCTCGGGCAGCGTGATCCCCTCCTGGCCCGCGCGCCGCACCTCCCTGAGGCAGCGCTGACGAAGGTCGCCGTTGCGAGGGGGCGGCTCTCGCCGGGCCGGCGGGCTGCCCGCTGCGGCTCGCTTGCGGGTGACTCCGCCGCCGGAGCGGCCCGCGAGCTTGTGGCGGACCGGGTACGTGCCGATCCGGCGGTCGCCGGGCAGCACGCCGACCAGCAGGTCGGTCGCCTCGTGGGGCCGCGGGATCACGTGCACGGAGACGAGCTCCCCCACCCGCGCCGCGGCCACCGCGCCGGCGTCCGTGGCGGCCTTGACCGCGGCCACGTCGCCGCGGACGAGGATCGTCACCAGCCCGCCTTCGGCATACTCGCGCTTCTCGATCTCGACGTCGGCGGCCTTGACCATCGCGTCGGCGGCCTCGGTGGCCCCGACGAAGCCCCTGGTCTCCACCATTCCGAGCGCGCGCCCCGGCACCGCTCAGTACCTCACGGGCTCGAGGGCGACCGAGAGGACCGCCTTCTCGAACGCCTCGCAGGCAGCGCGGCAGTCGGCCTCGGTCCCCGTCACGAGCCCGCCCGCCATGTTGGTCGGGGTCGGTGGCTCCATCCATTCCACGAGGTCGACGGCTGCCTGCTTGAGCGCCTGGTCGAGCGCCCAGGTGGCCTCGAGCGGCGCGGCCTTCAGGTACCCGAGCGCCTCGCCACGGCCGACTCCAGCCCGGGCCGAGAGGTAGCTCCCCGTCTGCGCCACCAGGTGGGCGAAGTACCGTCCGCGCCCGTCGGCGCTCGTGCTTCTGTAGCTCACACGCGACTCGAGGTGAACGATCGCAGCATCAAGTCCAGCATCGACTTCTGCGATACGGGCGCCGGCAAGAATCGCGAACGTCTCCCCGCTGGTCGGTCCCGAGGGGTAGGCCGCGCCCCCGTAGAACGAGCGGGCGAACACGACGTCGACCGCGGCCTTCTTGGTCGCCTCGTCGATCGCCACGTAGGTCGGATCGTCCTGGTCGACGGTGAGAAAGCCGACCGCGAGCTGCTCGTCGGAGAGCCCCAGCGCGTCGGCCATCGGCGCGGCGACGTTGGGGATCGTGCGGACCGCGAGCACGCGCGGGGTCAGCGTCGTCGTGGGCATCCGGTCTCGGGATCGGGAGGAGAATCTTCGGGATCGCGGTCAGCGTATTCTACGGACCGGCCCGGGATGCGGTCAAGCTCCGTATATTCCAAGGGTTCCGCGACTTCTCCCCCCACTT
>DASQEN010000218.1:0-12816 GCA_035633635.1 Gemmatimonadota bacterium | reverse complement strand
TCGGTGACGTAGACGCCCGGCACGGTCCTGAGCACGTCGTGGACGTCGTCGAACAGGTTGGGCAGCGCAGCCAGCTCCTCGGGTCCGATGAAGTGGGCGGAGCCGGCGATCTCCGCCGCGCGGGCGTCGCTGCCGACGGCGCGGAGCCGGTCGAGGACGACCCGGATCTCGGGAGCGTCGATCGGGCGGGGGGCCAGCTCGAGCTCGACGTTCAGGGTCTCGCCCGCCGCCACGGTCACCGAACGACGCTCGACGACCCGGCCGAGGGAAACGACCTCGAGCGTGTAGGAGCCCGCGGGGACATGCGTGAAGCGGAACCGGCCCGCATCGTCGGTCGCGGTGGCCTGGTCGCGCTCGAGCAACCGGAGGGCAGTGCCCGCCAGGGGCTCGCCGGTCCGGGTCGCGCGGACTACACCGGTCAGGGTCGCGGTCCTCTCCTGTCCGAGCACCGCGGTGGGACGGATCGCAGCGCTCGCCAGGATCACGGCGGCGAGGGTCAAAACGAACGAAACAGGGCGCATCGGCTCTCCGGAAATCAAGGAATGACTGCGGTTTGCGAACGATTCCTCATAATTGAGACTGAGTCTCAATCAAAACCGGAGCGATCCTATCGGGTTTTGTCGCGGGTGTCAATGGACCGGGTGTTGGCGGCCGGCGAGAGCGTGACTACTCTGGGCCACCGCCTTCGACGGCCTCTACGTGCCGCGCGAGCAGACCGAAGGGCAGCGACCGCGCTCTTTGCCCCGGAGTTGTCACGGTTGACTTCCTGGTGGGGGTCGGTCATTCTCGATTCGCAGTGCGCAAAGTCGTTCTATCCGCCTCCGTTCTCTTCCTCCTGGCGATGCCGTCCGCGTCATGGCTGACCGCACCAGACCCCAACCACCGCAACCTAGGGGAGGATTCATCGTGAGACCGATCGAGACGAGTTCGAGGATCCGGACCATCGCGCTCCTCGCTGCCTTCGCCGTCGCCGCCTGCGGCGGGGGGGAGCCGGCCGAGGAGGGTGCGGAGGACTCCGGGATCGCCGCGGAAAGCGAGGGGAACCTTGACGCCGACCGCACGCCAGCGGTGGGCGACCCCGCAACGGGCGACCCGGCCGCCGGCGATCCGACGACCGCCCCCACCGGCACGGCCGCGCCGGCCACCGTCACCGTGCTCCAGGTCCAGGAGGTGAACGAGCCCGGAATGCTGGCCGAGCTGACCGAGGCCACGAGGAAGAACGGCGTCCTCACGGTGAAAATCCGGTTCCGCAACACGGCCACGGACGACGTGAACCACTACTTCGAGACCCGCCACGGAGCCTACGAGCTCTTCTACGTCACAGCGGGAACCCAGAAGTACTTCGTCCTGAAGGACACCGAAGGCGAGCCGCTCGCCCCGAAGTACCTGGACGTGAGCCTCGACCCCGGCGCAACCTCGACCTGGTGGGCCAAGTTCCCGGCCCCGCCCGCGTCCGAGACCACGATCGACCTCGTGATCCCGGATACTCCGCCGTTCGAGGACATCCCGATCACGGACCGCTAGCCGGATGGGCCGGCGGTTCGACCCGATGATGCAGCTACGCCGCGGCGGGATCTGCGCGGCCCTCGCGGCCCTCCTCGCCGGCGTCCCGGCGCTCCCGCGCTCCGCAGCCGCCCAGGAGACCTACACTTCGCCCGACCTGCCGGCGGTCCACGCCACCGCGGTGCGGGCGCTCCCCGGCAAGCGGCTCGCGATCCGTGGTAGCTCGGTCGCGATTGTCGGAGTTGCCCGCGGGGTCGAGGCGACGCTCGAGGACCTCCACGCGGAGGTGACCGAGCGCGAGATCCGGATCGACCTGTCGGCAGACGTCCTGTTCGACTTCGACAAGGCCGACCTCAAGCCCGCCGCCGACGCGGACCTCGGCAAGGTGGCCGAGGTGGCGCGCGCGAACCCGGGGACGCCGATCCAGGTGGCGGGGCACACCGACTCGAAGGGCGCGGACGCGTACAACCAGCGCCTCTCCGAGCGGCGGGCGGAGGCGGTGAAGGCGTGGCTGGTCGAGCGGGGCGGAGTCGAGGCCGCCCGCATCGACACGCGCGGCTGGGGGGAGACCCGGCCGGTGGCCCCCAACGAGACTCCCGGCGGCGCCGACGACCCCGAGGGGCGCCAGCGGAATCGCCGGGTCGAGATCACGATTCGAAGGGAAGGTCCAGGATGAAGCACACCTTGATGGCTGCCGCCATGGCGGTCGTGACCGCCGGTGCAGCGCCGGCGGGGGCCCAGATTCCCGGGCTTGGCGACGCCGGCGGGCTCCTCAACCGGGTCCCCAGCCTCTCGAGCTTCTTCGAGGGCGACCCGCCGATCACCACGAGCCTCGACGACGCGCGGACCGAGATCGCGTTCCTGGACGGCTACTCTCCCGACGCGTGGACGTCGATGAACCGGTTGACGCGAACCTCGCTGGGAGCGTTCAGCCTGCGTCCCGGTCGCTTCGCGCTCGAGGCCGAGAGCTACTGCATGCACGCCGGCACCCACGGCCCCGGCGGCGGCGACGGCTATCTGTATGCCCCGCTGGCCGGCCCCAAGGCGCCGATCGTCCGGAGCCTCCTCAGAAACTCGGTGGCCCACCCCGAGATCCCTCAGCGCGACATCCAGGTGCTCATCTGGGCGATCATCGCGCGGACCGAGTTCGACGAGATGTCTTCCGACATGCAGCGGACGGCGCGCACGCTTTTGACCCGCGACCAGGTCAAGGACCTGGACGACGGGGCGCTCGGCATGGTGCCGGAGAGCGTGATGCGGGAGGCGATGAGCCAGTTGCCGCCGGTGGCGCAGCAGGTGTTCCAGGCCGAGGCCCGGCTCCGCTCGATGATCTCGAGCGGAACGTCCTCGTTCGCCGAGCTCGAGCGCGTGGCGGTCCTGACAGGCGCCGCAACCCCGCCAGAAGGTTCGCGGCCGGTTCCCGAGCAGCGATGGTCCTACCACCCGGACGGCTTCTTCGTTCGGTACAGCCCCGAGGGCTACAGCCACACGCGGATCGAAGTGGTCGTGCCTCGTCCGGTGACGATCGCCCGCGACGCTCAGGGGCGGATCGTGGCTGTCGTGGAAGGGTCGGGCAGGAAGATCGAGATCGAGTACGACGACACGAGCGCCGAGGTGGCCGGCGACGCCGGGGTGCGAGCGTACGGGTTGCAGTCGGTGCGCGCGACGGAGCCCGGCGGCGAGGCAGCGGCGGTCGTGGGCGGCAGCGGTTGGACGCTGGTCGGCGTGCCCCGGGGCGGTGGCAGGGCCGCGGGCACGGGCCGCTTCGCGGACCTCGCCGCCCGCTATCGAGCCGCCGAAGCGTGGCGCGACGAGGTGCGCGCGCTGGCCGGCCGGCGCGCCGGAGGCTCGGGCCTGGCCGACGCGCTCGACCTGGCGCAGCTCCATCTCGCGGTCGAGGATGCGTCGGGTGGCGCGGCCGCCCCGGGCGGCTGGGAGGAGATTTCCGCGGCTGCCGAGACCGCGCTCCTGTCACTGGCCGAGGCGTGGCAGTCGGCGGTCTGCGCCTCGACCGGATGTCCGTCGGTCTCGGCCGCCACCGACGTCCTGGTCCTTCGCAACGGCGAGGTGCGCCTGGGCGATCTCCTTGGATGTGGCGGTGAGACGTGCTGGTTCGGAGGCTCGGGAGTCAGCTTCGCCTCCATAGCCTGGATCGGACTCGCGACGAGTGGACTCCCCCCTTCCGCGCAGAACCTGGACGTCGACGAGGTCCACCTGGCGACCGGAACCGTGCGACCCGGCGATCTGAAGGCCGTCTCCGACGAGTCCGTCTGGACCGCGACCGGCGGGTACGAGCGCGACCTCGTCGAGTGGATCCATCTCGCCGGCGCAGAGGAGACTTCGCCCACGGGAGTCGCGCCCGCCGGCGGGCCCGCGGAGGAGACCCGCCCGCCGCGCCCGCCGGACGACGAGGACGACGACGAGGATGACGAGGATGACGACGAGGACGACGACGAGGATGACGACCAGGGCGGCGGCGAGGACGAGGGGTTCACGTTCGACCCCTCGGGCGACGTGGCGACTCCCGGCAACCGCGCGCGGCAGCGGCTCGCGACGTCGGGCCGAACCTACGGGGACGGTGGACAGGATGCCCCCGGGGAGGACGACGGCGAGGGGGACGACTGCGCAGGGGAGGAGCGGAACTATCGTCAGGCGGACGCCCTGGTGGAGCTCTACAAGCTGCAGCACGCGGAATGCTACACGGATCCGCGGGCGCCCCTGAGCGGCGTCGAGGGTTGCACCGGAGAGCTCGTCTTCGATGACGTCGAGCAGATCGAGTACCAACGGCTCCTTGACAGCCGGTCCGAGGCGTGGCGGATCTACTTGGATTGCATCCGTTAGTGAATTCACGGAGCGGGCCGATCCGACACTTCTTACCTCGGCCAGACGTTGTTCGACCGATCGACGTCGGGGTAGTCGCGGGCGGGGTCGATCTCGACTCTTTCTCAAATGCACCATGCGCGAGTTGTTGACCCAGTCGGGAGGGAGGCGCCGGTAGATGAGCGGGCCTAGTCGGAAGGGATACGTGTTCGCGGCCGCCGTCCTCGCGGCCGGCGTGGTGGGGTTCGCCCTCGTCCTCTTCCTCGGCCTGTCCGGCCTGTCGATGCAGCGCGTGGTCGTCCCCGGCTCGGCCGAGCTCGCGCTGGAGGAGCCCGGCCGCTACACAATCTACCACGAGTCGCGGAGCGTGGTGGACGGTCGGGTCTACGACGTGGCCGACGTGTCGGGGCTCACGGTGGAGTTGGTCTCGGCTGAGACCGGGGAGTCCGTCCCGCTGGACTCGCCGGGGGCGAACACGACGTACGACCTGCGCGGCCGGTCCGGCCGCGGGGTCCTGACGTTCGAAGTCGACCGCCCCGGCGCGTACCGGCTGTCGGCGGACTACCCGGCGGGGGATGGCCCGGAGACCGTCCTCGCCGTAGGCAAGGGGCTCGGCACGCGGATCGCGATGACGGTGGCCGGCGTGATCGCCATCGGTATCGGGTCGTTCCTCCTGGCGGCCGCGATCGCGGTCGTCACGTTCGTCCGCCGTCGCCGCGCCATCCGCGCCGCCCCGCCCGTGGTCAATTCCAACTGGACCCGATCGTAGCGAGTTTCCTCGCGCGATTCCTCGCGCTAACTTCCTTGCCATGGTCCGCTGGCAGGGTCGCAAACGGAGCGAGAACGTCGAGGATCGGCGCGGGCGCGGGGTGGGGATCGCGGGCGGCGGGATCGGCCTCCTCGTGCTCCTCCTGCTCGGCTGGCTCTTCGGCATCGACCCGCGCGCTCTCCTTCAGGTCGCCGAGCAGACGCAGACCCAGACCCAGCCTCCCGCCGAACCGCCCGCTCCGGGTGAGGACCCTGCCGCCGACTTCGCGGTCACGATCCTCGGCACCACCGAAGAAGCGTGGGGCGAGATCTTTTCCTCGCGGAGCGCGACCTACGAGCCACCCACGCTCGTCCTGTTCACCGACGTCGTGCGCTCGGATTGCGGCACGGCTTCGTCCCAGACCGGGCCCTTCTACTGCCCGCTCGACCAGAAGCTGTACCTCGACCTCGGCTTCTTTAACGAGCTCGCGCGGCTCGGCGGGCCGGGGGATTTCGCGGCCGCGTACGTGATCGGCCACGAGGTAGGCCACCACGTTCAAACCCTGACGGGGACCGCGTCCGAGGTGCGGAACAGACAGCAGCAGGTTGGGGGCGCCGAAGCGAACGCTCTTTCGGTGGCGCTCGAGCTCCAGGCGGACTGCTACGCGGGCGTGTGGGCTGCCCGGGCGAACCAGCGCGGCTCGTTCCTCGAGCCGGGTGACGTGGACGAGGGTCTGGCAGCCGCGGCCGCGATCGGCGACGACCGGCTCCAACGGAACGCGGGCCGCGCCGTCCAGCCCGAGTCGTTCACCCACGGCTCCTCGACCCAGCGCCAGCAATGGCTCCACGCGGGGCTCGAGTCAGGAGAGCCGGAGAATTGCGACACGTTCGGAGGGGCGGCCGGCTGACGCGCGGATAGGACGCCCGAGCGGCGGCGTCAGCTCGGCAGGTCGTCTTTGTGCTCGGCAGGGTCGAACCCTGCGGGCAGCGTGGTCAGGTCCTCGAACTCGAGCGTCTTGCCCATCAGGCCCCGGTCGCTCTTGCGATACGCCTTGACCGCTTCGTCCAGCGCGTTCCAGCCGAGGAGCGCGCACTTGATCCGGACCGGCAGCTTCGCCACTCCTTCCAGCGCGCGCAGGTCGCCGAGCCGCTTGTCGCGCTTCGACTCCTCCTCGCCGCGCATGAGTGCGAGGAACCGACCTTCCAGGTCGAGGGCCTCGTCGAGCGTCTTGCCTTTGATCGTCTCGGTCATCATCGAGACTGACGCCTGGCTGATCGAGCACCCCTGGCCGACGAAGCGTGCGTCCGCGATCCGATCCTCCTCGACCGCGAGCATGAGGTCGACCTCATCACCGCACATCGGGTTCCGCATCGACACGGTGACGGTCGGCTCCGGCATCGCGCCCTTGTTGCGGGGCTTGCGGTAATGGTCGAGGATGAGCTCGCGGTAGATCGACTCCAGCATCAAGGGAAGTTCGCGAGCCCGGGGCGGGGCCGCCAGCGAGGGTCCATTGACCGGACCGCTCCTCCGGTGTAAAATTCATGGTTCCGGCACAATGCCGGTCGTTTCCCCCGGTTTACAATCTCACTAGACGAACGGGCCGCGTCTTCGGAGGATTTCTCGATGCGCAGGATCGTCTTCGCGTTCGCCGTGGCCTCGTTCGCCTTCGCGTGCTCGAAAGAGGCCCCGTCACCGGTCGGGCCCGCGGCGAGCGGGCTCTCGCCCGCCGCCTCGCTCGCTCCCGCCGCGGAGGCCTTCGTCCCCGGCCACGTGGTCGCCCGCTTCCGGCCCGGCGCGCCGGTCGCCCAGCTCGTCGCCGCCCAGAACGCCGCCGTCTACCGCGACCTTGCACTAGGGGCCAAGCTCCTTTCCGTGCCGGCAGGCAGGGAGCTGACAGTTGCCGCCGCGCTGGTCCGGAGTCCGCACGTCGAGTTCGCCGAGCCGGACTGGATCCGGACACTCGGCATCCCGTGCGAGACCGGCTCCTGCACACCGCCTAACGACACGTACTTCGGTTACAAGTGGGACCTCCACAACGACGGCTCGATCAACCAATCGAACGGAACCTTCGTCGTCTCGACCGGGGCGGTCGACGCCGACATTGACTGGCTCGAGGCGTTCGCTGCGCTGGGCGAATCGCTCTCCGGCGCCGCAAGGGTCGGGATCCTCGACACCGGGGTCCTCGCCAGCCACCAGGACCTGGCCGGGAAGGTCGTCGCCCAATACGACTTCTTCGCCGACGACCCCACCGCGGCCGACGACCACGGCCACGGAACCCACGTCTCGGCGATCGCGGCCGGCGCGGGCAACAACGGTCTCGGGGTGACCGGCGTCGCGTGGGGGCCGAATGTCACATTGGCCGTCGCGAAGGTGTGCGGGCAGATCCTGCCCGGGCCCAGTGGCTACGGCTGCCCCAGCTCGGCGATCGCGGACGGGATCGTGTGGGCGACCGACAACGGCGCCCACGTGCTCAACCTGAGCCTCGGCGGCGGCAGCGGATCATCCGCCGAGCGCAACGCGCTCCAGTACGCGCGCTCCCACGATGTGCTGCCGTTCTGCGCGGCCGGAAATTCGGGCGGGTCGGTCGAATACCCCGCCGCCTTCCCCGAGTGCGTGGCGGTCAGTGCCACCGACTGGAGCGACGGGTTGGCCTCCTACTCCTGCTTCGGGCCCCAGGTCGAGCTTTCGGCGCCGGGCGGAGACACCGAGAACGGGAACGGCTACTCGTACATCCTCTCGGCATACAACGAGAACAACGCGTCCTACGCCTTCATGGCCGGCACGTCGATGGCCACGCCCGAGGCCGCCGGCCTGGCGGCGCTCCTCCACGCGCTGGGCACCACCGGGGACGACGCGATCCTCGCCCGCATGAAGTCGACCGCCGACGACCTCGGTGCGGCAGGGACCGACAATCAGTTCGGCGCGGGCCGGATCAATGCGTACGCAGCCGTCACCGGCTCGGCACCGCCGCCTCCGCCCCCCTCCGACATCACGCTCGCCGTCTCCAAGCGGCAGGATCGCAACCGCTGGTTCGCCGACCTCTCGTGGAGCGGCGCCACTGGTGCGAGCGTCGATGTCTACCGGAACGGCGCTTTGGGCACGACAACCGCCAACGACGGCGCGTACTCGGAGAACCTGGGTCGCAAGCCCAAGGGCACCTTCACCTATAAGGTCTGCGAAGCCGGAACGACGACCTGCAGCAACGAGGCGTCGATCAGCTTCTAGAGCGCTCGACTCGACAAAATCTTTTCGGCGAAGCCCGTCTGTGCTGGACCTGACAGACGGGCTTCGCTGTTCGAGCTACCCTGTATCCCATGACGGCTCGGGAACCCTCCCGGACACTGACCCTGATCACGGCCTACGGGATTGCGCTGCCTGTAGTCGCGCTCGGCCAGGCCGAAAACACCGACTCAGCGGTCGACCGGCCGGGCATTGGGACGCTTGTGTCCGCGCTCGACCGCGTCGCGGCAACGAGATGAACGAGCTCCAGGCGCTGGGCAGCCTGGCGCTCGCCGATGTCCGGGTGGTGAACGTCGAAGTCGTCCTCGACGGGGACGACCTCTCTGTGTTCGACGAGGCGCTCGCGAAGAATCGCACCGTTGTCGACGAGCTACGGAAATTCTTGACCACGACCGACATTCGGATCACCGGCGCCGACAACGTCGCGATCACGTTCCGTGACTATCTGAGCGACAATGAGGTGGGCGTCAGCGATGTCGTCGCGGTGGGCGTTTCCGGTGGAACGGTGACGCTCTTCGTGGACAATCCGACCGAGGAGAGCGTCGTCGAGGAAACGATCGGCTAGCGGAGCGGAAGGGGCTCGCTACAGGCGGGCTCCTTCCGTTTCTACGCGATCGCGACCGGCCGGCGTCGCCGAGTGCTGCCCGACCCGACGAGGTCGAGGAGCACCCACATCTCTGCTCCCGCGTACTCGACTTCGACGGGAAACCCGCTCTTCTCAAAGATTCGAAGCATGCGTCGGTTGGATGCGAGCACGAGCGCGTAGAGCTCGTCGATGCCGCACCGGCGCGCGAGGCGCGCGAGGTGCCCGAAAAGGAGCGAGCCGATGCCGCGGCCCTGCCACCCGTCGAGCACCGCAAACGCGGCCTCGGCCCGGCGCGGCTCCGACCACGGGTCGACGAAATAGCTCGCGAGCGCCACGATCCGTTCGCTCCCCTCGATCCATACAGTGGCTACGAGGCCGACATGAACGTCCGGGTCGACTGCCACCTCGGCCGCGATCTCGCCGGCGGTAAGACCGGACTTCACCCCATGCCACCGCGCGCGGACCGTCTCGGTCGAGAGCAGGGTGAAGCTCTTCACGAGCCGCTCGCGGTCGTCGGGCCGGATCGCGCGGACGCGGACGAACGTGCCGTCGCGGGCCTTGTCGGATGCGGAGTAGGAGCGAGCGTCCATGACCGGATCGTACTCCGGGCATGGCGCCCTGTCTGTCGGGAGAAAGGATACCGCCCATGCGGGGCGATCGAACTACCGCGTAGGGGTTTTCCCCTGGCGTCCGCGCCCGCGGCCACCGCGCCGGCACCACCGGAGAGGCAGTCCGGTAACGAGAAGGGGCTCGCCTTTCGGCGAGCCCCTCTGTTTTCACTCGTTTGCGGCGGCTCTACTCGATCGCGGCGGACTGGTCGGGCTGCGCTTCGATCGTCTCAGTCAGCTCCGCGGAAGCCACGGCCAGGTAAGAGGCCTCGATGGAGGTCCGAAGTTGTGCCTGCGTCGGCATCGACTTTCCGATGAGGGCCGCGATGGCCAGAGTGTATAGCGTCGCCGTCAGGAATCCGGCGATGGTGGCACGCATGGTGTTGCTCCTTTTCCTTTTACAGTATGGAATGCCTTCTTCGGTGAATTGCCTTCTCGTCCTTGCCTACGATAGGACGACCGAATCGGTTTCAGAGTTCAACCGTTCCGGCAGATTTCAGCGGAGGGATACCCCGATCGTGGTCGTCACTGCGGCCGCCTTCTCGGCGCCCGGTGCCCCTGGCTGGCTCGTCGGGGCCTGCGGGCACCTTCGCTCACCTCGGTCGCCGTGGTCTTCCCAGCGCCGACGTTCCCGCCGCCGCCGTTTTGGCGCCGGGCCGCGTTCGCCTTCGCCCGCGTGCGGTCGTCCGCCTTGCGCGCGCGGATCGCCGCGATCCGCTCCCGCTGCGGCACTTCGAGGCGCGCCTCGGCGGGGGCATCATAGTCGAAGCCCTCGATCTTCCGCCGCTCGATCGTCCGTCCGACGGTTCGCTCGATCGCCTTGACCGTGCCCTCCTCCTCGGGAGAGACCAGCGTATACGCGTCGCCGGTCAGCTCCGCCCGAGCGGTCCGGCCCACCCGGTGGATGTAGTCGTCGGGCGTGTGGGGGACGTCGAAGTTCACCACGTGGTCCAGCGCCTCGACGTCGATTCCGCGCGCCACGATGTCGGTCGCGACGAGGACGCGGGTCCGACCTTCCTTGAACGCGGCCAGCGCCGCCGTCCGCTGTCCCTGGCTGCGGTTCCCGTGGATCCGCCCGACCGAGATCCCGTCCCGGTCGAGCTTCTTCGCCAGCCGGTCGGCGCGGTGCTTGGTGCGGCAGAAGACGATCGCGTTGCCGATCTCCCCGCGCTGGAGCAGCTCGGTGAGAAGCTGAACCTTCAGCTGCGAGCGCACCGGGTAAAACGTCTGCTTCACGCCGGTCGCAGGCGCCGACTTCCGCTCGACCGAGATCCGGACCGGGTCGCGCAGGATCTCGCGCGACAGCTTGACGATCTCCTCCGGCATGGTGGCCGAGTAGAAGAGGGTCTGGCGCGGCGTCTTCGGTAGATGCTTCAGGATCCGGCGGATGTCAGGCAGGAACCCCATGTCTAGCATCCGATCGGCCTCGTCGAGGACGAGGACCTCTAGCCCGGCGAGCCGTGCATAGTCGTACTGGAAGTGGTCGAGGAGCCGCCCGGGCGTGCCCACGATCACGTCGACGCCCTTCCGGAACGCCTTCTCCTGCGGTGCGGCGCCCACGCCGCCGAACACGGTCGCGACCCGCACGTCCGTGTGGTCCGCGAGCTCCGCCAGGTGGTCCGCCACCTGGGCCGCGAGCTCCCGGGTCGGGGTCAGGACCAGCACGCGGGTCACTCCGCGCGGCACATCCAGGAGCCGCTGGAGGATCGGCAGCACGAACGCCGCCGTCTTGCCGCTTCCGGTCATCGCGCAGGCGAGGACGTCCTTGCCCTCGAGCGCGGGCGGAATCGCGTCGATCTGGACCGGCGTCGGGCTCTCGAACTCGAGATCCTCGATCGCGCGCATGAGCTTCGGGTTCAGGCCCAGTCCGTCGAACCCGGGTTTCCCGTTCCCGTTGCCGTTCGACCGCGCGCCATCGCGCGATCCGTTCTTCTTCATCGCTTCCATTTCTATCCCTTCAAACAAGAAACCCCGGAACGCCGGGCTCGAATGCCCGTTTCGTCCGGGGATCAGAGCTACGCGAGGCGACCGGCGTTTCCGGCCTGTCTCGCTCGTCATCTCCGCGGGTCCGCCCACTGGCGGCACCCACGGATTCAAATCACGACATCAATATACGCTAATTCCGTGCGGCAGGCCCGTTGCAGCCGTTTCGCGGGACCGTAAGACTCATAGGGATATGACGATACCGTGTTTCCTCCCCGCGATTCGGGCGCTCCTTCCGGCTGCCGCCGTCCTCACGCGGAGGGCTCAACGCGAACCGGGAACACCTCGAACCCTCGGTTCCCGAAGTCCCGATCGAACGCGAAGGCCTTGTCGATCCCCTCCTGTCGGATGATCTCGAAGCTTGTCCAGTCGGTCAGCGAGATCCGCCGATTGGCCGATGCAAGAAGCGCCACCATCGCCCGACTGTGGAGCTCCGCATCGACCCATAGGATCTCGAGCCCCGGCTCGACGAGACGCTCCCAATCGCGCACGGCGTCGATCCCCCACCGGTGCTGGAGAAGGGCAATCGTCTCGTGCACGACATAGCTGCTCGTGACGAGCGTGGCCTCTTCCTCTCTCAGTAGCTCCAAGACCTCCCTCGCCGCGGGGTGGTCCGCGTCGTCACGGATGAGGAGGGAGTAGAGCACAGAGGTGTCTACGTAGACTCGCGCCAATCCTCGTACGCCTCGTCGAGATACCGATCGTGTTCCCGTCCGACGTCCTCCCGGGGGCCACCTTTCCCGTATTTTCCTGCGACCGCGAAAAGATCGTCCCATCGATCCCTGGGGCCATCGGCCAGGAACGCCTCGACGCCCTCGCGCACGAGCTGGGCCATCGACACGCCTCTCCGGGCGGCGGCTTCTTTCAGCCGCTGGTACTGTGATCCCTCGAACTGGATCTGGGCCCGAATCATGCCATCATGCTTCTCTTTCATGCCATCATGATATCACATGTGAAGCCAGTCCGCAACCGCCTGCTGGTTGACTCCGACCCTTTCCGCTCCGATGATGGACCGCCGCATCCAGCAACGCTGACCGAGAAGGAGGACCAT
Organism: Gemmatimonadota bacterium; assembly: GCA_035633635.1. Classification (GTDB taxonomy): domain Bacteria; phylum Gemmatimonadota; class Gemmatimonadetes; order JACCXV01; family JAHWKZ01; genus JAICNR01. The sequence goes on along the minus strand of DASQEN010000218.1, from coordinate 277 downwards.
GCCCGACCCCAAGGCCCCGTCCACCATCGAATCCCGACTCACCGAGGAGCGCACGTTCGACCCGCCCACGTCGTTCGTCGAACAGGCGAACATGTCGGACGTATCGATCTACAATCGGTTCGACGAGAACTTCCCCGACGCGTTCGCCGAGTACGCCGAGCTCCTCGACTGGGACCGCAAGTGGGACCAGGTGCTGGACGCGTCGAACCCGCCGTTTTACCGCTGGTTCGTGGGCGGCCGGCTCAACGCGTCCTACAACTGCGTCGACCGGCACCTC
>DASQEN010000217.1:0-30854 GCA_035633635.1 Gemmatimonadota bacterium | reverse complement strand
CCCTCGACTCGCGCCAGCACGTTCGAGACGTTCCGGAATCCCGCGTCGGGTCCGTCGCGGTCGTCGGCGACCTCGAGGCGCACGGTCGCGGGACCCGGGCCCAAGTGATAGCGGAAGGGCAGCGCCCCCTGCCATTCGGGGTCGGGCAGCCGCGCCCCGGCCAGCCGCGAAAGGATCGCCCCGGCAACGTCGGAGGAAACCGGCACGATCGGGATCTCCGGCAGCTCGTGCGGCCAGTCCGCGAGCGCAACGCGGGCGGCGCCCGCGACGCTGGGCTCGCCCGGCGTGGTCGGGTCCCCTTCGCCGTTCTTGACGCTTCCGCGCTGGACGCCGGTTCGCGGCCGCCAGGGACCCTCGGGGTAGGGGTCTCCGCGGAACCATCCGTCGTCGCGCGGATCGGAGTAGAGGATCAGCGCGGCGGCGCCGTGGGCCTCGGCGAGGCGTGCCTTGATCCCCCGGTAGGAACGACCATAGCGCGCCACCGCGACCTTCCCGCGGACGTCGACCCCGCTCGTCGCGAGCCGCTCGTAGTCCTCGTGGAGCCCGTAGTTGACATACACGGCCTCGGCCTCGACGAGCCCCACACCCGAGTAGCCGTTGGCCCAGGGATAGCGGGGCTCGGGCGCCTCGGCCGTCCCCGGGATCGGCGTCTCGTCGAGGTCGAAGTCGATCCGCTCGGGTGCCGCCAGCGAAAGGGAGACTTCGGTCGCCCACGGAAGATAGACCCGGTAGGTCGCCACTTCGGGCTCGAAGCCCCACGCGGCGAGCCAGCGGACGAGCGTGTCGGCGAACGCGGCCTGACCCGCGGAGCCCGCCACGTGCGGGCGCGCGGACAGGGGGCCGGCGAGCTCCGCGACGCGTTCGGGATCGATCGCGTCGAGGACACGCGCCTCTACCCTCCGCTGCCTCTCGGCGCCTTTGGCCGTGAAGCCGGTCTGGGCGGCGGCCGAAGTCGCGGCGCCGGCGAGCACGGCAAGCAGGAGCGCGGAGATCGGTGCCGGGAGGCGTCGCATGAGGCCCAAGGTATCCGCGTCCCGGCGGGTGAGGCGAGGCGCGAGTTCTGGAGTGGCGCGCTCATCGGGCCGGTGGCGTTTTGCCGTCGCCAGGGGGTTTCTGCGCCAGCGGACCCGGCGATCCGGCCCCCGCGAAGGGGCGACCCGGGAACGACGATCCTGCGCGTACCCATAAGCTGAACGCTTCCAACACGTTACGAATCACAGCGGCGTCAATGGCACACCCCGTGCACCCAAATCCGTCTGGCTGACCAGCCGCTGCTGAGTCAGGGTAAGCAGCCACGGCGCGGGCCATGCGTCCCGCGTCAGGAGATGGAACACCGTGCTCCAGCCGACCGTTCCGAGGTGGATGACGTCCGGCGCGAAGTCTCGCTTGATCCGCTTGATCCCCGCCAGCGCGTCTCCGAAGCGGTTCAGCCGCCGTTCCTCGACCGCCGCGCGAAACTCGAGTCGCTCGATCCCCACACCTTCCAGCACGTCCCGGTCGGGCTGGTCGAATTCGGAGTGCGAGGCGACCACCTGGACCTCGTGCCCACGCGCGGCCATGCCGGTCACGAGCCGCGCCGACCACACCTCGATGCCGCCGATGAGGGGCCAGAACAGGTCCGAGACGAACAGGATGCGCACTACGTGCGGAGCCTGGGATCCAGGGCGTCGCGCAACCCGTCGCCGAGGAGATTGAAGGCCACGACGGTGAGGACGATCGCCAGCCCCGGATACGTGGAGATCCACCAGGCGGTCATCATCGCGTCACGGCCGTCGTCGACCATCGAGCCCCATGACGCCGTCGGCGGCTGGACACCGAGGCCGAGGAACGAGAGGGCAGCCTCGAGGAGGATCACGTTGCCGATGCCGAGCGTTGCGATGACGATGATCGGCGCCAGCGTGTTGGGGAGGATGTGGCGCCCGATGATGCGCCAGTCCGAATAGCCGAGCGCGCGTGCGGCCTGGACGAACTCCTGCTCGCGCAGCGACAGAAACTGGCCGCGAACGATCCGCGCGCTCCCCTCCCAACCCGTGAAGCCGAGCGCGGCGACCAGCAGGAAGATGTTGGGCTCGAACATGGCGATGATGACGAGCAGCAGGATTATCCGCGGGATCGAGAGCATCATGTCGATGAGCCGCGCGATCGCGGTGTCGATCCAGCCGCGGAAGTACCCCGCCACCGCGCCGACCAGCGTGCCGAGCGTGACCGAGATCGCGACCGAGATGAAGCCGATCGAGAGCGAGATCCGGGCGCCGTAGAGGATCCGGGTGAAGATGTCGCGACCGAACTTGTCAGTGCCGAGGAAGTGCTCCATCGAGGGGGACTGATAGCGGTTGAGGACGATGTTGCCCTGGAAGTTAGGGTCGTAGGGCGCCAGGAACGGGGCCAGCAGCGTGACCCAGTAGAGAAACACCATGATCGCCATGCCCGCCATCGCCAGGTGGTTCCTGCGAAAGCGCCGGCCCGCGATCCGCCACTGGCTGACGCCGGCGCGCTTGACCGGCCTGGTCGCCACGACCGCCACGTCGAGGATCCCCCACAGCCACACGCCGACCAGGGTGACCGCCAGCGTCACGAACGCGACCCAATGGCCCACCCCGCCCTCGGCCACCGTGCGGGACACGTCCTCGGTCGAGATCGCAAGGGTGGCAAGAGCGATCGCCCAGATCCCGAGAATCCAGCTTCCGACCGCGATGCGTCCGATTGCCAGCGACCCGAGACCGGGAACGAGGGCTGAGAGAGCGCTCGCCCACGGCTTACGCGCCAGGGCGGAGGCCGTGCGCGCCGCGCGGGTTTCGGGCTCGGTCGCCTCTCGGATCGCGGCCTCCATCCCGCGGACGTCCCTTTCGATCGCCACTCAGGCCTCCGACTCCTCGACCCCGACGCGCGGGTCGACGACCGAGTACAGGATGTCGGCGAGCAGGTTCCCGAGGATCACCATGATCGACGAAACGAACGCGATGGCGAGGACGACCGGATAATCGCGCTGGAAGATCGCCTGAACGATCAGCCGCCCCATGCCTGGCCACGCGAAGATCGTCTCGATCAGGACCGCCCCGCCGACCAGGAACGGCAGCGTAAGCCCGAGCAGCGTGATGATGGGGATCAGCGCGTTCCGCATCGCGTGCTTGAAGATCACGATCCGCTCGGAGAGCCCCTTGGCGCGGGCGGTCCGGACGTAGTCCTGGCGGATCTGCTCGAGCATGCCGCTGCGCATGTAGCGCGCGATCGACGCGGCGCCGCCGATGCCCAGCGCCATCGCGGGCATGATCAGGTGTTTGATCCGGTCGACCCACTGCTCGCTCGCCGGCAGGAACTCGAAGTTCACGGACGTCATCTGGCTGGCCGGGAGCCATTGGAGCTTGTACGACAGGTGCAGGATCAGCATGAGGCCGAACCAGAAGGACGGCATCGAGTAGAAGAAGAACGCCCCCACGGTCGCCACGTTGTCGACCCACGAGTACTGGCGCACCGCCTGGATCGTGCCGATCAGGATGCCGAGCGCAAAGATGATCACCAGCGCGACGGTCGAGAGGAGCAGCGTGTTGGGGAGCGTATCCTTGATGATGTCGATGATCGGACGCTTCTGGCTGAACGAGTACCCGAAGTCGCCCTGGGCGAAGGAAGAGAGCCACTTCACGTACTGGATATGGACCGGCTGGTCGAGACCCAGGTTCTTCCGCATCTGCTCGATGACGGCGGGGTCGATGTCGGGGCGGATATACATCGACGTTGGATCGCCGGGGGCGGCGTGCATGAGGAAGAAGATCAGGGTCGACGCCCCCAGCAGGACCGGGATCGCCAGCAGCGTGCGCTTGAGGATGAAGCCGGTCACCGTCTACACCGGCGCCGGCCCCTCAGCGGCCGGCAGCGGGAGCCGCGGTGTCTGCGCCCGTCTTCGCGAGCGGCGAAGATCCCACCGGGACGTCGTACTTCTGTCTCCCCTCGGGCGCGTACCACTCCTCCAGATTGAACCCCCAGCCGTAGGCATTCATGTCGACGTTCTGGAACCGGCCGTCGATCGCGTGCAGATCATTGAGCTGGAACAGGAAGCTATAGTACGCTTCGTCGACGATGATGCGCTGCGCTTGGGACCATAGCGTCTTGGCGGCCGCCATGTCACGGGTCAGTTCGGCCTCGACGATCAGCCGCTGGAGCTGCGGGTCATCCGCGCTCGTGAAGTTGTACAGCTCGCCCTCGCCGAACGTGGGCGCCAGCTCGGCCTTGATGCCCACCACCCAACCGGCCACGGCAGACTGGAAGTCTTTGGCGATCAGCTGCTCGATGAACGTGTTGAACTCGAGCGGGTCGGGCTGCACCTCCGCGCCCACGGTCTTGAGTTGCTGCTGAAGGACGGTCACGATGTCGACGCGGAGCCGGTTCTCGCTGTTCGTGCTGATCGAGAACGAAAGCCTGCGGCCATCCTTCTCGCGGATCCCGTCACCGTCCGCGTCGGTCCAGCCGGCAGCTTCGAGCAGCGCCTTCGCGCTGTCGGGGTCGAAGGGGTACGGCTGGATCGTCGGGTCGTGGGCCCAGATCGTGGAGATCAGGGGCTGCGTTCCCACCTGGCCCTGGCCGTAAAGCAGCGCCTCGACGATCTCCTGGCGGTTGGTGGCGAGCGTCAGCGCCTGGCGCACCCGCTTGTCCTGAAACAGTGGGTCCTGTGTGTTCCACGCGAGGTAGACATACGAGCGGCCGGGAGCCGAATGCACGACCAGGTCGGGGTCGCTCTTGAACTGCGGATAGAGTGATGGCGGCGCGAACCGCGGCCACAGGTCGACATCGCCGTTCTGGATCTGGGTGGCCAAGTTCGTCGTCTCGGGGATGATGCGGAACGACACCCGGTTCAGATGCGGGCGGCCGAGGACGAACTCGGGGTTGGCCTCCAGCACGACCTCCTGCCCCGGATTCCACGAGACGAAGCGGAACGGGCCGTTCCCGACCGGCGCGCGCCCGATCGGGTGGTCCTTCATCTCGGCGAACGGCACCTCGCCGAGGATGTGCTTCGGGAGCGGATAGCACACGTTCGCGTCCACGACCTGGTACATGTACCGTTCGTCGTACGTGAAGCGGACGGTCAGCGGGTCGACAGCCTCGACGTCGGTGATGTGGTCGAGCCAGCTGACGGCCGGATAGTTGATCTCGGGCGCCTTGCAGACGCCGATCCCGAACACCACGTCCTCGGCGGTGAACGGCGCGCCGTCGTGCCACGTGACCCCGGGATGGATGTAGAACGTGACCTGGAGCGAATCCTCGCTGAACGCGAACGAATCCGCGAGACCGGGCCGGAAGTGAATGAAGTCGGGCTCCGACCGCATCAGGTACCAGTAGATGTTGCCGTAGACGTCGCTCGAGGAGACCGAGTTCGAGATCGGCGGGAACATCGTGTCGAGGTCGGTCGGGATCCCGACGACCAGCATGTCGCCGTCGGCAGGGACTCCCTCGGCACCCGCCTGCTCACCGGCTTCGCCGCCTCCTCCGCATGCCGCCAGGATCGCCGCCCCCACCACCACCACCAACCATCGATTCGTCCGCATCTCTTCTCCTTATCGGGGTGGGGTCAGCGACCGGCGGCGGCGACCGCCACCGGCGCTCCGCCACGATCCTGCATGTCCTCGGGCATCCACCATTCCGCGGCGGAGATCATGTGTCCGCGTGCATCAGCCTTCACGTCGTGCAGCCGGTTGCTGACCCCGAGCCGCTCCTCCAGGTAATACAGGAACGTGTAGGGCTGGTCCTCGTGGATGATCTCCGAGTACCGCTTCCAGAGAGGCTTCGCTTGCTCGCGATCCAGGGTGACCAGCGCCTGCTCCATCAAGGAGTCGGCCGAAGCGTTGCTGTAGCTCGGGTAGTTGTACTTGCCCTCGATCGCCTCGGTCGAGAACGTGTCGGTCGGGTTGAACTTGAAGTCGACAGACCAGCCGCTGACCGTAGCCTCGAAGTTCTTCGCCTTGAGGTCGGTGATGAGCGTGTTCCATTCGACCAGACGCGGCTGGACTTCGATCCCGACATTCTTCAGATCGTTCTGGACGATCACCACGATGTCCTCGCGCAGATCGTTCCCTTGATTCGTGCGAAGGGTGAAGCGGAACGGACGGCCGTCCTTGTCGATGATCCCGTCGCCATCGTGGTCGGTCCATCCCTCCTCGGCGAGCATCTGTCGCGCCAGCTCGACGTCGTAGGACCAGGGCTGAAGCTCGTCGTTGAACTCCCACTGGAACGGCATCGCGTCGCTGACCGCGACAGTACCGTACCCGTACAGGAGCGCCTCGACGATCTGCTGGCGATTGATCGCCATCGTCAGCGCCCGCCGGATCTTGGCGCTCTCGAACAACGGGTTCCGCGTGTTCCAAACGAGGAACGTGTAGGAGCGGGCGGGATAGACGATTCCGTATACGTCGTCGCTCTCCTCGACGCGGTGCATCTCCGCGGGCGGGACCGCGCGCATGAAATCGATTCCGCCGGTCAGGAGCTCGGTCAGCTCGGTCGTCTGCTCGGGGATCACGCGCACGACCAGCCGGTCGAGATGCGGCCGCCCGAGAACGAAGTCGGAGTTGGCCTCGAAGACGACCTGCTGGTTCGATTCCCACGAAACGAACCGGAACGGGCCGTTGCCGACCGGCTGGCGGTTGAACGGCGCGTTCCGCATGTCCGCCGGCGCCACGCCCTCGAGCAAGTGCTTCGGCATCGGGCTCCACTCGGTGAAGTCCATCGGGGCATCAGAGTGGGCCTCGCTGAACTCGAACCTAGCAGTCCGATCGTCGACCTTGACCGCGCGGGTCACATACTGGAAGTACGCAAGGTTGGCGTAGGCGATCTCATCGTTCACCGACATCTCGTACGTCCAGATCACGTCATCGACCGTGACCGGCGTGCCGTCGTGCCACGTCACCCCGTTGCGGATCCGGAACGTCAGCGACAGTCCGTCGTCCGACATCCAGAACGAGTCGGCGAGGTACGGCTCATAGTTCATCTCCCCGTCCAGCTGGACGAGGTTCATGAACAGGACATAGCTCATCGTCTGGTTGGTGTCGTTGTCGGTCGAGACAAGCTCGTTGAAGGCGTCGAAGTCGCTGACCGTGGCCACGACCGCGGTTCCGCCGTCGACGGGCGCCCCTGCCGTCCCCGGGCCTTCGCCCGCGGGTTCGCTTCCGCCGCAGGCGATCATCGCGATGAGGAGGATGCCGAGCGGGAATGGGGGTCGCGCGTTCATAGAGGGCGTACCTCGCGGATGAGTGCGGGATGTGGCGCCCGAAGGCGCGACGGGATGTCGCGGCGTAGGGGTGAGTATCGTCGCCGCCGAGCGGCGATGTCAAGCGAGCGCGGGCGCACCGAGAGCCGCATTTATCCCGCGCAGCTCCTCGTCGGTGAGTGCCGCCGGCTCGAGCTCGGCGACCAGCGACTTCTCGAAGGCGGCCGCGAGGCTCGCGGCCAGTTCCGCGAATCCGACCGGGCGCCCGACCGCCGCCGATACGGTCGTAGTCCGGCCCGGCTGCAGGCTGCCCGGCCAGATCTCGGCCATCAGGGCCTGGTCCCCAGCGAGCGGGATCGATCCGTGCTGAAGGAGGGCCCGGCGCGAGCGGCGTTGCGCGCTCCCCACGAGCTTCCGACCGCCCGACTCGATCTCCCAGGGAACCGTCGTGGCGAAGCACGCCCGCCGGCTCGTCGGACAGATGGCTTCGGCGGGGCTCCGTGCCGAGCGCGGCGGCGCGAGTTCGACTTGCGCTCCCAGCCCCGCGAGCGCCGCCGCGATCGCGGCGTGGATCCGGCGATAGGAATCGGCGAGCCCGGCGCCGAACCCCGCCTCGCCGAGAGGTGCCGCGACGCTGTACGTCAGCTCTTCCTCCGATCCTCCGTGGTACACAGCGCGGCCGCCGGTGGGGCGGCGCACCCAGTCGACCTCGAGCGCCCGGAGCCGCGCCACCTCGTCGGGCGTGGGATCGGGCTGATGGTGCCCTAGCGACACCGCGGGCGGATCCCATCCGTAGAAACGCAGCGTGGGCGACGCGTCGGCGGCATCGGCAGAGGCGTGGAGCGCGGCGTCGCAGGCCATGTTCCAGCCGCCCTGCCGCGCGCCGGTCTCGAGCAGCCGCCAGCGGGTCATCGCGACTCTAAGCGCACGTCGGCGAGCCGGGTGAGTGGAGGGTCGTCGGGTCGCACGGTGAGGCCCCCCTCGAAGACCGCGGGCGCGTGATCGGGCGCGGCCACGACCACGGTGAAGTCCAGCCCGCGCGGCAGATCCCCAACCTCATACCTCCCCAGGCTGTCGGTCACCGCGGCGCCAGCCATGAGACCCTCCACGTCCTCGGCCGGGCTCCGCTCCCAGTCGTCGAACGACACGCCGGGCGCGAGGACGATCACGTACCCGCCGGCCAGGGCTTCCCCGGTTTCGTCGTCGATTATCCGCCCGGCGACCGTGACGTCCACGCTGTCCGGGGCCGAAGCGTCCGAAGTCACCCGGGCGACCGGCTCGCTCCGGGTATCGTCGGCCGCCGGGCGCGACTCCCCCGCCTGACCACCGCACGCGGCCACGAGCGTCAGGCAAGCCGTCAGGAGCGCGAGGAGTCTGGATCTCACGGGGAACAGCATGCCGCGTGGTACCCCTGCCCGCGGGGGAACGGTCCCCCCGCCGGCAGGCTCCCGCCCGGCTAGAACTCGATGGAGCCGCCAGGGTCGAGCACCTCACACCGCACGCCCGTCTCAGCGACCCTTCTCGCCCAAGCCACCGCGTCCTGTTCGATCAGCGGGAACGTCCCGTAGTGCATCGGGACGACAAGGCCCGGAGAGAGGAACCGCACGGCGTGGAGGGCGTCGTCGGGACCCATCGTGTAGTTGTCTCCGATGGGCAGGCACACGCAGTCGAAATCGTAGAGCTCACCGAGCAGCTTGATGTCCGCCGTCAGCCCGGTGTCGCCGGTATGGTAGAGCGTCTTGCCCTCCGCGGTGATCACGATCCCACACGGGTTGGTCGAGTACTTCGGGTCGGCGTCGGTCATCGATCCATGCGCGGCGGGAACGAGCTTGACGTGGCCGAAGTCGAACTGGCGGCCGCCGCCGCAGGCTAGCCCGTGGGATTTGCAACCGCGATCGGACGCCAGGCTCGCGAGCTCGTAGGCGGCGACCACGATCGCCCCGGTCCGCTTCGCGATCGGTACGGTGTCGCCCCAGTGGTCCCCATGACCGTGGGATACCACGATCGCGTCGATTCCCTCGATGTCCTCGGGCCCGACGTCGGCCTTCGGGTTCCCCGACAGGAACGGGTCGATCAGGATCTTCCCTTCACTGGTCTCGTACTCGAAGCACGAGTGCCCGTGCCAGGTCAGCTTCGCCATGCTCTCGCTCCTTTCTTCACCGCGGACCCGCTATCTCACGCCTCCGCCGACGCGTATTCCTCGATCGGCGGGCAGGTGCATACCAGATTGCGGTCGCCGTAGGCTGCGTCCACGCGTCCCACCGCGGGCCACACCTTGTGGTCGGCGGACGCAGGGGTCGGGAACGCGGCCCGCTCGCGCGAGTACGGGTGCGCCCACTCGTCGGCCGTCAGCACCGCCAGCGTATGCGGCGCGTTCTTCAGCAGGTTGTCGTCGTGATCCGCGATCCCGCTCTCGATCTCACGGATCTCGTCGCGGATGGCCGCCATCGCCTCGATGAAGCGGTCGAGCTCCTCCTTGGATTCGCTCTCGGTCGGCTCGACCATCAGGGTTCCCGCCACCGGGAACGACACGGTCGGGGCATGGAACCCGTAGTCGATCAGCCGCTTGGCGATGTCCTCGACCTCGACGCCCGCAGATTGCCTGAGCGGCCTCGGGTCCAGGATGCACTCGTGGGCGACCAGGCCGTCCGCGCCGGAGTACAGAAGCGGGTAGTCGTCCGCGAGCCGCCGAGCCACGTAATTGGCGTTGAGGATCGCGACCTGCGACGCGCGCGTGAGGCCGTCGGGACCCATCAGGCGGATGTACGCCCACGAAATGGGCAGGATCGAAGGACTCCCCCAGGGCGCCGCGGAGATTGTGCCCTCCGAGCGTTCGTGCCCCAGCTCGACGACCGGATGGTCGGGGAGGAACGGCTCCAGGTGCTCGGCAACGCCGATGGGCCCCATGCCGGGACCGCCCCCGCCGTGTGGGATACAAAACGTCTTGTGAAGGTTCAAGTGACAGACGTCGGCCCCGTAGTCTCCCGGCCGGGCGAGCCCCACCTGGGCGTTCATGTTGGCGCCGTCGATGTAGACCTGGCCGCCGTGCTCGTGGACCACGTCGCACACCTCCTGGATGCGCGCTTCGAAGACGCCGTGCGTGGAGGGGTACGTCACCATGATCGTGCCCAGGTTGTCGGCGTGCTGCGCCGCCTTGGCGCGGAGATCGTCGACGTCGATGTTGCCGCTCGCGTCGGTCTTCACGACGACGACGTCCATGCCCGCCATCACCGCGCTGGCGGGGTTCGTCCCGTGCGCGGACTGCGGAATCAGGCACGTCGTGCGGCCCTCCTCGCCGCGGGAGCGGTGCCAGGCGCGGATCACCAGGAGCCCCGCGAACTCGCCCTGCGAGCCCGCGTTGGGCTGGAGCGAAACGCGCGCGAAGCCGGTGATCTCCGCCAGCCAGCGCTCGAGCTGCTCGAAAAGCTCTGCGTAGCCCGCCGCCTGCTCGGGCGGGGCGAACGGATGCAATCGAGCGAAGCCCGGCCACGTGATGGGGATCATCTCGGTCGTGGCGTTCAGCTTCATCGTACACGAGCCGAGCGGGATCATCGCGTGGGCCAGCGAGAGGTCGCGGTTTTCCAGGCGCTTGAGGTAGCGCAGCATTTCGGTCTCGGATCGGTAGCGGTGGAACACCGGATGCTCGAGGAACGGGGCGGTCCTTGCGAGCGCGGCCGGAATGCCGCGGACGCCGTTCCCGGCGGCGCCCGCGTCAGCCGGATCGCCGGGGCTGAACGGCGTCTCGCCGCCGGCGGCGAACACCTCGATCAGCTCGCGCACGTCGGTTTCCGTGACCGTCTCGTCGAACGCGACCCCGATCCGCGAGCCGGAGAGCGGCCGCAGGTTGATCCGGCGTTCGGCCGCTGCCTCGTGCAACCGCCTAGCCTCACCCGGATCCAACTCGACCGCCAGCGTGTCGAAGAAGTCCCCTTGCGACAGCCGCCGGCCCAGCCGCTCGAGGCCCGCGGCCAGCAGGCAGGTCAGGCCGTGGACTCGACGCGCAATCCGGGTCAGCCCCTCGGGGCCATGGTACACGGCGTACATCCCCGCCACGACGGCGAGCAGGACCTGCGAGGTGCAGACGTTGCTGGTCGCTTTCTCCTTGCGGATGTGCTGTTCCCGCGTCTGGAGCGCCATCCGATACGCCTCCCGGCCCGAGGAGTCGCGCGTGACCCCGACGATGCGGCCGGGGACCTGGCGCGCGTGGGCCTCGCGGGTGGCGAAAAACGCGGCGTGCGGGCCGCCGTAGCCGAGCGGGACGCCGAAGCGCTGGCTGTTCCCCACCGCCACGTCCGCTCCCCACGATCCCGGCGGTTCGAGGAGGGTGAGGGCAAGCAGGTCGGTCGCCACCGCGACCAGTCCGCCGACGGCGTGAACGCGCTCGCAGAGCTCGCCGTACGCTTCGATCGCTCCTTCGGTCGTCGGGTACTGGAGCAGGACTCCCGCCGTCTGCCCGTCGATCTCTCGCTCGAGGACCTGGGCAACCTCCACCCGCGACCCACGCGCCTCCGCGCGCGTGCGCACGACCGCGATCGTCTGCGGATGGCATCCGCGGTCGACGAGGAACACACCGTCATCCTTGCGGGTGACGCGCTGGAACATGGCCAGCGCTTCCGCGGCTGCCGTCCCCTCGTCGAGCAGCGAGGCGTTGGCGACCGGAAGACCGGTCAGGTCGGCGACCACGCTCTGGAACACGAGCAGGGCCTCGAGCCGGCCCTGGGCGATCTCGGCCTGATACGGGGTGTAGGCGGTGTACCAGCCGGGGTTCTCGATCACGTTCCGGAGGATCACCGGCGGGGTCACGCAGTCGTGGTAGCCCATCCCGATCCAGGTGCGCCACACCTGGTTCTTCGCCGCTATGTCGGCGAGCTCGGCGAGAACGGCCTCCTCGGGCACCGCGGGCGGAAGGTCTAGCCGGCGTCGGAGCCGGATCCCTTCCGGCACGACCGCGTCGACGAGCCCTTCCAGGCTCTCCTGACCGAGGGTCGCGAGCATGGCCTGCACGTCTTCCGGGCGCGGGCCGATGTGCCGATCCACGAACCGATCGGGAGGAGAAACGCTCTGTGGCATCATCTTATCCGACGTGCTCGACGTAGGCGGTGGCGTCCATCAGCGCATCGAGCTCATCCGGGTCGGAAACGCGAATACGGATCATCCAGCCCTCGCCGTAGGGGTCGGCATTCAGCGTTTCGGGGTGATCCTCGAGCATCGAGTTGACGGCCACGACTTCGCCGGAGAGTGGGGCGAACAGCTCGGCCACCGCCTTGACGGCCTCGATCGTCCCGCAGACCGCGTGCGCGGTCACGCCGGCTCCCTCGCCGGGCAGCTCGACGAAGACGACGTCGCCCAGCTCGCCTTGCGCGTAGTCGGTGATCCCCACCGTCGCGACACCCGCGTCCTCGTCGAACGAGACCCACTCGTGATCCTTGCTGTAGTGAAGGTCTTCCGGGACGTTGGCCATCGATCCTCCAAGGAAATGTCGAGCGGATGCGGATCTGGTGCCGGGCGGCAGAGGTTACCCCGACGACTCGACCCCGTCAACGCGCACGGCGGGCTGGCCCGACTCGTCCTGGCCGAAGGGAGAGAACGCGGTCGAGCAGGGCGGGCCGGCAGCGAACGCGAGCGTAACTCGCGCCGCCCCCGGGGGCTCCAATGGTGAGATCTGCCAGACGGCAGCGCTCTTCGTGCCGTAGTGACCGCCGTGAAGGCAGATCGCGTCACGGCCCTCTTCGCCGTGGTCACCGAGCACGGCCATGAGCCGGCTCTCGAGATCGGGTGGGGCGTGCGATCCACCCTCGACCGGCCACAGCCCCGACCGGTACAGGAGCCGCCATGCGCGCCTCGCCTTGGGCTCCTCCGGAGTCTCGTCGAACGGGCGATTGGTCACGACGTGGCAACCGGGCGGCAGGCGGCGCGCGGAGGAACGTCCAGCCTCGTGTTCGACCAGGACCATCCGCTCCAGGTCGGCCACCACGACGTGGAACGGGTTGTACCGCTCCTCCAGCGATTCCAGTCGCGCGACCGCGGCGACCGCGCTCTCCGCCCCGAGGAGCTCGCGGCACAGGAGTCCCCGCGAGCGCAAGCACGGGTCGTGAGCCTCCGCGCGCCGGTTGGTCAATCCGACCCATAGCCCGCGCTCGTTGGCCCCCATCCACGTCCCGCCCGCCCGCTCGTCCAGCGGCGCCAGCGCGGCGGGCTCGCCGTCCAGCCAGCGCGGCGGCGCGGAGGGCCGGTCGTACGCCTCGTCCCGGTTGGTGGCCACGACCAGCGGCGCGTCGTTCCAGACCTGGTGGAAGGCGATCAGCGTGCACATCAGGACCAGCGGCGCATGCGGTTGTCCTCTTCGGGCATCCACGACGTCACGCGGGCAATATAGATTCGGAGCGTGGCCCGGGCGCTTCCGCCTTGCGTCGCGCTCACCTTTCATCCCAAGGAGATCCTCGAATGTCCCCGACTCTGCGGATCCTCGCGCTCGCGACCACGCTCTCTTTGGCGGCAGTCCTGGGTGCCGACGCACAGACCGTCCGCACCGGTGCGCTCGCTTCCGGCGACCCGACGTTCAGCGATGGCAAATCGTACGACGAGTACTCGATCGACGTCACCGCCGGACAGGAGGTGATCGCGATCCTCACGGCGGTCGACTTCGACCCCTACCTCATCCTGGTCGCGCCCTCCGGAGAGCGATTCGAAAACGACGACTACGCCGAATCCCCCGACGTGGCGCTGGTCCAGCAGATTCCGAGCGAAGACTCCACCTTTCGTGTCCAGGTGACGTCCTACGAGAGCGGCGAGAGCGGGGCCTACGCGCTCGTCCTCACGACCCGCCTGCGCACCGACGCAGAACTGATCGACGAGGAATTCACCGTGACCGGCGAGATCCCGTCCGGCGCGACGGCTTCGGTCACCGGCACGCTGGACGAAACCGACGACACGCGCAACGACGAGTCGTGGTACGAGGGCTGGTCGATCGACGTCGAGGAGGGAGATCACGTCGTGTTCCTGCTCAAGTCGCCGGATTTCGATTCTTACATGACGCTCGTCTCGCCGACCGATCGCACGTTCAACGACGACGACAGCGGGGGCGGAACCGACAGCGGCTTCGACATGATCTTCGACGAGGCCGGGCGCTGGACCGTGGTCGCCAACACGCTCAATCCCGGCGACTCGGGCGGCTACACGCTGTCGGTGGAGCGGAAGTAGGGCGGCGGCTCTCGGGAGCCGCGGATACATTGGCCGGCTCATGCGCGCGGTCTTCCTCGAATCGCACGGCGGGCCCGACGTGGTCCGTCTCGGCGAGCTGCCGGATCCCGTGGCGGGGCCCGGACAAGTCCGGGTCCGTCTCGTCACGGCGGCGCTCAACCACCTCGACCTCTGGGTGCGGCAGGGGATCCCGGGGATCGATCTATCCTTCCCCCACGTCCTCGGCGCGGACGGGGCCGGCATCGTCGACGCGGTCGGTTCCGACGTGGACGGGGTGGCCCCGGGCGACGAGGTGTATATCCAACCGGGGCTCTTCTGCGGCCGGTGCGAGTTCTGCCTCCAGGGTGAGGAGTCGTTGTGCCTTCGATACCGGCTCCTCGGCGAGCACGTATCGGGTACGTTCGCCGAGCGGGTCGTCGTGCCGGCGACGAACGTGTACCGGAAGCCGCGCGGCCTCGGGTGGGCGTCCGCCGCGGCGTTCCCGCTCGCCTACCAGACCGCCTGGCGGCTGGTGCTGACCGCGGGCGGGCTCAGGGCGGGGGAAAGCGTGCTGATCCACGGCGTGGGAGGGGGCGTCGCGTGCGCGGCGCTCCAGATCGCCAAGTACGCCGGCGCCTATGTATACGTCACGTCCTCGAGCGCGGAGAAGCTCGACCGCGCGATCGACCTCGGCGCCGACGTGGCGATCGACTACACGCGCGAGGACGTCCCCGACCGGATCCGGGAGCTAACCGCGAGGCGAGGAGTGGACCTCGTCGTCGACAACGTCGGGCAGGCGACGTGGGGCGACTCGATCGAGTGCGTGCGTCGTGGCGGCCGCATCGCCACCTGCGGGGCGACGACCGGGAACGATGCGACCACCCCGATCAACCGGGTGTACTGGAAGCAGATCTCGATTCACGGGTCGACGATGGCGAACCGCCGCGAGTTCCTGCGGATCGCGCGTCTCATCGAGGGCCGCAGGATCGAACCCCTGGTCGACAAGGAACTCCCCCTCGAGGAGGTTCCCGCGGCCCTCGAGCGGATCGGCCAGGGCGATCAGTTCGGGAAGATCGTGATCACGATCGGCGCTCCCTGATTCGGGGTACTCGCGCCGGACAGCGGAACTCGACTCGGAAGGAGATCGCAAGCGCCATGGCAGCCGAGAGCTCGTTCGACATCGTGAGCCAGGTGGAGAGGATGGAGGTCCGGAACGCCGTCCAGCAGGCGACGAAGGAGGTCCGCACCCGGTTCGACTTCAAGGGCTCCTCGGCGACGATCGAGGAATCGGGGGACGATCTCGTGCTGAGCGCCGAGGACGAGGGACGGCTCAAGGCGCTCAAGCAGATCCTCGAGGAGAAGCTCGCGCGCCGCGGGGTCTCGCTCAAGGCGGTCGAATGGGGGAAGGTCGAGTCCGCCCTCGGCGGCAGCGCCCGCCAGCGCGCCGCGATCCAGTCCGGCCTGTCGAGCGAGCAGGCGAAGGACGTGGTCAAGCGGATCAAGGGAACCGGGCTCAAGGTCCAGGCCGCGATCCAGGGCGAGCAGGTTCGCGTCTCGGCGAAGAAGAAGGACGACCTGCAGGCCGTGATCGCCCACCTGCGCGAGGCCGACCTCTCGTTCGATTGGAAGCCGACCAACTACCGTTGAGGAGGGCCATGAGCGCTCGATCCATCGTCCCGATCGCGGCCGCGCTGGCCCTCGCATTCGCCTGCTCCGGCGAACCGGGCGACGAATCCGGCCTGGCCGATAAGCCGATACCGTACGACTCGGTGACCGCCGCCGAGCTGGAGAAGTTCGCGCTCGACCCCTTGCGCTTTCCCGAGATGCAGGGATCCGGACCGCTCGACTCGATCGACATGACCGAGCGCTCGGCCTCCGGCGACGCCGCCTGGAACGTCCAGGTCCTCAACTACGCGGAGAACCACCTGGCGATGACGTACGCCGCCTGGTACACGGGGCCCGACAGCCTCGTGCTGTTCGCGGCCGACGGCCAGCCCTATCTCATGGACGAAGAGGGGAACCGATACGAAGGCGTCTTGACCCCCAGCAACCCGCGACTCAAGATCGAGACCGACAACACCGCCGTAGGCGTCTTCGCGTTCGGGCCGGGTCTCGCTCCTGCCGCCGACTCCCTGACCCTGTACGTGAACGACTCCACCCCCCCGGTGATCCGCGTGGGGCCGTGGGCGGTGAGGCAGGGAGCCACGCGAGCGCCCGCGCCGGGACCACCACCCGGCCGGCGCTGATTCCACCTTCGCGCGGCAGTCACCCCATCCGGTCGATCAGTCGCACCACCGAAGGCGGGAGCGGCTCCTCGTCCGGGACATCCGGCCCGGGTTCGGCGGGACCGGCGCGGAGCGCCAGCGGGATCGTGCCCGCCCAGATCGGCAGTTCGAGGTCGGCTGGATCGTCGGCGGGCGGACCCGCCCGCGCCTTGGCCGAGACCTCGTCGAGCGGGAAGGCGAGGATCATCGTGGCCGTGAGCTCTGCGCGATCGGGCGCGCGGGCCTCACGGGAGCGCCCGGGGATCAGTCCCTCGACCAGCGCCTCGAGCGCCCCGGCCTGCTCCGCTCCTTCCAGCTTCGTCGCGGAGCCCAGCGCCACAACCGAGCGATAGTTCATCGAGTGGTGGAAGACCGAGCGGGCGAGCACGAGCCCGTCGACGAGCGTGACGGTGACGCAGGCTGAGGCGCCGGCCGCGAGCATCCGCATCAGCCGGCTGCCGCCCGAGCCGTGAAGCAGTAGCCGTTCGCCATCCCGGACGTACGACATCGGGATCACGTACGGCTGGCCGTCGTGGACGAACCCGACGTGCGCGATCAGGCCCGCGTCGAGGATCGCGTTCACGACCTCGCGATCGTACACGCCACGCTTCGCGTTTCGTCGGACCTTCGTTCGGCGAGTCGGCATCGTCACTTCTCGCCGCGCGCGTACTCCTCGTAGAACCACGCGGAGGTGACCACGCCGGCGTGGAAGTTCTCGAGGTCCAGGTTCTCGTCCGGAGCGTGGGCGTTCTCGTCCGGGAGGCCGAATCCCATCAGGATCGAGGTCACACCGAGCACTTCCTGGAACGTGACCGTGACCGGGATCGAGCCTCCCTCGCGCGTGAACACGGGCTCGGCATCGAATGCCTTCGCCAGCGCGCGCGCGGCGGCGCGGTTTGCTGGATGGTCGAGCGGCGCGAGGTAGGGGCGCGCGCCGTGCAGGTTCTCGACCCGCCCGGTGACGCCGGCGGGGACGTGCGCCTCGATGTGACGGCGGAAGAGCTCGGCGATTTCGTCCGGGTCCTGGTCGGGAACGAGCCGCATCGACACCTTGGCGCTCGCCTCCCCAGGCAGTACGGTCTTCGCTCCCTTGCCCGTGAACCCCGAGATCATGCCGTTGATGTCCAGTGTGGGCCGCGCCCAGATCCGCTCGAGCGTCGTGAAGCCCGCCTCTCCGACCAGCTCGGGGACCTCGAGCTGCTGCCGGAATTCGATCTCGTTGAACGGGAGCCTGCCGAACTCGGCCCGCTCGCTCTCCGACACGGGCCGCACCTTGTCGTAGAACCCCTCGATCGCAACGTGGTGCTCGTAGTCCTTTAGTCCCGAGAGGATCGCGGCCAGCGCTTGGGCCGGGTTGGCGACCGCACCTCCGAACGAGCCCGAGTGGAGGTCGCTCCGGGCGCCTCGCACGTGGACCTCCATGTAGCAGAGGCCCCTCAGCCCGTAGCACAGGGATGGCACACCGCGCGCGAACATCGGGCTATCGGAGATCAGCACAACGTCTGCCGACAGGCGCTCGCGGTTCTGCGCGATGAACGGGGCCAGGTGCTCTGAGCCGATCTCCTCCTCGCCTTCGAGGAGGACCTTGACGTTGCAGGGGAGCCGACCGTGCGCGGCGAAGTGCGCCTCCCACGCCTTCCAGTGACAGAGGACCTGTCCCTTGTCGTCCGCAGAGCCGCGGCCGTAGATCCGGCCGTCCCGGACGGTGGCCTCGAAAGGAGGCGTGGTCCAGAGCTCGACGGGGTCGACCGGCTGAACGTCATAGTGGCCGTAGAAGAGGACCGTGGGCGCTTCCGGCGCCGCGGTCCACTCGGCCGTGACGATCGGGTGCCCGCCCGTGTCGTGGACCTCGGCGGCCGCGAAGCCGATCTTCTTGAGCGCGTCCCGGCAATATTCGGCACAGCGCCGGACGTCCGCGGCGCACTCGGGGTCGGTGGACACGCTGGGGATCGCGAGGAACTCGGCCAGTTCGTCGACGTAACCGTCCCGCCGCTTCTCGATCTCTCGAATGACCTGGTCCATCATGGAGGCGTGAAACTCGATGTGAAGGCACGAGGCGGCAACCCCGCCGGCACGACCGGCTACTGGCGCGGTGAACTCCCGCGCACGCTTCCGTCAGGCCCGGTCGAGGATCCTGGGCGGGCGCTGTTCGAGCCCGTGCTCGACAGAGCCTCGCGGCGGCACGTCCGGATCTACGGGCAGCGCAAGCTCGAGCCCGAGGTGATGGACGAGGCCGCGGAGGCCGACGCGTACATGGGGGCCGCGGCCGAGTCCCACCTCGCACGGCTGGACGCCGGGTGGGTGGAGCGCGTCGTGGCGTTCGGTCCTCGCGGCCCGGCCCGCGTCCTCGATGTGGGAACCGGCGGTGGCCAGATCCCGGCGCGAATCGCGCACCGGCGGCCGGGATGGCGGATCTGGGGCGTAGACCGCGCGGGCTCGATGCTCGCGGCTGGGCGCCTTGGGATCGAGACCGTCCGCCACGAGGCGGCCGCCGCGATCGAGCCGTTCCGGCTGGGGCTCGCGCTCGCCGAGGCGCGCGCGCTACCCTTCGACGACGGCGCGTTCGACCTCGTGGTCTCGAACTCGCTCCTCCACCACATCGGGGATCCGACCCCGGTCGTCGACGAGATCGCGCGGGTGGCGGGCGCGGCTGGACGCGTGCTGCTGCGCGACCTCCGCCGTCCGCCGCGCGCCCTCCTCCAAGCCTGGGTGAGCTGGCATGGCCGCCATTACGCGGGCGCGATGCGCCGGCTCTACGAGGACTCGGTCGCCGCCGCGTTCACGCCCGAGGAACTCGCGATCGTCCTCCGCCACTCGCGTTTCGCGGGAGCGATCGTTCGCCCCGACGGTCCCTATCTCCTCATCGAGCGGCGCTAGGAGTCAGACA
This sequence comes from Gemmatimonadota bacterium, assembly GCA_035633635.1. GTDB lineage: Bacteria > Gemmatimonadota > Gemmatimonadetes > JACCXV01 > JAHWKZ01 > JAICNR01. The sequence continues at coordinate 11,332 of DASQEN010000217.1, read as the reverse complement.
ATGACTGGCTCGATCCGCTCGATGTCCTTGGCCTCGGGGGCGCGCAGCGCGTGCCAGAGATCCCAGTTTCGCTGGCCGTTGAGCCAGAATTCGGGCGTCGTTCCGAACAGTCGTGACAATCGCAGCGCGGTATCGGGACTGACCCCGCGTTTCTCGTTCACCAACTCATTCACGCGGACATAGGAGACGCCGATCCGCTTGGCGAGCTCCGTCTGCGTCATCCCGAGGGGTTCCAGGAACTCCTCGCGAAGCATTTCGCCGGGATGAGTGGGAGTGCGGTATTTCGGGAGGCGGACCATCATACCTCGCTCAGCGATGATAATCGACGATTTCGACTACTTCCGGTCCTTCCACGCTCCAGCGAAAACACACGCGGTAGCGCTTGTTGATTCGGATACTCTGTTGCCCACGGCGGTCGCCCTTCAGGGGCTCGAGCCGGTTGCCGGGAGGGACGCGCAGATCGTTTAGCTCTGCCGCTTGGTTCAACTGGTCCAGCTTGCGCTTCGCAACGGTTCGGATCTCGACAGGACACGTTCGGCGAGCAGCCCTGGAGTCACGTCCGTCGAACACATCACGAGTCCCCTCATTCCCAAACGATTGAATCACTTTGAATTATAATGGATTACGTTATTCGATGCAATACGACTCCTGCTTGTGCGGAATGGCAGGGCGAGGAGATGGAAGCCGACGAGACCGATCGCGCCGGCGGCCAGGATGTAGATCGGCCACGGCCCCAACCAGTCGAGGGGCGTGGGCTGGAGCGGCTTCGCGCGGAGCCACAGGAAGTTTGCGCCCGTGGCGAAGTCCACGATCGCGATGACCGCCGCGTAGAGGGCGGTCCAGCCGAACACCCGCCACGGCGCGTCCTTCCGCGGACGGATCCCGCATCCCACGACGATCACGACCGCCGCGGCGATCACGCCGCCGTGCATGGCGAAGTACAGGATCCAGCGCCAGTCCGGGAAGCTCCCGCTCACCGCGGGCGTGACGATCGCGAGCAGCGTGCCGGTCAGCGCCCAGAACCAGACGAGCTCGACCGCCCCGCGGCGGTGGGTGAGAAGCGCGAACGCGGCCGCGAAGATCGCGAAGTCGCAGAGGTGGAGCGGCAGGAAGTCCCACGGGGAGAGGACCCCCAGCCGCCACTCCGCGGCGACGTACCCGGCGGCGCCCGCCAGCAGGAACCCGGCGAGCCCGGCGCGGACCGACGGCCCGCTCGCTGGTCGCGCGCGGACGAGCGCTGCGAGCCCGACCGACGCTGCCGCAGTGAGGCCGACCGCGGCCGCATGGGCCTGGCTCACCGGCGGGCGGCTTTCTCGCGGCGCCCGTTGGCCGCGGCTAGGCCTCGCCGAGCGTTCGCTGGAGGTACGCCTTGAGCCGCATCCACGCGTCCAACGCGGGAGCGCGCCGGGCCTCGAAGTCCTGGTCGACCCACAGCCAGAAGCCGTGGTCCACCGCGTCGTAGACGTGGACGTCGTTGGGCACGCCCACCGCCCGGAGCGCAGCCACGAACTCCTCGACCTGGGAAGGCGGGATCCCCTGGTCCTCAGCCGCGAACGTGCCGTAGATCTCGTGGTCGAGGGCCGCCAGCGAGTCGGGATCGGTGACCAGCGAGCCGTAGAAGATCGCGGTGCCGTCGTGATGCTCGCCGCCGAGTGCGTAGGAAAGCGCGACCCCGCCGCCGAAGCACCAGCCCATCGTCGCGACCTTGCCGGTGACGTCGTCCCGGGCCCGCAGGAACTCGACCGCCGCGTTCAGGTTCGTGATCGAGGCCCCGGGATCGGCCCTCGCTTCCTGGACGAGCGCCATGTTCTCCTCGCGGGTCGATCCCGTGCGGCCGGAATACAGATCGGCCGCAAGCGCCACGTATCCCTCGTCCGCCAGCGCGTCCGCGACCTGGCGCACGCGGTCGTTCAAGCCGTTCCACTCGTGGATCAGGATGACCGCCGGATGGGGGCCTGCCCCCGTCGGCGTCACCAGGTAGCCGGTCGCCGCGGGGTCGGCGGCGTAGTAGTGGACGGCCTCGCCGCGCGGCGCCGGCGCAGTCCCGAGGAGGGCTGCTGGCAGTGAGTCGCTCGCCCCGGCCTCGATTCCCGCGCTCGGCGGCGCGGCGGATGGCTCGGCCTCGTCCGAGCCGTTCTCGCTCGCCCGCTCTCCCCCGCACGCCCACGCGACCGCCAGGATCAGCAGCGCCGCCCATCTCCTCCGCTTGGCCCTCATGGTCCCTCCTCGATCTCGGTCGTGATCTCGATCGCTCCCTCCAGGGAGCGGTACACCGGACAGTGGCGGGCGTGCATGCCGTGGACTCGCTCGATCGTCTCGCGGTTCGCCTCCGGCGCTTCCAGCCAGTAGACGACCCGGATCCGCTTGAGGATCAGCACGCGATCCTCGACTTCTACCTCGCCGGTCGCGGTCGAGCTCAGCTTCCCGCCGCTCGCGTCGATCCCGCGCGCCTCCAGCGCGCCCCCGAACCGGCAGCCAGGCGTGTCGGAGCGGCCCTTTCTTCCGCTCGATCCTCACCCTCGAGACGTAGACGACGTCTCCCATCTCTCGACCTCCGGAAGGAGCTCCCCCTGCCAGACCGTCACCGCGCGGCCGCCGAGGACGACCCGGTCGCCTTCGAGCCGCGTGCGGACGATGCCTCCGCGGGGGCTCGCCTGCCACCCCACCAGATCGGCGCGGCCGAGCCGCTGCGACCAAAAGGGTGCCAGCGCGCAGTGCGCCGACCCGGTCACCGGGTCCTCGTCGATCCCCACCCGCGGCGCGAAGAACCGGCTCACGAAATCGTAGTCCGATTCGGCGGGGCGCTCGGCAGCGGCGGTGACGACGATCCCCCGCGCCGGGATTCGTTCCAGCTTGGCGAAGTCGGGCTCCAAGTTCCGCACCGACCGCTCGTCCGGCATCTCGACCACGAGATCGCCGAGCGCGTTCGCGCCGGTCCAGAGAAACGGAGCACCAAGCGCCTCCGCGAGCCCCACCGGTGGAGCCGATTCGCGCGGAGGCGCAGCGGGGAAGTCGAGCTCGATTCCCGCTCCCGCGCGCGACGCGGTCAGGACGCCGCTCCGCGTGTGGAATCGGATCGGGCCCTCGTCCGCCAGCCCTGCCTCCCACAGCCGGTGCGCGGAAGCGAGCGTGGCGTGACCGCACAGGTCGACCTCGACGAGCGGGGTGAACCAGCGCAGGTCGAACTCGCCACGTCCTCGCGGGCGGAGAAAGGCGGTCTCGGCGAGGTTCACCTCGGCGGCCACCGCCTGCATCCAGGCCGGATCCGCGCCCTCGGGCGGCAGGCAGACCCCCGCCGGGTTCCCGCGGAACGGCGTCTCCGAGAACGCGTCGACGACCGAGATCGGGATCGCCATGGACGGTACGATAACGTCGGTGACCGCGGTCCGCCGCCCGGCGGCTTCCGATTGACGGGGCCACCGGGTCCCGGCAGATTGGCACTGGCCATGGTCGCCCAGCAGCTCCCCGAGATCACTCCTCCCATCGAGGACTACCTCAAGGTCATCTATACGCTCGTCCGCGAGCGCGGCGAGGAACGTGCATCCACCTCCGCCATCTCGGAGCGGATGGAGGTGTCGGCCGCGAGCGCCACCAACATGATGCAGAAGCTCGCCGACATGCGGCTCGTCGAGTACGTCCCCTACCGCGGGGTCTCGCTCACCGAGGCGGGCGAGAAGATCGCGCTCGAGGTGATCCGCCATCACCGGCTGATCGAGCTCTATCTCTCCGAGGCGCTGGGATATTCGTGGGACACCGTGCACGATGAGGCCGAGCGGCTCGAGCACGTGATCAGCGAGGAGTTCGAGGACCGGATCGACGAAATGCTCGGCCATCCCACGACCGACCCCCACGGCGACCCCATTCCGCCCAAGACCGGGCGGCCTCCCGCGCGGGCGTCGCGGCCCTTGAGCGACGCGGAGATCGGCGAGAGCGTGGTAGTGCGGCGAGTGTCCGATCGGGACGGGGAACTCCTGAGGCAACTCGCCTCCCTCGAGCTCGTGCCGGGTACTCGGGTGCGGATCGTCGGTCGGGGGTCGTACGGCGGGCCCATCACGCTCGAGCGCGAGGGCCAGCGGTTGTCGGTGGAAGACGAGATCGCCCGCCGGGTCTACGTCGAATAGTCGGGTCGTCGATTGACTCACCGCCGGGCGTTTCGTATCGTGAGCCGAACAGGAACGATTCTCGTTCAGGAGCGATTGTGAACGTCGAGTTCCCCCTCCACTTCATGCAGAAAGGCGAGCGCGGGCGCGTCGTCGGGGTGCGCTGGGGCGAGGAGGACGTCGCCCGGCGTCTTGTCCAGATGGGCTTCGAGAAGGGCGTTCCGTTCGAGGTCGTCCGCTACGACGCGGAGCAGGGAGTCACGGTTCGGATCGGCGACCGCGAGATCCCCATCGTGCCCTGGGTCGCTTCGCTGATCTACGCCACCGAGGAACCGCCCGAGTAATCCGACCCTCACTCTCGCTTGAGCGGCTGGATGCCCGCCAGGGCCTGGCGCGCTCGGGCGACGGCGGGCTCCATCTCCGGCTCTGCGTCCCGCCACGCGGTGAGGAAGCGCTCGTACTGTTCCCGCGCCTTCTCTAGCTCGCCCATCTCGACGTAGACGTCTCCCAGGCGGCGGTCCGCCATCGAGTCGAACCAGAGCGAGGCGAGGTACGGCTCGGCCTCCTGGAACCGTCCCTGCTCGATCAGGAGCTCGCCCAGCCACCACCGGATCATACCGTTGACCGCCCATTGGCCCCCGTGACCCGTGGCCAGCATCCGCGCCTCCGTGAAATACTCCTCGGCGAGCCCGCGGTCGCCCCGCTTCCACGCCAGCAAACCGTCCAGGGCGATACCCGCGCCACCGGCGAACCGCCCCGCGAGCGTGTCCCCCTCGACGCGGAGTCGAGCGGCCAGGTCGCGCAGCGCGCCCCGGGCCGCCGATCGGTCGCCCTCCCGGCCCTGGTCCGCGGCCCACGCACCGCGGAAGAAGAGATAGATCGCCCGCGGCGCGCCGTCGGGAGCGTCCTCGGGGTCGAGTTCCACCGCGCCGTCGAGATCCTCGTCGGGGACCGGAAGCCCTTGAAGACGAGCCCAGTAGAGGTTCGAGAGGCGCGCGACGGGCGGAAAACCCGCATCCTCGATCATCTCCAGCGCCTCCGCGGGCCGGCCGCGCTGGATCCGGTTCTGCGCCAGGAGGATGCGCGCGTTCAGGCTCCCGCTCTCGCGGGCGATCTCGTACACCCGCGCCTCCATGTCGCGAAAGCGAGGATGGCGGAGATCCTGCAACCCGATCGCGACCGCGTTCTCGTCCCGCTCCTCGATCGTCCGCAATGCCCGCGATCGCGCCACGGAGTCCCCGAACCCGAGATCGTAGATCGCGCGTGCCACCTGGATCTCCTCGTCGCCCTCCGGAAGGATCATGGCGACACTGTCGATCAGCGCGAGGGCGCGTGCGCTGTCGGCCATCAGCATCGCGTAGTCGACCCGGTGGATGTAGGCCGGCAGGAAGCGGGGATCGAGCTGGACGGCTCGGGCGAACGCCTCCTCCGCCTTCTCCAGGGGAATCAGCGCCGCCGCCCCCAGGTGGAAGTACGTCTCGCCGAGGAGATACCACGCCTCGGCGTCGTCCGGCCGCCTGCGGACGGCCTGCTCGAGCGGCTCGATCCCTTCGAGGGTCCCCAGGGTGAGCGCGTATTCCGCCCGGACGAGGACGGCCTCGTGCTCGGGGAGGCGATCGGCGTACCGCACGGCCCGATCGATCGCCCCCTCCGCCAGCTCGCTCGTGATGCTCTCCACCCATCCGTAGGCCGTGGAGAGACGGAAATTCGCCAGCGCGAACGTCGAGTCGGCCTCGACCGCACGCTCGTAGGCCGGGATCGCCGCCTCGAAGTCGCCGCGCCGGAACAGGACCTCGCCCTCGAGGTACGCCTTGAGGGCCGGCAGCGAGTTCGTCGTCACGCGGGCCAGGTTGACGTCCGGCAGGTCGCCCTCCCTGCCTTGCAGGACGGCGCGCAGGATCTCGATCGAGAGACGGTCGACGAGGACCAGAACGCTGTCCGGGGAGCCCACCGCCTGGCCCTGCCCGAGCCGCTCGCCGTTCTCGACGTCGTAAAGCTCGGCCGACAGCCGCACGTCGGAGCCCAGTGCGACCGCGCTCCCGAGAATGATGTAGCGCGCGCCCGCCCGGCGACCGACCTCGAGGCCGGTCGCCAGGTCGGCCCGCTGACCCTCCGGCACCTGCTCGTTCCAGCGGGCGAGGACGGTCCGGCTGTCGATCGCCCGGAGCCCGCCGACACCGTCGAGGTTCGTCGACAGCAGGTCGACCATCCCCTCGCGCCACACGTCGAGGTCCGCCCCCTGCACGGTGAACGGCAGGACCGCGATCCCCGGCGCGGCCTCGGCGATCGCCTCGGACGGCGCGAAGCTCCGGCCGCGGTCCTGGACGACGACGTACAGGCCGGCCAGACCGAAGAGGAGCAAGAAGGCGAACGCGCCGCCGGCGACGGCCCGGGCCCACGTCAGGTGAGGCAACTCGCCCCGCTTGAGCGCGCCCGCAAGGCCCGCGAGATCGAGCGAGCGGGACCGGGGCAGCTCGCCGCCGGCGGCGCGGATCCGCGTGTCGGGCGACGACTGGATCCAGGCGGTCGCCGCGGTCACGACGAGGCCGATCCCCAAGAGGAGCACGGCGCCGGGGAACGCCCAGCCGGGCAGTCCCAGGCGGTCGATGAAGAGGTCGGTCAGGAAGAGGATGAGGGCCGCGACGACGGCGTAGATCAGGAGCGTCCGGGCGAGATGCGAGCGGCGCAGGCGGATCCCGAACCCTCCCGCCTTCTCCTCAGAGGCCATCTCGAGCAGCGCGACCTTCGCCTCCTCCGGGACCCCGACGAGGGCGTGGACCCGCCACTGACCCGGAACGCCCTTGAGCTCGTGGCGGCCTCGCTCCTCGAAGCGAAAGCCGGAGCCCGCCTCGGCGTCCACGACGGTGCTCGAGACGAGGACCTCGCCGGGGCCGGCCATCGACGCCACGCGGGAGCCGATGTGGACGGCCAGACCGCCGACGTCGCCCTCCTTGATCTCGATCTCGCCCATGTGGAGGCCGCACCGCACCTCGAGGCCCAGCTCGCGGATCGAGTTTCGGATCGCGTCGGCGCACGTCAGGGCGCGGGCCGGGCTGTCGAACGTGACCAGGAAGCCGTCGCCCGCCGTCTTGACCTCTCGTCCCGCGAACCGCCGGAGCCAGCGCCGTACGACGGCGTGGTGGCGATCCAGGAGCGCGCGCCACGCGTCGTCGCCCATCCCGGCCGCACGCTCGGTCGAGCCGACGATGTCGGTGAAGAGGACGGTGGCGAGCGACCGCTCGACGGCCATAAGATCCCCTGTGAGGATGGATTCGGTTCCGAGCGCAGGGACAATGTGGAAGGTAATGCCGCTCCCACCCCTGCGCGATGTCCCTACGGTCCGTCGCCTACCAGGGCGTCTCCGCGATCTCTTCCCTGGAGTTCAGCACGCGGGCGCAGGTGAACAGCCAGTCGCTCAGCCGGTTGACGTAGGGGACGAGGGTCTCGGGGAGATCGTCTGCCTCGAGCCCCACGATCGAGCGCTCCGCCCGCCGGCACCCCGCCCGGGCGAGGTGGACGATCGAGGCCCCCTTCCCGCCCCCCGGAAGCACGAACGTCTTGAGCTCCTCGAGCTCTGCATCCCAGCCGTCGATCTCCCGCTCGAGCGCGTGGGTCCGTTCCTCGTCCAGCGTAAAGCGCTCGCCCTTCCGCCGCGCGGGGTTCGGGGTCGCGAGGATCGCGCCCACGACGAAGAGCTCCCCCTGGATCCGCGCGAGCGCGGCTCGCACTTCCTCGTCCGCGCACCACGCGCGCGCGGCACCCAGCCACGCGTTCAGCTCGTCGACCTCCCCGTAGGCGGCCACCCGCGCGTTCGACTTGCGCACCCGGCCACCGCCGAAGAGCGCGGTTTCTCCGTCGTCGCCGGACTTCGTGTAGATCTTCATCCGCGCACCGGCGGGATCAGGGGCAGGTCGGCGATCTCGGCCGACCGGCCGTCGGCCGTCAACCGGGTTCCCGGCTCGCAGTAGTCCCGGTGCACGTACGCGAGCGCGACGGGACCGAGGTCGGGACTGATCCCGCTCGCGGTGACGACCGCGACGCCGGTCTTGTCCGCGGCGTCGAGCGTCGTCCCCGCGTCGAGCGGCTCCTCCCCTTCGATCCGGAGCCCTCTCAGGTGCCGGGCCGGACGCCCCCGCACGTGGAGCCGCGCGATCACCTCCTGCCCCGGATAGCATCCCTTGGCGTGGTCGATCGCGTCCTCGGTCGGCGCTTCGAGCGGGATCACGTCCTCGCCGAGCTCGCGCCCGAAGGCGGCCACGCCGGACTCGATCTGGAGGAGTGTCCATGCCGCCTCGGATCCCAGGACCACTCCGGCCTCGACCAGGGCGGTGCGCGCGACCTCAACCGCTCCCTCCGGCATCCATAGGTGCCAGCCCGGGGGGCCGGCGTCGCTCCAGCGGAGCGCGCGGACCGCGGCGTCGCCGAGCCGCGTCTCCTCGTGGGTTCGCTCCTCCCCGGGTGGGACGTCGTCCACGACTCCGGTCAGGATCCTCCCCGCCTCGGGCCCGACGAGCGCGAGGACCCGCCACTCCCCGCTCCTATCCGCGAACGCGACGTCCTGACCGAAGTAGTACTTGCGGAGGAGTTCGAGCACGGTGGGAGCGGAGCCGCCCTGGCACTCGAGCCACGTCGCCGTTCCGGTCTCGCAGGCGATGAAGTCCGCCAGGACCCGCCCCTTGGTCGGGACGAGAAGAAATGCGCGCGCCGCGCGGCCGGGCTCGAGATCGACAAGCTTGTTTGTAGCAAGGCCGTTCAGGAACACGAGCCGCTCCGAGCCCGTGATCTCGACGAGTGTCGAGCCAGGCCGCTCGAAGAGCGCGGCACCTTCACGCGCGGCGCGGTGGCCGGCCAGTCGAGCCCGGGCGGCGTCGGCGCCGGTGGATGGAACGGCGTCCGTAGAGGTATCGGCGGACATGACACCGCGAATCTATCCCCCCGTCAGCGCGACCTCCAACAGGGCCACGCGCGCCTCCCGCCACGCGCGGGCGAGGGCCTCCGGACTCTCCCAGGGGCCCACCGCGAGCTTCCTCGCCGGCACCATCCCCTGCACCTCCGACGGCTCGAACGGCCACGGCTCCACGCGCCCGCGGACCCGGAGGGGATCGCCGGCGGGCTCCTCCCTTTGGTAACGAAACGTCGTCGTCTCCTCCCCGTAGCCGGCGCACGTCTCGCGGCTCTCCCACGACTGCCAGTCCTCGCACGCGGCGAGCGACAAAGCGTCCAGCAGCTGGAGCCAGTCGAAGTTGGCCTCGAGCACGTGGGGGTGGAGGGCCTCGCGGCCGACCCGCGGCCAGGCACGCGAGAGGAGCTCGGCCCGGTGGCCGACCTGGGCGGTCACCCACGTCCGCGCCTCGGGCGCCTCCGAGCCCGCGTGGAAGGAGGCGAAGTGGCGGCTCACGAGCCACCCCGCGTAGGGGTCGACCGCGTCGACCCGCGCCACCGACCGCTCGGCGACCGCGAGCGCGTCCGCGGTCGGGTGGGTGCGGTAGGTGTGCGGCAGTCCGGTCCCGGGATCACGAACTGGAGTCCGGTCGAGCTCGGCCCAGCCCGCGTCGTGCCGCGCGATCGCGAGCTCGACCGGCTCGCGCGGCCGCAACGAGGGCATCGCCCCACCCCACGCGCGCGCGAGCTCGCCGGAGAGCGCTGCGTGGTCGAGCTGTCGGATGCAGAGGAGGCCGTCCGGAAGCGGACGGGCGATCACGCGCCCGGGGCGAGCGTCAGCGTGATGCCGGTCGAGCCGGGGGCGGTCTCGCTGCTGGCCGATAGATCGCCGGGCCCTTCGGTCATCGCGTTGCCATCCTGGTCGAGACGCGCCTCGACGCTGACGCGATCGGGGAACGGCCCGCCGGCCATCATCGCATCCTGCGGGCCGATCGAGAACTCGCGCGGGAACGAGGGCGAGGGAATGCGCTGCACCGCGAGCGGCGGTCCTCCGGTTGCGCCCGCCGCGCGCACGAACAGGAACAGCACGCCGCCACTCGCGCCGGCCGGTGCCTCGATCGTGCCGCGGATCGTCTGCGCGGCGTCTTCCGGGGCGGCCGTCGGGGCCGCGCCACTCATGCCGCGCGGCGCCGGTGCGCCCGCGACGGGAGGCAGGCTCGCGCCCTCCGCGGACACGATCGGCCGCTCACGATCCTGGCGCGCGAACTCCTCTTCCGGTGTGACCCGCTGTGAGCAGGCTACGGCGAGGGCCAGCGCGACGACGATCGAAAACGTGATTCGCATGCGGCGAAGGTAAGGTCGTCGTGCTCCTCTTTCCACCGATACGACCCGGAGAAGGAATCGGGTTACATTCGCCGACGACGATGATCACCGACCGCGCTCTCGCCGGACTCCAGGAAGCCACGCACCGCGATCGCGTGCTGACCGCGCGGGAGGACCTGCTGACCTACGCGTCCGATGCGACCCCGCTCCTCCGGCAGGTCCCCGCCGCGATCGTGATCCCGAAGGACGCCGAGGAAGTGGCGGCGATCCTCGCGCTCGCCAACGAGGAGGGCTTCGCGATCGTCCCGCGCGGCGCGGGCACGGGTCTATCCGGCGGCGCGGTCCCGACCGAGTCCAGCATCGTGCTCCTCTTCCCGTCGTGGAACAAGATCCAGGAGATCGACGTCGCGAACTCAACCGCGTGGGTTGAGCCCGGGGTCGTCACCGCCGATCTCCACCGCGCGGTCGAGGCCGAAGGCCTCTTCTATCCGCCCGACCCGGGCTCGATGCGGGTCTGCACGATTGGCGGAAACGTGGCCGAGAACGCGGGTGGGCTGCGCGGGCTCAAGTACGGGGTCACGAAGAACTACGTCCAGGGGCTCGAGGCCGTGCTCCCGACCGGCGAGTGGGTCAGGCTCGGCGGGAAGGCGGTCAAGGACGTGGCGGGCTACGGGCTAAAGGACCTCCTGGTCGGGAGCGAGGGGACGCTCGCGGTCTTCACCCGTGTCCTCGTGCGTCTCGTGCCCAAGCCAGTCCGGACCCGGACACTCCTCGCCGGATTCGGCTCGCTGGTCGCGGCGGGCGAGGCGGTGGCCGCGATCCTCGCCGAGCGCATAGTCCCGTGCACGCTCGAGCTCATGGACGCGGTGACGATCCGTGCGGTCGAGGCGTTCGGCGACCTGGGGCTCCCCGATGGGCTCGAGGCACTGCTCCTCATCGAGGTGGACGGCCATCCGGCCGCGGTCGAGGAGGACTCGCACGCCATCGGCTCGGTCTGCCGCAGGCTCGGCGCCCGACGGGTCCGGCGC
>DASQEN010000216.1:0-1655 GCA_035633635.1 Gemmatimonadota bacterium | reverse complement strand
GGCCGTCACCTGGCGGCGCTCGTCATCGTCTGCCTGGTGCTCATCGCGGCCGCGTTCCAGCTCGGCGTGATCAAGGAGTACCAGTTGGACCGTCTCCGGGCCTTCCTGGATCGCGAGAACACGCCCGCCGACGTCCGTTACAACCTCGACCAGGCGGAGATCGCCGTGGGCAGCGGCGGTCTGTTCGGCCAGGGATACCTCCACGGTCGGCAGACCACCCTCGACTACGTCCCCGAGCAACACACCGACTTCATCTTCACGGTCGCGGGGGAGGAGTTCGGCTTCGTCGGCGCCGTGTTCGTGCTCTCGCTCTACGCCTTGCTGCTGTGGCGGTCGATCCGGATCGCGTTCCTGTCGAAGGACCCGTTCGGCACGTACCTGGCCACCGGCATCGCGATCATGTTCGCGATACAGATGTTCGTGAACATCGGCATGGTGATCGGCATCATGCCGATTACGGGGATCCCGCTGCCCTTCCTGTCCTACGGGGGCAGCTCCATGCTGGCGAGCTGTATCGGGGTCGGGATCCTGTTGAACGTGCACATGCGGCGCTTCAAGTAGTCGCGGAAGCGAACGGGCTCATCGAGACCCGCCAGAGGAAGACCGATCCCTGCGGACCCGTGTCCTCGAGCGTCACGTCTCCGTCCATCGCGCGGGCGGACATCCGGGCGACGGTGAGTCCCAGGCCCACCCCTTGATGGGTCCTGGTGTGCAGGTCCTCGGCCTGCTCGAGCGGTTCGAAGATCCGCTCGAGCGCGTCCTCCGCGATGCCGGGCCCGCGGTCGATCACGCGAACCTCGATCCCGGCCACGGTTTCGTCGACCTTCACGATCACCTGCTCCTGCTCGTCGGAGAACTCGAGGCCGTTCTCGACGAGCTCTTCGAGGATGCGCAGCGCCGCGACCCGGTTGAGGGTGGCGAGCATCGGCCGCTCAGGGGTTTCGACCCGGACTCGCGGGGAGAGGCTGGCGATCTCCCGCGCCACGTCGATCACGTCCGTGTACTCCGTGAGCCCCGCCTCCACCACCCCTTCGAGCCGGGAGACCAGGCGAGCGAGTCCCTGGGCGCGCATCACGAGCGCGTCGAGCATCTCGTCCCGCTGCTCTTGGGTCCCGGTCCCCTTCGACAGGGTCTGGGCCATGCCAAGGATCACGGTGACGGGGGTGCGGAGCTCGTGGCCCAGCCGGCTCACCAGCTCGTGACGCCTGGCGGCCCGTTCGAGGAGCGCCTCCTGGGCGAGCTCGAGCTGGCGCGAGCGGCGACGCTCGCGCTCGAGAGCCTCGGTCAGCTCTCCGATGACCCGGGGCGTCACCTCGGAGGAGATCACTCCGCCGCCCGCCGCCGCCTGCCGGATGGCATGGAAGATCTCGTCGGTGTCGGAGTCCTTCAACACGTAGCAGGAGGCGCCTGCGACCAGCATCTCCCGAACCGCGTCCTGATCGTCGACACCGGTCAGGGCGACGATGCCGATCTCAGGGAACGCCGACTTCAGCAAGCGTGTCGCCTCGATGCCGTTCATCTGGGGCATCCGGACGTCCATCAAGACGACATCCGGCTGGGTGGACCGGACGAGGCTCATCGCGTCGGATCCGTTTCCCACGGCCCCCACCACCAGGAGCTCCTCGGTCCCCAGGAGGGAGGCCAGGGTCTCCCGG
>DASQEN010000215.1:0-21714 GCA_035633635.1 Gemmatimonadota bacterium | reverse complement strand
TGCTCGCTGCCTCGGGTCGGGTTGAGGTCGGCCCAGCGGATTTCTCCCCTCAGTATTCCGGCCATTCGTTCGAATCCGAGCCGAGACCTTCCTCGGCGAAGGCACGCTCCGCCGTGGGGTCGAGCTTGGCACTCTCCTCAGCGAGCCGGCGTCGCTCGAGCCGGTCCAATTGCTCAGCCACGGCGGCCTCGATCGCCTGGCTCCGATTCGCGAAGCGGTCTTCCCGGACGAGACGATCGACGCGATGAAGAGTCCGAGTATCTAGGGTGATGGCGACTTTGGTCTTCGACATGGAAACCTCCTGGTATGATGTTACGTCATACCTCGGAGGTCGGCAAGCGGGCGCGCTTCTGAGACATCGGCAGGGCTCGGAACGAGCGCAGTTGGGCCAGCCGGCGGCCAGGCGGCGCCGCCTCCAGCCGGTCGACGAACGCGGTCGCCAGCCGGGCCGCACCGCGATATCGCTCGGCGAGATCGGGATCGTCGTAGGGGACATCCCAGCGGGTCAGCGCCTGCTGGCGCACCCACACCAGGTCGGACCCGCAGAAGGGTCGCGCCAGCGCGCGCACGAAGTGGCGGAGCAGCAGGTAGGCGTCGATCCGCGCCATAAGCTCTAGCTCGGCCAGGAACTCGATCCCCGCCACGCGTGATGGCCCGCCGTCCCCGAACGCGAACGTCGTATGGAGCGCGTGGCTCGCCTCTTCGGTGAAAACGAGGAGTGGGAGCACGTTCGATTCGGACAGGCCCCGCCGCGGGTCGCGCGTCTCGAGCGCTTCGATCATCTCGTCGGCGTAGAAAAGGGCCAGCCGGAGGTTGGCGTCCTCGACGTAGTAGAAGAAGCGCGCCCAGCCGGACATCTCGGGATGATCCGCATCGCTCCGCGAGGCGAGTTCGGCACAGCGGCGAGGTCCTACCACGCACGCCTCGAGGTCAACGCCGGCCTCGCGGTCGTACGTCCGCTCGAACAGCCTCTGGACGTCCCTCAGGAAGGCCATCACCGCCCCTGCCTGTAGAGCGCCTGCCGGCAGAGCCGCTCCACGGTCTCGGGCCGGGGCGCGAGGTGGAGGTGGTCGTCGACCAGGTCGTTCAGGGCCTGGCGCAGCGCCACGAACGCCTCGGCGAGGAGCTCGAGCACGTCGGCGAGATCGTAACGCGCTGCCGCCTCGTGTCGCGCGGCCGCCGCGTAGTAGCGGCGCCCCATGTCCTCGTAGTACTCGAGATCGACGGGTCGGCGGCCGTAGCGGTGGCGGTGGTAGATCCAGTCCGGGAAGATCCCGGCCAGGTAGAGAGCGCGATCGCCGACCTCGGTCTGGAGCGAGAACGCGTGCTCGGACGTCCGCGCTTCGGCGACGCCCCGGACGAGGTCGACCAGGTAGACGCCCGCCCGCTCTCCCCCGCCGCCGGCCTCTCGCCGCACATGGTCGGACAGGAGCGCCCCGACGTAGTCGGCCACGCGGCGGTCGTCGATCCCGTGATCGAGGAACGCCCGGCGGACGACCACGTAGTAGAAGAAGTACGGGGAGACGTCGAGAAGGCGCGGCGCCTCGAGCAGGCGCTCGAAGAGGAGCGGGCTGTCGAGCAGCCGGTCGAGCGCGTCGGGATCCCGGGCAAGGGACGCGAGCGGGGCGCGCTCGCGCCCGCTCGAGGCGAGGGCCCCGGTCAGGAAGGTCAGGTCCTGGCTGGTGATTCGGGCTCGACAGCTCGCGGCGATCAAAGCCGTTCACCTCCCCTGGTTCGGACCCTCGGCCGCGTTCTCGCGCCATTCGGATCCGTCGGCGAACACCTCTCGCTTCCACACGGGCAGCGTCGCCTTCAGGCGATCGATCCCGTGCGCGCAGGCCGCCAGCGCATCGCGCCGATGGGGCGCCGAGATCGCGACCGCCACGCTGGCTTCGCCGACCTCGACGCGACCGACCCGGTGCGCGATCGCGACCCCGGTTACCGCCGGCCATCGTGAGGCAATTTTCGTACCGATCTTCCGCATCTCGAGCTCCGCCATCGGCGCATACGCATCGTACTCGAGGTATTGTACCCCCCTACCCCCGAACGAGTTGCGTGTCACTCCCACGAACGTCACCACCGCCCCTGAGGTAGGGTCAGCGACCGCCGCCCGAAGGGGCTCGAGATCGATCGGAGCCTCGGTGATCTGATAGAGGGTTCGCATGCTCCTCGGAATTCCGCCGTCAGCAGCGGCCGGGGTCCGCTGCTGACCGGCCTGCGATCATCCGCCCCCGACGGGCGGCAGGATCGCGATCTCGTCGCCGGGCGCGAGTCGCGTCCGGGCGTCTACGTACTCGAGGTTGACCGCCACCCGCGATCGGGGAAGGAGCGCCGCCAGCGCGGGGTGCTCGGCGGCCAGCGCCGCCACCGCGTCGGCCGCGGTGGCCTCCTCGGGCAGCTCGAGCATGACCGTCTCCGACCCGACCGTTTCCCGCGCCGGTCCGAACAGCCGCACGACGTGGCGGGAGCGCTCGCTCACGCGGCCGCGCGCGTGCCGAGGTGACGGGTGAAGAAGTCGGCCACCCGATCGCAGTACGCCGCGCGGTCGACGAAGTAGGCGCCACAGTGGAGCGCTCCTTCCACGAGCCACGATTCCGTGGGCTCCGACGCGGCCTCGATCAGCCGGCGTGCCTGCTCCAGGGGGATCCAGCGATCCAGGGTCCCGTGGATGAACAAGAGCGGCTTTCCCGCCAGGTCCGCCAGCCGGTCGATCGGCGCGATTTCGCCGAAGCCCGGCTTCCCGCTCCGCCGGTGCCACCATTCCATCGCCGGGAGGAACGCGCGTCCCGGAACCCACCCCCTGAAGAACCGCCGTGCGTCGCGCTCGGCGGCGTGGGCGAGAACCTCGCGTTGGCTGCCGAACGCGCTGTCGGCGACGATCGCCTCGACCCGTGCATCCGCGCCGCCCAGGATCGCCACCACTCCACCCATCGAGAATCCCAGAAGTCCCACCCGCGCCCCCGGCACGCGATCCGAGACCCAGTCGAGCGCCGCCGCGAGATCAACGGTTTCCCACAGCCCCATCGAGATCGGCGCCCGGGCGCTCCGGCCACGCCCACGGAAGTCGAACAGCAGCACGTCGAAGCCCGCGCGCCAGAGCGCGGTCGACATCCCCAGCACGTCGGACTTCTCGCCGCGGTATCCGTGCATGACCACGATCACCCGACGCTCGCTCTCGTGGCGCAGAAACCAGCCGTGGAGCGTCACGCCGTCGGAGGTGGTGAACTCGGCGGATTCATGCTCGGCATCGGTCTCCCACGGAGTGAACGTGAAATCGGGAGGCCGCGAGGAGCCCAGCGGGCGATTGAGGCGCCAGTGGCCGAGCCAGCCGATCGCTAGCCACGCGAGCGCGGCGACCAGCGCAAGCGGGACCAGGAGCGCAGCGAACCAGCCCGCGAGGCTCACTCGTGGGAGGGCCGTCCCTCGAAGGTGATCGTCCGATCCCGGCCGCCCCGCTTGGCAGTGTACAGCGCCTGGTCCGCCCAGCTGATGAGCGCGTCCTGTCGCTGGCGCGGGGCGGGGAACTCCTCGGAGCTGAACGGCAGGCACGCGACCCCGCACGAGATCGTCAACGGCTTCCCCATCAGGGCCTCGAAGTAGTGCGCCTTTACCTGTCGCCGCAAGCGTTCGGCCTGCTGATACGTACCGGCGAGGTTTGTCTCCGGAAGGAGCACGGCGAACTCCTCGCCCCCGTAGCGGGCCAGCTGGTCGGTCTCGCGGATCGTCCGGTGGAGCACCGCCGCCAGCTCGCGCAAAACAGCGTCACCCTGCTGGTGACCGTAGGTGTCGTTGACCTGCTTGAAGTGGTCGATGTCGAGCAGGATCAGCGAGAGGTCGGAACGATAGCGATCCGCGCGCTTGAACTCCTCCTCCAGGCGCAGGTAGAAGTAGCGGTGATTGTAGAGGCCGGTCTGGTCGTCGGTATTGGCCAAGCGGGTCAGTCGCTGGTTGTCGATCTCCGCCTGCTCATAGAGCGCGGCGTTTGCGAGCCCGTTGGCCGCTGCGTTCGCCACCACGCGCGCGAACTTGACCTCGTGCTCCGTGTACGGCCAGTACCTGCGCGACGACTGGAGAACGTACTCTCCGAGGTCTGCGCGCTGCACCCGGAGCGGCACGATCATGATCGACTTCCGCGCCGGCAGCGTGTGCACCACGGGCCCGATCAGGGGATCCGAGTGGGTGTCGTCGACGACCACCACGTCCCCTTCGGCGGATGCTTTCTGGATCTCGGGGTACCCGTCGAGGTCGATGCTCAGGTTGTGGAGATTGGGATCGTCCTGGGTCGCGACCACGTAGCCAGTGTGCCGGTCCACGATCTTGATCAGCGAGGCGCGGTCGGACTGCACGACCTCGGCGAGCTCGCTGACGATCGTGTACAGGACCTTCTCGATCTCGAGCGAGGAGGAGACCGCCTGGGAGATGCGCAGCATGGCCGCGAGGTCGTCGTGGTAGCGCTTGACCTCGAGGTTGGTCCGCACGCGGGCGACGAGCTCGTCGATGTAGAACGGCTTGGTGACGTAGTCGCTGGCCCCCGCCTCGAGCGCCTGGACGACGTCCTTGCGGCCGTCCCGCGCGGTCAGCATCAGCACGCGGACATCCGACAGCCGCGGATCGGACTGGAACTCGCGGCACACAGCCAGCCCGTCCATCTCCGGCATCATGACGTCCAGCAGGACGAGGTCCGGCGGGTCCCGGCGGGCGATCTGCAGGGCGAGGGGTCCCGTGTGCGCGACTTCGGTCCGATATCCCTTGAATTGCAACATCGTGGTCAACGTGTCGCAAATCGAGGGATCGTCGTCGACGACGAGGATATACCCGTCCGAAGCCGCGCGGGGCGGCCGGGGTTCGACGGAAACCTTCAGCTCGGTCTTCACTCCTCTTCCGAGGGCAGCTCCAGCTGTTCGTCCTCCGACTGGGCGGCGGCATCCACCCCTTCGATCGAAGCTCCCTCCCCTTCCTCCTCTAGCACGACTCGTGCCACGTCACCGACCTTGTGGCCTTTCTCGAGGTTGATCAGCCGGACGCCCTGCGTGGCGCGCCCCATGACCCGAATGCCCTGGATGGGGAGCCGGATGATGATCCCACCGGTCGTGACGATCATGAGCTCGTCCTGCTCGACGACTTCCTTGACCGCCACCAGCGGCCCGGTCTTGGCCGTCGGATTCAGCGTCTTGATCCCCTTGCCGCCGCGGTGCGTCACCCGATAATCGGAGATCAGCGTCCGCTTTCCGTATCCGTTCTCGGTGACGGCCAGGAGCGCGTTGCTCTCGTTCTTGACGACCACCATGTCCAGCACGCCGTCGTTCTTGCCCTGCAGCGTGATGCCCCTGACCCCCATCGTGTCGCGCCCCATGTCGCGCGCTTCATCCTCTGAAAACCGGATCGCCTGGCCCTTGCGGGTCGCCAGCACGATGTCGTTGGTGCCGTCGGTGAGCTGTGCGCTGATCACGCGGTCGCCGGCGTCCAGCTTCATCCCGATGATTCCGGCGCGGCGGGGGTTGCCGTAGGCCGATAGCACGGTCTTCTTTACCTTGCCCTGCTGGCTGGCCGTGATGAGGTAGTGCTGGTCGTCGAACTCGCGCACCGGGATGACGTCGGCGACCTGATCGTTGGCGTCCGTCTCGAGAACGTTGACGATCGGCCGGCCGCGGCTGGCGCGCCCGCCCTGCGGGATGTCGTACACCTTGAGCCAGTGGCACTTCCCCTGCTCGGTGAGGACCAGCAGGTAGTCGTGGGTGCTGGCGACGTAGAGGCGCTCGATCCAGTCGTCTTCCTTGGTCCCCATCCCCGTCACACCCCGCCCACCGCGGCGCTGCCTGCGGTACGTCGACGCGGCGATCCGCTTGATGTAGCCGGTGTGGCTGATCGTCACGACCATGTCTTCTTCGGCGATCAGGTCCTCGATCGAGATGTCCGCCCCGCCGGGCAGGATCTCCGTGCGCCGCGCATCGCCGTATTTCTCCGCGATCTCGCGCAGCTCTTCCTTGATCTCTTCCATCCGCAGCCGCCGCGAGCCGAGTAGCTCCTGGAGGCCGGCGATCGTCTTCAGCAGCGACCGGTACTCCTCCTCGAGCTTGTCGCGCTCGAGGCCTGTGAGCCGCGCGAGCCGCATGTCGAGGATCGCCTGCGCCTGCCGCTCGGAGAGGTCGAACCGCTCCATCAGCCCGGCGCGCGCGGTGTCGGTGTCGCCACTCTTCCGGATCAGCTGCACGATCTCGTCGATGTTGTCGACCGCGATGCGCAGCCCCTCGACGATATGCAACCGCTCCTCGGCCTGGGCGAGCTCGAAATTCGAGCGTCGCACGACGACTTCGTGGCGATGCTCGAGGAACCGCTCGAGCATCTCCTTGAGCGGCATCTCCCGCGGCACGTTGTCGACCAGCGCCAGGTTGATGATCCCGAACGTCTGCTGGAGCTGGGTGTGGTTGTAGAGCTGGTTGAGCACGACCTCGGGGTTCTGAGCCGTCGTCTTGAGCTCGATCACGACCCGCATCCCGTCGCGATCGGACTCGTCGCGCAGGTCGGAGATGTCGGTGATCTTCTTGTTCCGCACCAGGTCGGCGATCTGCTCGATGACCCTGGTCTTGTTGACCTGGTAGGGGATCTCGGTGATGATGATCCGCTCGCGGCCGTTGTCCTTGGTCTCGGTGCTGGCCCGCGCGCGCATGATCACCTTGCCGCGGCCGGTCTCGTATGCCTCGCGGATGCCAGTGGTGCCGTAGATGTAACCCCCGGTCGGGAAGTCCGGGCCCTTGATGTGCTTCCGCAGGGCCAGGAGGTCCGTCTCCGGGTCGTCGATCAGCGCAATCAGCCCATTCACGATCTCGCGCAGGTTGTGCGGAGGGATGTTGGTCGCCATGCCGACCGCGATCCCGCTGGCCCCGTTGATGAGCAGGTTCGGAATCCGCGCCGGCAGCACGGATGGCTCCTGGAGCCGGTCATCGTAATTGGGGACGTAATCGACCGTGTCCTTGTCGATGTCGGCCAGCATCTCGGCCGCGATCGCGGCCATCCGCGCCTCGGTATATCGGTAGGCCGCCGCCGAGTCCCCGTCAATCGAGCCGAAGTTCCCCTGACCGTCTACGAGCGGATAGCGCAGCGAGAACGGCTGCACCATGCGGACCATCGAGTCGTACACCGCGGTGTCCCCGTGGGGGTGGTACTTGCCCAGCACGTCTCCGACCACGGTGGCGCTCTTCTTGTACGGTCGGCCGGGACCGAGCCCGATCTCGGACATCGAGTACAGGATGCGCCGGTGGACGGGCTTCAGGCCGTCGCGCACGTCCGGCAGCGCCCGCGCGACGATGACGCTCATCGAGTAGTCGATGAACGACTCCTTCATCTCGTCCACGATTTGCCGCTCGACGATCCTCTCGCGTCCCTGCTCGATCGCCATCTATGCCTTCTCCGTGGTCATGAAAATGATTGTCCTCACACGTCCAGATTCCTTACGTACTTCGCGTTCTTCTCGATAAACTCCCGCCGGGGCTCCACGTCGTCTCCCATCAGCGTCTGGAACAGCTCGAACGCCTCGGTATGATCCTCCATGTGCACCTTGAGGATCGTGCGGCTCTCGGGGTCCATCGTCGTCTTCCAGAGCTGGTCCGGATTCATCTCGCCGAGACCCTTGTAGCGCTGGACGTTGACGCCGTTGCCGCCCAGACGCTCGACCGCCTTATCCCGCTCATCGTCGTCGAAGCAGTAGAAGTCCTTCGATCCCTTCCACACGCGATAGAGCGGCGGCTGCGCGATGTAGATCTTTCCGGCGTCGATCAGCTCGCGCATCCACTGGAAGAAGAAGGTCAGGAGCAGGGTGCGGATGTGGGCCCCGTCCACGTCGGCGTCGCACATAATGATGATCTTGCCGTATCGGGCCATTTCCAGCTTGAACTCGTCTTCTCCGAACCCGGTGCCGATCGCGGTGATGATCGTGCGGATCTCTTCGTTCGAGAGGACCTTGTCCACGCGCGCCCGGATCGTGTTCAGGATCTTTCCGCGGAGCGGCAGGATCGCCTGGAAGTTCCTGTCGCGGCCTTGCTTCGCCGACCCGCCCGCCGAGTCCCCTTCCACCAGGTACAGCTCGGACAGCATCGGGTCGTCGATCGAGCAATCCGCGAGCTTGCCCGGAAGGATGCCGCCCTCCAGCCCCGATTTCTTTCGTGTCAGGTCCCTTGCCTTGCGCGCCGCCTCGCGCGCGAGTGCCGCCTGCAGCGCCTTCTCGACGACCGACTTCGCCGCGGCGGGATTCTCCTGCATCCAGGAGCTCAGCGCCTCGTTCATCACCGACTCGACGATGCCGCGCACCTCCGAGTTGCCCAGCTTGGTCTTCGTCTGCCCCTCGAACTGGGGCTCCATGACCTTGACCGACAGGACCGCGGTGAGCCCCTCCCGGACGTCGTCACCCGAGAGCGTAAAGTCAGCCTTTTTGAACAGGCCGCGCTCGTTCGCGTAGGCGTTGATCGTGCGGGTGAGCGCAGCCTTGAATCCCGAGAGGTGCGTCCCTCCCTCGTGCGTGTTGATGTTGTTCACGAACGTGAACAAGGTCTCCGTGTAGCTGTCGTTGTACTGGATCGCGCACTGCACCTCGACGTCGTCCTTCGTCGTCTCCACGTACATCGGATCGAGGTGGAGCGGCTTGCGGCTCTTGTTGAGATGCTTGACGAACTCCACCAGCCCGCCATCGTAGCGGTAGACGTCCATCTGCGGGCTCTCGTCGCGCGCGTCCTGGAACTCGATCTGGACGCCCTTGTTGAGGAACGCCAGCTCGCGCAGCCGGGTGGCGAGCGTTTCGTACTGGAAGTCGATCTCCGGGAAGATCTCGGGATCCGGACGGAAGCGGACGATCGTCCCGGTCGCGTCCGCCGTCCCTGTCGCGTCGGCCGTGCCGATCTCCTGCAGTTCGGTGGCCTTGCCGCCGCGTTCGTAACGCTGGTGGTAGAGGCGGCCGTCGCGCATGACCTCGACCTCCAGCCACTCGGAAAGGGCGTTGACGACCGACACGCCGACCCCGTGCAGCCCGCCAGAGACCTTGTACGAGCCGTGATCGAACTTTCCGCCGGCGTGGAGCGTGGTCATCGCCACTTCGACGCCGGGCTTCTTCTCGGTCGGGTGGATGTCTACCGGGAAACCTCGACCGTTGTCCTCGACGCGGATCGCGTTGTCGGTCTCGATCGTGACCGAGATCTCGTCGCAGTATCCGGCCATAGCCTCGTCGACCGCGTTGTCGACGACCTCGTAGACGAGATGGTGCAGGCCGCGTGGGCCGGTCGAGCCGATGTACATGCCAGGGCGCTTGCGCACCGCCTGGAGGCCCTGCAGTACCTGGATCTTATCGGCGCTGTACTCCCGGGCTGCCTGCGCGTTTCGCTCGGGGTTGCCGTTGCCGCGTGTCTTGGTCTTCGCCATGCGCTCCTTCACCCCTTTGCTTCGGGATCGAGTCGAAATACCAGCCGTCGGACCGAGCTCCGTCTGCGGCCGGAGTTCAGCCGCCCCAAGAGCTCGCCCTGCCTCAGCGATAGCTCGTTGAGCCAGGCCGAGGTCGCCACCCGCACGATCAGCGTGTCGCCGTCGACGCGGTGCGGGTGCGCCGCGCGGGCGATCTCCGGGCCGAGGCGCTCCTCCCACTCACGGAAGACGCCGTGCTGCTCGACGGCCTGCGCCAGGCCTAGCGCGTCCAGCACGGAGTCGAGCGCCGAGTCGAGGCGCCGCGGTCCCTTCATCCTGCCGCGGCTGCAGCAGGGCAGTGGATCCGCCCCTGTGCGACCGTCCACAGAGCGAGCCCCTCCCCCAGCCACGGGAGCGGGCGGGGACTCGTGACGAAGCGCTGGTAGCGGTCCCCCAGCCACTCGAGCAGCCGCTCCGCCCGACCCTCGTCGAGCTCGGAGAACACGTCGTCGAGCAAGAGGATCGGGCGATGCCCCGTTTCTGCCTCCAGCACCTCGGCCTCCATGAGCCTGAGCGCCACGGCTGCCGTGCGCCGCTCACCCTGGGAGCCGAACCGGGACAGCTCACGGCCGGCCAGTCGGATCTCGAGATCGTCCCGATGCGGCCCCACGGTCGTCCAGCCGCGCGCGCGATCGACCTCGTACCGATCGACGAGGGCGCGCGACCACACGCTGCGCACCGCCTCTTCCCGATCGGCGGCCTCGGGATCCACCGGGACCGAGGGGCGATACTCGATCCGGTAGGCGCCGTCGTCCTGGCAAGCCACCAGCGCAGCCGCTCGCGCGAAGGCCTCCGCCAGCCGCCCCATCAGCCGCGCGCGCGCGACCACGACACCCGCGCCGGCGGAGATCAGGGCCTCGTCCCAGGCCTCGAGTTGGGTGATCCCGGCATTGCCGCTCCGCAGGAGCTTGTTGCGTTGCCGCAGCACCCGATCGTACTCCGCGACCCCGCGGCGGTATGGACGCGAGACGAGCGACAGGAGATCGTCCACGTACCCGCGGCGCGAGGACGGTGGGCCGCTCACAAGATCGAGATCTTCGGGGCGTAGGGTCACGGCCAGCAACGTCCCCGCAGCCTCGGCCGGGCGCGCGATCACCGCACCGTCGAGCGCGACCCGTCTCCGTTCGAGGTCGGCGGAGACGGCCAGCGTCCGCGCGCGCCCGTTCGTCAAGCGGAACCCGCCCTCGATCCGGAAATGCCCGGCGCCGAACGCCACCGCGTCGCCGTGCCGCGATCCGCGGAACGATCGGAACCGCGACAGGTAGTGAACCGCCTCCAGGAAGTTCGTCTTTCCCTGGCCGTTCGCGCCCACCAAAACGGCTCCCTCAAACGGCACCTCGAGGTCCCCGGTGGCGAGGTTTCGAAACTGCTCGAGCCGGACCTCCGTCAGGCGCACGACGGGATCCGCGGAGGAACCATGGAGAACACCCTTAAAGGTAGTTTCCACAACGGCTTCCGGCAACGATTTTCGGTCTTTCTTCGCCCCATCATACCGTAGTCAAATCTACCGGCCAGCGGCAGCCCCCAGAGGGGAGAACAAAGCGGGCGGAAACGCGTTACAGGAGGGATACTAGAACGTAGCTCAAAACGCGTCCCGGAGGTAGCTCAAAAAACGGTCGTGGAGGTCGGTCCGAGCGGCTTCCGGAGGTCGGTCAAAACGGGTCAGATGCAAGGCGCGCGACGAGAGCGGGTACCCACCGAAGGTGGGTGCCGAGGCGCACTGAAAGGTGCGCCGCAGGAAGACGCGAGGAGCGCAACGCCGCAGCGACCCACTTCGTGGGTGCCCCGCCGTTTTCACCGACCGACCACTACTCTTGGAGGCGGAGGGGCATCACCAGGCACAGATAGTCCTCCCCATTGTTCCCCGCCGGCTGCACCAGCGCAGCCCGTTCGGGCGCCTTGAGCGAGATCTCGACCTCGTCGGAGTCGACGAACCGGAGCACCTCGAGCAGGTAGTTCGCGTTGAAGCCGATGTCGATGGGCTCGCCTTCGTAGGAGACCATCATCTCTTCGCTGCCTTCGCCCACGTCGGGCGTGGAGACGAACAGCTTGAGGGCGTCGTCCTTCATCGACAGGCGCACGCGGTGGGTCTGGTCGCTCGCCATCACCGCCATGCGCCTGAGCGCCGCGGTCAGCCGTTCCTTGTCCGCGCGAAGGCGCTTGTCGTTGTCCTTCGGGATGACCTGCTCGTAGTTCGGATAGGGACCCTCAATGAGGCGGCTGTAGATGACGCCGCGCTCACCGCGGAAACCGATCTGCTTCTCGTCCATCGCCACGACCAGCTCGTCGTCCGACCCGAAGATGCGTCCGATCTGCGCCAGCGCCTTGGGCGGGACGATGACGTCACGGGCGGGCCTCTTCGCGCCCCGCGCCATGGCAGGGACCCCGTACCGCGCCAGGCGATGGCCGTTCGTAGCCACCATCTGCATGCGATCGTCGAGCACCTCCCACAGCACTCCGTTGAGAATCGGCCGCGTGTCCTCGTTCGACGCGGCAAAGCTCGTGTGAGCGGCGAGCCTCTCCACCGTTCCCGCCGACACCGCAATACCGTCCTCGAAGTCGAGCGAGGGAAACGTGGGGAAGTCCTCGGCGGGAAGGCCGTGGACCCGAAACTGGCTGTTCTCGCACTCGACCGTGACGTGCTCGGCCTGGCTGGTCACCCGGACCGGGCTAGGAGGCAGCGCGCGCACCATGTCGGCCAGCTTCCTGGCGGGCAGCGTGACCCGGCCCTCGGACTCAACCTTGGCCTTTACCCGAATCGTGACCGACAGGTCGAGGTCCGTGGCCGACAGCGCGAGCTCGTCGGACTCCGCAACGAGTAGGAGGTTCCCGATGATCGGCAGCGGCGTGCGAGCCGGCACGATGTTGGCAACTGCGCTAAGCGCTTCGACGAACTCGCTCTGGCCAATCGTGAACTGCATCCTGCCCCCGATGATGAGCGGTTTTATCCCCAGTGAGAAAAGATCTCTGATCCTACGAATTTAATCATTAGTAGTAGTAGTAGTAGCGGACCAGTTGTGGATGACAAGGTCTCCAGGAGCGGATTCGGTGCGACCCTTCGGGCCGAAAGCGCCGGCCGCCCGCTTCGAGAATCTGGGGTCGGGCTGTGGATGGATCACGGTCGTCTGGGGAGAGTGGTGGAGAATCCACGCGAGCGGCCAGCCTTTCCACGTCGTTCCTCTTTCTTTCCTCAATGCCGTCCACACCACGGGAATCCTCAGGAAGCGATGCGCTCCCGCAGCTGCTCTACGCGCACGCGGATGGAGCGATCCTCGCGGATCTCGTTCTCGACTTTGTCGCAGGCGTGAATGACGGTCGTGTGATCCCGACCGCCGAAGGCCTGTCCGATCTCGACGAGCGGCAGGTCGGTGTGCTTCCGGCAGAGATACATCGCGACCTGTCGCGGAACCGTGAGCGTCTTGGTGCGCTTCTTCGACTTCAGCCCCTCGACCGACACACCGTACTCTTGGGCGACCTCCTGCTGGATCCGGTCGACCGTGATGCGCACGGTCTCGTGCGTGAGGATGCTCCGAAGCACCTCCTCGGCCAGCTCGATCGTGATATCCGAGCCGCTGAGGCTGGAGTGGGCGATGAGCCGGATCAGCGAGCCCTCGAGCTCCCGCACGTTGGACTTGACGTTCTTGGCGATGAAAAGGACGACGTCCTGGGGCAGCTGCAGGCTGTTGCGCGCTGCCTTGTGCTGCAGGATCGCGATGCGCGTCTCGAGATCCGGCGGCTGGATGTCCACCACCAGCCCCCACTGGAAACGCGAGACAAGGCGCTCCTCCAGCGTCGGAATCTCCTTCGGAGGCCGGTCGCTCGTGACCACGATCTGCTTGTGCGCGTCGTAGAGCGCGTTGAACGTGTGGAAGAACTCCTCCTGTGTCGCGTCCTTCCCCTGCAGGAACTGCACATCGTCGATGAGCAGCAGGTCCATACGCCGGTACTTGTTGCGAAACTCGAGCGTCTTGCCGAACTGCAGCGCTTCGATCATCTGGTTCATGAACTGTTCAGCGGACAGATAGCAGACCCGCTCGAGCTTGCCGGACGCCAGCAACTCGTTTCCGATCCCCTGCATGAGGTGGGTCTTCCCGAGCCCTACGCCGCCGTAGATGAATAGCGGGTTGAACCGCACGGCAGGTGTTTCGGCCACCGACTGGGACGCGGCGTGCGCGAACTGGTTCGAATTGCCGACCACGAAGCTCTCGAACGTGAAGCGGGGGTTGAGCGGCATGCCCTGATTGACGGCGGCGGGCTGCGTTGGCCGCCCGGGCGTCGGGAGAGCGCTTGCGGCGATGTCGGACGGCACGACCGCGCGCGTTCCCAGCGTCTCCGGCTGATCGCGGGAATCGGACTGGAAAGCGATTGACATGTCGGTGTCGAAGAGCGACCCCGCGATGCGCGAGAGCACGGTTCCGTACTGGCCCTCGATGTAGTCGACCGCGAACTGGTTCTTCACGCTCACCAGCAGCCGATCGTCGGAGAGCCCGACGGCCTCGGTGGGTTCGAGCCACGTCTTGAACGTTTGGGGATTGATGACTTTTCGGGACTCTTCGAGGATGAGGGACCACACCTCGATCGGGGTCATTTCGGTAGAAGGCAAGGCGAAGCTCCGCTTGACTGGAATTCAATTCGATCGGAGTGTGCAAAGCGTCGAGGGGAGTTCATAGTAGCGGAGCGCGCGGGGGCTGTCAACAGGCCCGTGGAGTTGACGCTCGTACTCGCGGAAACCTATATTCGCCTCCCTTTTTCTCGGCCATTTTCGGATCATCCCAGACGAGGACCTCCATGAAGCGCACGTATCAGCCGAGCCGGCGGAAGCGCCGCAACAAACACGGATTCCGCACCCGCATGGCGACGAAGAACGGGCGCAAGGTGCTCGCGCGGCGCCGCAGGAAAGGTCGCGCCAAGCTGACCGTTTCGGCGGAGTTCAGCCGCAAGCGGCAGTAGTCCGGCATTCCACCTCCACAAAGGTTCGCAAACGGCCTGATGGGGCAGCTGCCGCGCGAGCGCCGCATCACGACGCGCCGCGAGATCGCGGCGCTTCTTCGCAGGTCGCGGGTTCGCGGCCCCGCGCTCGAGCTCTACCGGGGTCCAGCCGCGGGGCCGCTCGCCCGGGCCACCTGCATCACGCCCAAGCACGGTCGAACGGGCGTCGAGCGGAACCGGCTTCGGCGCCGGATCAAGGAGCTGATGCGGGAGATCCTGCTGTCCCGCGGCGAGGGGCACGACTGGCTCGTCCGGACCCGGCCCCTCGCATACGACCTGAGCTTCGCCGACCTAGCATCGGCCCTGAGAGCGCTTGTGGACGAACCCGAGGAGCCGTGAAGAGCCTGCTCGTGATCGCGATCCGCGCGTACCAGTTGCTGACCTCCTGGGCGCCCGGCACCTGCCGATATCACCCGACCTGCTCGGGGTATGCGCTCCAGGCGATCCAGACCCACGGTGCATTGCGGGGGACGATCCTCTCGGCGCGGCGCATCGGGCGCTGCCATCCGTGGCACGAGGGCGGCTTCGATCCGGTCCCACCTCGGAGCCCCGCCCGCGCGCGCGGCGGCGCCGCGAGGGGCTGAAGGGCCGAGATGGAGCAGCGCCGCGTATTGCTCGCCTTCCTGCTCATGGCAGTCGTCCTCGTGGGCAGTCAGTGGTGGTACGGAACAATGGAGCCACAGGCGCCCACCGGCTCTTCTCAGGATACAACCAAAGTCGTACGTGACGGAGTGCGGCCCAGCGGTGCGAAGCGGGACACGACCCCGGCGACGCCCGGGGATACGACAGCGCCCGCGGCTCGGGATTCGGCGGCCCCGCGGCCGGACCCGTACGCGAACGCGCTCCTCGAGGGAGCCCCGTCGCCGGGAGCGGTCGTGGTCGAAACTCCGCTCTATCGGATGACGCTCGATCCGCGGGGAGGCGTCCTGCGCCAGGTCGAGCTCCTGCGCTACGAGTCCTACCAGATCGCCGGCCCGGTTCGCCTCGTGCCGCCGGAGGCGGTTTTCCTCGAGAGAACGGCCGAGGTCGGGGACCGCCGGATCGCGCTCGACTCGCTGACGTTCCTGCCGAGCGACAGCGCGATCGTTCTCCAGGACGGAGACGGCGCACGGGAGCTGACGTTCGCCTTCGAATCCACCGGCCGGCGAATCGTTCAGACCTATCGGTTCGATCCTGAGCGATACGCGGTCGACTATAGCCTGGAGCTCGGCGGGAGCGGCGAAGGGATCCTGGTGACCGGGCTCGGCCCGCGGCTCCAGACCAACGAGAAGAACCCGAGCGAAGACTACGGGCAGCTACGCGCGGTCGCGCGGCTCGACGGGGAGGTCGTCTCACTCAAGCCGGGCGACGTAGAAGAGGGTACGGTCGCGCTGGGGGGCGAGGTCGACTGGGCGGGGCTCAAGGACAAATACTTCCTGGCCACCCTGCTGGCGCCGCCGGACGGGGCGCTGACCGCCTTCGAGGTGCGGGGCGCGGCGGACGACAGCCTGCCCCGGTTGCAGGTCTCCGTGGCGAGCCCGATCCACGCGGGCGCAGCCGGCTACCGACTGTACCTGGGGCCGCAGGAGTACCGCCAGCTAGCCGCTCTCGGCGACGGGCTGGACGACGTCAACCAGTACGGCTGGTCGTGGATCCGGTGGATGATCACCCCGTTCGCCAAGGCGATCGTGGTGGCGATGCTGTGGCTCCATCGGTTCGTTCCGAACTACGGCCTCGTGCTGATCCTGTTCGGCGTCCTCGTCCGGCTCGCGATGTGGCCGCTGACGACGAAGTCGTTCCGCTCGATCCAGGCCATGCAGAAGATCCAGCCAGAGATCCAGCGCCTGCGCGAGCGATTCAAGGACGATCCCCAGCGGATGCAGCAGGAGACGATGAAGCTGTACCGGGAGAAGAAGGTCAATCCGCTCGGTGGATGCCTGCCGAATCTCATCCCGATGCCGATCTTGTTCGCGCTATTCTTCGTCTTCCAGTCGACGATCGAGTTCCGGGGCCAACCGTTCCTGTGGCTCCCGGACCTGTCGCAGTCCGACCCGTGGTACATCCTTCCTGTCCTGATGGGGCTGACGATGTTCGTGTCGTCGAAGATGACCCAGAGCGATCCCAAGATGGCGGCGATGACCTACGTGATGCCGGTGGTGCTGACCTTCGTGTTCCTCAACCTGGCGGCCGGGCTCGTGCTCTACTACACGGTCTCGAACGTGCTGACGTTCGTCCAGCAGTGGATGCTGCGGGGGCCGCAAGTCCCGCCCGCGGCGGGGATTGCGGAAAGCTGAGCGGCGCGGGGCATCCTCGCGCTTGCCTGCCGGTCCCGACCGGGCCACATTGCATCGCTCGACAGACGAAAACAGTACGAATTCGAACGAATTTGGGCCGCTTGATCCCACTGCATTCATGATCGACACGGGTCACCCAGCCACCGGCAATGTCCAGGCGGCGCGGGCACGACTGGAGCGCGAGCTCGAGCGGGCATTCGCGGAAGACCCCCCGGTAACGCTGAACGATCTCGATCGCGGGCCGAGTGTCCTGAACGCTCCACCCCGGGCCCCCAATGTTTCACGTGAAACATCCGCAGGGGACACGGTCCGCAAGGGGAAGAAGAAGCGGAAGCGAGGAGCTCGCGCCAGCGCCGCGGCCGCTCCCGCCTCCCGGCCGGGTGCGGCCCCGCGCACACGCGTGATCGGCATCGTAAACCAGAAGGGCGGGGTCGGCAAGACGACCACGGCGGTCAATCTGGCCGCGTGCCTGGCCGTTGCCGAGCGCCGCACGCTTCTGATCGACCTCGACCCGCAGGGAAACGCGACCAGCGGGCTCGGCATCGACAAGACCGCGCTCGATGTCAACGTGTACGACGTGCTGGTCGGAGGGGTGCCGCTCCGATCGGCCGTCCTGCAGACCGCCATCCCGTACCTCGAGATCCTTCCCGCCACCGTCGACCTCTTCGGTGCGGAGATCGAGCTCGTCCCCGTGATCGGGCGGGAGCACCGGCTGGCATCGGCGCTCGAAAGCCAGACGGAGGGATACGAGTACGTCCTCGTCGACTGCCCGCCGAGCCTGGGGCTCCTGACCGTCAACGCGCTGACCGCGGTGGGCTCGGTCCTGATCCCGATCCAGTGTGAGTACTACGCGCTCGAGGGGCTGTCGCAACTGTTGGGCACGATTCGCATCGTGCAGAAGAGCCTCAATCCCGGACTCGCGATCGAGGGAGTCGTCCTGACCATGTACGACCAGCGTCTGAACCTCGCCCGGCAGGTCGAGGAAGAGGCGGTTGAGTACTTCGGGGAAAAAGTGTACAGTACGGTCATTCCCCGGAACGTGCGGCTCTCCGAGGCTCCGAGTTTCGGCCAGCCCGTCATCTTGTACGACATCCTGTCCGCCGGCGCGGTCAGTTACATGAAGCTCGCAGAGGAGCTGATCGAACGATGCCAACCCCGCGAAAGAGGTTAGGGAAGGGTCTGAGCGCCCTGCTCGGCGAGCAGGGCGACGAATCCGCGTTCGCCGTCTCGGGCGTAGCCCAGATTCCGGTCTCCCGGATCACGCCGAACCGCTTCCAGCCCCGCCATACCTTCGAGCCCGAGGCGCTCGCCGATCTCGCTGCCTCGATCGCCCAGAAGGGCGTGCTGCAGCCGCTGATCGTCACCGAAGGCCGGGATGGTGGGTGGGAGCTGGTCAGCGGAGAGCGCCGCTGGCGCGCGGCCCAGCAGGCCGGCCTCGCGACCGTGCCCGTCATCGTGCGCCAGGTCGACGACCGAGATCTCCTGGAGATCGCGCTCATCGAGAACCTCCAGCGCGAGGACCTGGACGCGATCGAGGAGGCGACCGGATATCGGCGCCTGATCGACGAGTTCGGCGCCACCCAGGCGGAGCTCGCCGAGCACCTGGGGCGGAGCCGCCCCGCGGTGGCCAACGCGCTGCGGCTCCTGGATCTACCCGACCAGGTCCAGGCGATGGTTCGACAGGGCAGGCTGACCGCCGGGCACGGCAGGGCGCTGCTGGGCCTCGGGAACCGACGCCGGATGCCCGAGATGGCGCGCGAGGCGGCCGACCGCGGGCTGTCGGTCCGCCAGCTGGAGCGAAAGGTCAAGCGGGAGAACGGCAGCCCGCGAAGGGCCGCAGAGCCCTCGAAGAGCGCGGAGCTCGAGCGGCAGCGGATCGAGGAGGACCTGCAGCGGGCGCTCGGGACCCGGGTGGCGGTCCGGGCTACGTCCCGTGGCAAGGGGCGGATCGAGATCTCGTTCTACTCCCTCGACGACTTCGAGGGACTGGTCGAGCGGCTGCTCGCCGCCCGACCGTGACGGACAGGTACCTGACGCTCCTGGTCGTCCCCCATGACGAGCGGAACGTCCGCCGCCTGCGGATCTCCTACCGGTGGATCAAGGTCGGGATGGGGATCGGGGCCGCGCTGTTCGTCGTAGCGGCGCTGGCCTTCATTACCTACGGGCGGGTGGCCTCCCGGGCCACGCGCGCGACCCTCCTCGAGCAGGAGAACGAGCAGCTGGAAGCCGAGAACGCGAAGGTCGACGAGATCGCGGAGAACCTCGAGCGCACCGAGCAGGCGTATGCGCAGATCCGCGAGATGGCCGGCCTGCCCCCCGTCGAGCCAGACGGGCGGGCGGCCGGTGCGCGGGAAGAGGCCGGCCCGACAGGGGACGACGGCGAGGTAGCGGGAGACCCCTCGCCGCCGCCCTCGACCGCGGCCCCCGACAGCGTTCCCTCCGGCTGGCCGCTGGCCCTCAAGGGGTTCGAGACCGCCGGCTACTCCGGGGAGGGGGGGCATCCGGGGGTCGACATCGCGGTGCCGGTCCACACGCCGGTGCTGGCGACAGCCTGGGCAACGGTGGCCGCGGCCGGCAGCGACCCCGTCCACGGTCACTACGTGGTGCTCGACCACGGGGGTGGGATCGAAACGATGTACGGGCACAACGCGGTTCTGTTGGTGGAGAAGGGCGAACGCGTCTCGCGGGGGCAGCCGATCGCGTACAGCGGAAACAGCGGTCGCTCGACGGCGCCCCACCTCCACTACGAGGTCCGGAGGAAAGGCCGGGCGGTCGACCCGGCGCCGTTCCTTCGATGAAAACCCTTCAACCGGGAGGCGGGATGAGCCGCAAGGATGGTCACTCGAATGGATTGGACTCGTTGCTGGGGGCGGGTGTGGACTGTCAGGGGACCGCGCGGATCGAGGGGACGCTGCGCCTCGACGGGGTGTTCCAGGGGACGCTCGAGGTAGGCGACACGCTGATCATCGGGCAAAGCGGCTCGTTCACCGGCCGCGCACGCGGTCGGCAGGTCGTCATCGCCGGGAAGTTCGAAGGCGAGGTGCTGGGGACCGAGCGGGTCGAGCTCCAGAAGGGGGCCCGCATGGACGGCGACGTCCTGACCCGCTCGTTCGTGATCGAGCCGGGTGTCTGGTTTCAGGGGCAGTGCCGGATGGATCTCACCGAGGCGGACGAGGCCCGGCTGAGGGTCGAGCCGACCTTCGATGCCAATCGCGGCGACGGGGCGGTCGTCCGCTCGCTATCGAAGTAACGGCATGACCGGACGTCGAAAATGTGAATTGCCCTTTGCGTGGCCATACGGACCACATACGATGTAAGTTATTGTTTTACAAGTAGTTACAGAGCAACGCCAGCGGCCCGCCCAGACTTGTCCACAGCTGTCCACATCCTGGTCGCGAACCCGCTCGGGCCCCTCGGAAACCCCGCGCGGCCGCAGTCAGAGGCCTCGGAAGCGATGTGGGAAGAATGTGGACGGATCAGCGCGCTCTGGCGGCGATCTGCTCGCGGATCTTGGCCAGGCGCTTCCGCTGCTCCTCGCCGAGGATCGATCCCTGGAGGAGCGGGTTCTCCGCCGTCGTCAGCTCTAGCCGGCGCGCTTCGTCGACGTCGACCTCGCGGGCCGACTCGGCGAACGGGGTCAGCACGGTGACGACGTCGTCCAGGACGTGCAGGAACCCCTCTCCGATCGCGAACCACTCGAAGCGGTCGGCTTGGCGGATACGGAACTCCCCGATTCCGAGCACGACCATCATCGGCGCATGGCCGGGAAGGATGCCGAACTCGCCGTCGTAGGCGGTGGCGACCACGGAGTCGACCGAGCCCTGGAACGCGATCCGTTCGGGTGTGATGATCCGCACCTCGAGCTGCTTGCCGGCGGCGTGGGGCGAGGCCACCACTACTCGCCCGAGATCCGCTTGGCCTTCTCGGCCGCTTCCTCGATCGTCCCGACCATGTAGAAGGCCTGCTCCGGGAGATGGTCCCACTTCCCCTCGGCAACCTCGCGGAACGAACGGATCGTCTCCTCGAGCTTGACGTACTTACCGGGGATGCCGGTGAACTGCTCGGCGACGTGGAACGGCTGCGACAGGAAGCTCTGGATGCGTCGCGCGCGCGCGACCAGCACTTTATCCTCCTCGGACAGCTCATCCATTCCGAGGATCGCGATGATATCTTGTAAGTCCTTGTACCTCTGAAGGATACGCTGTACTTCGCGGGAAACCTGGTAGTGCTCCTCACCGATGTAGTTGGGATCCAGGACGCGGCTGGTCGAGTCGAGCGGGTCGACGGCCGGGTAGATCCCGAGCTCGGAGATCTGCCGCGACAGCACGGTCGTGGCGTCCAGGTGGCTGAAGGCGGCCGCCGGGGCGGGGTCGGTCAGATCGTCGGCCGGCACGTAGATCGCCTGCACGGATGTGATCGAGCCCCGCTTGGTCGAGGTGATCCGCTCCTGGAGCTCGCCCATCTCGGTGCCCAGCGTGGGCTGGTAGCCGACCGCGCTCGGCATGCGGCCAAGGAGCGCCGAGACCTCGGAGCCCGCCTGGGTGAAGCGAAAGATATTGTCGATGAAGTAGAGGACGTCGGTCCCGGTCTGGTCGCGGAAGTACTCGCACATCGTCAACCCCGCGAGGCCCACCCGGAGCCGCGCGCCCGGCGGCTCGTTCATCTGGCCGTAGCAAAGGACCGCGCGCTCGAGCACGCCCGACTCCTTCATCTCGAGCCACAGGTCGTTGCCCTCGCGGGTGCGCTCGCCGATCCCCGAGAACACCGAGTAGCCGCCATGCTCGGTGGCGATATTGTGGATGAGCTCCATGATGATGACCGTCTTCCCTACCCCGGCGCCGCCGAACAGCCCGGTCTTGCCGCCCTTGACGTAGGGGGCCAGCAGGTCGACGACCTTGATGCCGGTCTCGAAGATCTCGTTGGCCTCGCCCTGCTCGGTCAGGGGGGGCGGCGCGCGGTGGATCGGGGCGGTCTTCTCCGGGTTGGCCGCCGGCCCCTTGTTGTCGAT
>DASQEN010000214.1:0-4327 GCA_035633635.1 Gemmatimonadota bacterium | reverse complement strand
GCTTCTGCCGTCCGGTGAAGAAAGGATGGCAGCTCGAGCAGATCTCGACGTGGATCTCCTCGACGGTCGAACGGGTCTCGATCGTGTTGCCGCAAGCGCAGATGATGCGCGCTGCCTTGTATTCGGGATGGATTCCGGACTTCATGGTCTGGCTCCCCTGAATGTGGTCATGGCTCTTCAAGAACAAAACAATTTACCGGCGCCGGGCAGGTGCGACAAGCCAGAGGGCGCCGAGCGCCAGGAGCGACACCACCGGGACCCAGGGACCCCAGCGCGTGTAGGGGGTCTCGATCCCGCTCATCGGCAGGTCCGCAACCACCACTCCGGGCACGTAGATCCCGGTCCGCTCGCGATACCGGCCCAGCGGGTCGACCCATCCCGAGATCCCCGTGTTCGCAGAGCGCAAGAAAGAGACGCGGTTCTCCACCGACCGCAGCGCGAGGTGGCTGGCGTGCTGGTAGGGGGCCGCGGTACGGCCGAACCATGCGTCGTTTGTGATATTGAGGAGGAAGTCGGCCCCGTTCCGAACCAGGGCACGGGACGAGCCCGGGAACACGGACTCGTAGCAGATCAGGACGCCGAACCCGTGACCCTCGACCGACCACGTCGTCCATTCTGTGCCGGGCGCGAACTGACCCGTCCAATCGCTCAGCTTCTCGAAGAATCCGCTCAGCAGTCCGGGGAGGAACGGCACCCGCTCGGCGACCGGGACGAGCCGTCGCTTCGCGTAGCGCCCCGGCAAGATCGAGTCCCCCGACACCAGGTACGCGGCATTGTAGACGCGGTAGTCTCCCGGATCGGCGCCGGTCCTGCCAGGGAGCGTGTCGGCGTCGTTGGTCCCCGTGAAGATCGGAGCCTCGATGCGACGCGACAGACCGGTGACGAGCGCCCGCGCCCGCGCATCGTAGCGCAGATAGCCCGGCACGGCGGACTCCGGCCACACGACGAGGTCCGGGTCGCGCTCGTCGGCCTGCAGCGTCAGCGCGGCCAGGCGCCGGTACGTCTCGTCGACGAACGCGGGATCCCATTTCACCTCCTGCGGCACGTTCGGCTGCACGGCAGCCACTCGCAGCGTGGGCCATCGGGCGAGCCGGGCTTCGAGGTCCGCGAGGCGCAGGGCGCCGTAGGCCGGCACGACAGCCGCCAGCACGACGGCCAGTAGCGCGACATGGAGCCGCCGGGTCGCGGGCAGCGGGCGGGCGAGCCGGTACAGCGTCGCGGAGAGCCCTGTAACCCAGAGGGTCAGGAGCCACACGCCACCCATCTCCGCGGTCTGGATGAGGAGCGGATAGGATGCCAGCGTGTCCCCCGCGACCGCCCACGTGACCCCCAGATCGCCGAACGAGCGCAGCCATTCCACGGCCGTCCATGCCAGCGGGAACGAGACCGTCGCCGAAACCCCGCGGCGACGACCGAGCGCCACCGCGACTCCAGTGAGCCCCCCGTTGAACGCGAGGATGAGGACCGAGGCCACGTAGGCCGGCACCGCCATAACGCTGAAACCGGACAGCCCCGCGATCCAGTAAAGGAGCGCGCCGAAGTGGGCGAGGCCGAACAGGTACCCGCCCACGAAGGCCGCTCGCGGTCGGAGCCCCTCCTCGCGGTCGAGGAACGCGAGAAACGGCCACAGGCCCACGAGCGCGAGGGGCAGGAGGTCGAGCGGTGGAAAGGCCAGCGTGAACAGGAGGCCGGCCGCGGGCGGCCACCACCACCACGCAGCGATGGGCCCGCGAACCCGCGCGTCGGTGATCACGCGCTCGGCAGAGGCGGATCGTCCTCGTCGAGCCGCACCTCGCGGCCCTCGCCCGCTGCGCGTCGGATCGCGTCCAGCGTCCGCGCGAGCGTCCGCTGCTCGGTCAGGGGTGGAGGCTTCTCGCGCCCGGCCACGACACCGGTGAAGAACGCCAGCTCGCGCTCGTACGACTCCATGTAGATGTTGCCGATCCGCCGCTGCGCCTGCGGGGTCACGTTGACCAGATTTCCATACAAGCGCTGGTAGACGCGCAGCGGGTTAAGCAGGCCGGAGCCGGCGGTGCCGTAGAGGTTGAGGAAGTGGTCGTACTCTTCCTTCTCGACCAGGAAGTGCCACGACACGTCGAGCGTGACCGAGAGCCCGCCGGTGCAGGTCACGGAGATCACCGCGGTATCCTCGACGTCGATCTCGGGAATGTGATAGAAGAACGAGGCGCTGACGCGCTCGGGAGTCGGGTACGCGCACAGCCAAAGGACCAGGTCCACCAGCTGAACCCCGAGGTCCATGACCACGCCGCCGCCGGACATCGAGCGCTCGTACTGCCACGCGCCGGGCTTGACCTTCTCCCGCCGCTTGAGCCATCCCGCGCGCGCGCGGAACACCTCGCCCAGCGCGCCATCCTGGATGAAGCTCCGCAGGAGGATCGAGTCGTCGCGGTAGCGGTTGTTCATCCCGACGACGAGGTGCCTGCCGCTTTTTTCCTGGGCCGCGAGCACGTCCTCGACCTCCCGCGTCGTCAGCCCGAGCGGCTTCTCGCACAGCACGTGCTTGCCCGCCTCGAGGCAGCGGATCGCCGCGGCGGCGTGCTCGTGGCTGGGAAGGCAGATGTCCACGGCGTCGAGCTCGTCGATCGCAAGGAGGTCGTCCAGCGAGGGAATCGCGTGAACGACGCCGGTTCGCTCCCGCAGGGCGCGCAGCTTGCCGGGTTCGTTGTCGCAGATGGCGATCAGCTCCGCCTTGCGGAGCCGGCGATAGGCGGGCAGGTGCGCGGTCTGGGCGACCGCCCCGGCCCCCAGCAGGCCGATCCGGACCGGCCGGTCGATCACGCTAGAGATCGGTTTCGATCCTCGTGATCAGGGCGTCGACAAGATCCTCTTCCGGAATCGTGTGCTCCTTCTGACCCTTGAGATAGAGCAGTCCCTTGTGAAGTCCGCCCGCGATCCCGATATCGGCCTCGCGCGACTCGCCGGGCCCGTTCACGGCGCACCCCATCACCGCGATCGTGATGTTCTTGTCCATGTGAGCAGTGCGCTTCTCGACCTCGGCAGCAAGCCTGTGGACGTCGACCTCGGCGCGACCGCACGAAGGACATGCGATCACGTTGATCCCGCTCGGCCTGAGCTCCAGCACCTGCAGCAGCTTCTTCGCCACGCGGGTCTCGATCACCGGATCGTCGGCCAGGGAGATGCGGATCGTGTCCCCGATCCCGGCCGCGAGCAGGGTCCCGAGGCCGGCGCACGACTTGATCGTGCCTGCCTCGACGGGCCCCGCCTCTGTGACGCCGAGGTGGAGAGGGTAGTCGCGCTCGTCCGCGAAGCGCTGGTATGCCTCGATCATGCGCGGAACGTTGCTCGACTTTAGCGAAACGACGATCTCCTGGAAGTCCATCCGCTCTAGGATCTCGCAGTGCCGGATCGCGGATTCGACCATCCCGCGGGCCGTCGGCTCGCCGTCCTTCTCGAGGATGTCCTGTTCGAGCGAGCCGCTGTTGACCCCGATACGCATCGGAACGCCCCGCTCGCGGGCCTTCTCGACGACCGCGCGGACCCGCTTCTCGCCGCCGATATTCCCGGGATTGATGCGCAGCTTGTCAACGCCGGCATCCAGCGCCAGCAGCGCGATCCGGTAATTGAAGTGGATGTCCGCCACCAGCGGAATCGAGATGCCCGCCTTGATCTCCGGCAGGGCTTCGGCGCTGGCCTCGTCCGGCACCGTCACCCGCACGATGTCGCACCCGGCGATCTCCAGGTTCCGGATCTGCTGCAAGGTCGGGTAGATGTCTGTCGTCTTGGTCGTGGTCATCGACTGGACGGAGACCGGAGCATCTCCGCCGATCGTGACCTTCCCCACCTTGACAGGCCGCGTCTTTCGTCGCTCGAACATGAATGGAAGTTACCCCACTTACAGGACCTCGACCACGAAGGCGGCCGCGGGCCACCCCCCGTTCGTACCGGCACGGCGAAGCGATAGGGCTGCCCGCACGGTATCGTCGGGGGCGACATAGAGGACTCCGTACCAGCGGGCGGGATCCATGCTGCGCCCTATCCGGATCGTCAAGCCGAAAGACCGATCATCGGGATTCCAGCGGATCGCCCAGGGTGGTATCACGAGGGCCTGCGACCCTCCGTCGGCGTACGCGCCTCCCGGCGGCCGCTCACCGCTCGCGACCCACGGCCGCTCGACGGGCTCTCGCGTGAGCACCAGCATCAGCGGGCGGGCACCCGGCGTGCCAACCTGTCCCGATACGGAGGCCTCCTGGCCCGGCAGGACGCGGCCGGGGGGCGAGATCGTCGCGGCGGCGGTCACCAGCTCCTGTACGACGTATATGGCCCCTCTGCCCGGGTCGACGGCGAT
>DASQEN010000213.1:0-4032 GCA_035633635.1 Gemmatimonadota bacterium | reverse complement strand
GTCCCGTTCGGCGCGGATCGGGGAAACGTGATCGCGTTTCTCACCGAGTATTTCATGCCGGGCTACCAGCTCAACCCCAACGTCCGCAACTTCCGACTCCTCAACCACAGGTGGGGGAGCGACGCAATGGACTTCATCATCATCGCGGAGTACGACAACCTGGCCGGCATCGAGGCGGAATGCGGGCAGCCGTGTGACGACTATTTCGACCAGCATGAAGCCCCCGAGGAAGGCGAAGCGGGGTACGAAGAGTATCAGGAGATGGAAGACGCATTCACCAAGGCCTACCAGAACCACCACGACGAGATCTATGTGACCAGGATGGACCGGGCGGTTGTCGAGGGGCAGATGCAGGGAACGGTCGGTCCGGCGCCGGAGAGCGACGACTAGGCCGGAAGCGCGACAGCAGCAACTGGAATCTGGACGGGCCCTAGGACGAATCCGAGGGCCCGTTCCTCATTCACTCTGCCGACCGACAGGTAGACGCAAGCCGCCGGCGAGCGAGTATCTTTGACGCGGGCGTCCTACCCGCGGTGGGGGCATAGCTCAGTTGGGAGAGCGTCTGCTTTGCAAGCAGAAGGTCGCCGGTTCGATTCCGGCTGCCTCCACCGCGGGAAACTCTTTGTAGATCAGCGAGTTATCGAGTCGCGCCGCGCCCCCGCTGGACCGCCTCGGTCCCGTCGTGGTGCCAACGGTGGTGACACACCGCCCCCCTTCCGCCATATTGCCAGCACACGCCGACGGTCACCGAACAACGTCAATCACGGAGCGACGAGCATGGCGAAGCGGAGAGGGAAGCGCCTCCGGGGGCGCGTCTACTGGCGGTCCCGCGGGGGCGCCCAGCGCGCCTAACGTCTGGCACGAGACCGGCACCTTTCGCGTGGCCGGCGCCGAAGAGTGGCATCCCTTCATCTAGATGACGCTCCATCGCCAGCCCACGGAGAACTCCCGGTGAGCGTGCGGGACCGGCTGCTCTACGGCGGCCGGGGACTCGAGTGCCCCTGCTGCGGCGGCCGGTTCCGGCGCTTCCGCTCGGCGGGTACCCCGTCGCGAGCGAACGCGCGCTGCCCGCGCTGCGACTCCCTAGAGCGCCACCGGCAGCACTGGCTGTGGCTGACGCGCCGCTCGGGTTTCTTCGGCCGCCCCCAGCGCCTGCTCCACGTCGCACCCGAGCGCATCCTGCTCGATCACCTCCAGGCCGAATCCGGGATCGACTACGTTCCGGTCGACAAGCACGAGCCCGGCCACTCGATGCCGCCGGGTGTCGGGTACGCGGACCTCACCGCGCTCGATTTTCCCGACGCTTCGTTCGACGCGATCCTCTGTTTCCACGTGCTCGAGCACATCCCTGAAGATCGGCTTGCCATGCGCGAGCTGCGGCGCGTGCTGAGGCCGGACGGCTGGGCGCTCGTCGAGGTTCCCTTCGAGCGCGGCCGGGAAACGACCTTCGAGGACCCGGCCGCGCGGACGCCGGAGGAGCGCCTCCGCGCCTTCGGGCAGATCGATCACGTCCGGATCTACGGACGCGACTTCGTGGAACGGCTGGAGGGCGCCGGATTCGATGTCGCGGCCGTCGCGCCGGAGTCGTTCTGCACACCAGAGGAGATCGCGCGGTACTCGCTCACCCCCGGCAGGATCGCCTTCCTCTGCCGTCCGGTCTCAGGGACTTGACGACCTCACCTGGACGATTCTCGCCGCGGCGTCGCTCGCCCTGCCTGCCTCGGCCGCCCTCGCGCAGACGCCGGTCCCGGAGGCGGCGAAGACCGCCATGGCCCCGCTGGGCTGGCTCGTCGGGCGCTCCTCGTCATCGAGGGCACGGGCCGCGAGCCCGCCGAGGGCGCCGAGCCGCGAGCCGTCGTCTTCCGCGCCTTCGCGGTCGTGTCGGCGGGGGACGAGCCGGATCGCTATCGCTTGGGAGCGTTCTCTTCCGGGAAGCGCAGACCTTGTACAACAAGCCGCGGAAGAGGTGAAACGCAGGGGAGCGGAGAGACCACGTGCACTGGGCCGGCATGGGTCGAAAGAGCCTTTCTAGACTCCTCCAGGAGCATATTGATTCCCTGCCAGGGGGTGAAGAGTTCGCGGATTTTGGAGCTAGTCAGTACGCCTACTACTCGATACTGTGCCTCCTGACTCATCCTTGGCCAAGATTCGATTCTCCATTTCTCGGGATAGTGGATGGGCAAGTACGAATAGATATTTCTCCCCGATCTCGCACGGACTGGCCGCGTACCCCTGCAATCGCAGCGACGTTTTCAGCCCATACGGCCGCAGTGGTTCTACGACTACTCCTGGAAAATGACCCGGGAGACTTTAGTCAGTGACGATCCCTCTCCCGGGGATTAAGTGTTTCGGGTTTGCGCGTTCATTCGAAGATCATGGTGTCAATCGTGGTGCCAAAAGGTGCCGTTTTCGGCTGTCATTGGCTGGCGCTGGCCGGCGAGCTACAGGGAGAGAGGAGCCGACTCGAAAGTCGCAATCTCTGCTTTGCAAGCAGAAGGTCGCCGGTTCGATTCCGGCTGCCTCCACCGCGGGGGAGCGATCCATCGCCGGTTCACTCTGCCTCACGCGACCCCAGACTCCGAATCACCAGGAATACCGGCACACTGGCTGCGAGCAAGAGCAGCGAGCGCACGCTGTTGCCCGGATCGCCGACAATGGACGCCACCAGGAAAGCGATCGAGCCCAGGAGCGCGATCCCGGTCGTCCATGGGTAGCCGATGACGCGGTACGGACGCGGAGTGTCTGGCTCGCGTCGGCGCAGGACGAATACCGATGTGAACGAGAGGGAGTAGCTGGCGACAAAGAAAAACGCGAGGAGTGCGAGGATCGTGTTGAACGTGTTCGTCGCGATGAGGAGGAGCATGAGCCCGGTTCCGAGGAGTAGGGCCGTGGTTGGCGTGCCTCCCTCGTTGACGCGAGTGGCAGCGGAGGGCAGGAGGCGATCGCGCGCCATCGCGAGTGGAACACGCGAGGCGATGAGCTGGTTGGCGTTCACCGCTGCGATCATGGACACGATCATGATGATTCGGATGATTGTATCCCCTCGCGGTCCGAAGACGGAGGCCGCCGCGGTGGCCGCGACGAAGGGATCCCCGGCCATGCGGGCGATCGGGATGGCGTGGAGGAATGCGAGGTTGAGCGCGAGGTAGAGGGCCATGACGAGGAGAACGCCGCCAATCGTGGCGCGCGGGATGCTGCGTCCCGGCTCCTTCATCTCCTCGCCGAAATAGATCGCCCCCGTCCAGCCGTCGTACGTGAAGATGACAGCCTGGAAGGCGATCACGAAGGCAGAGAGGAGGGCGAGGCCGCTAGGCAATCGCCCGGCCGGAGCTGGCGCGACGGAGTCGAGGGGGAGGAGCAGGATGGCGGCGACGAGCCCAAGGAGCGCGAGAGCCTTGAGGAGGCTGGTGAATTGCTGAGTTGCGTCCCCGACCCGAAGCCCGCGCCACTGGAGGAGCGCGATGGTCGAGACGACCGTGCCGGCGACGAGGATCGCGTGACCCTCGAGTGGCGGTATCAGGGGTCCGGCGTACTCCCCGAGAACGATCGATATCGCCGCGGTGCTGCCACAAGTGGAGATCCAATCGGACCATCCCACGAGGAATCCAGGGAATCGCCCGAGAGCGCGGCGGACGAAGACGTACTGGCCCCCGGAACGAGGGATCATGGCGCCCAGCTCGCTTATCGAGAACGCGCCGAGCAACGCGTAGAGTCCACCGGCCACCCAGGCTCCGAGGAACAGAGGGACGGAGGGCAGTCGCGTCGCCACATCTCCCGGGGTCCGCAGGATGCCCACTCCGATCGTGTTGCCGATGATGACGGCCAGGCCAAACGCGACGCCTAGGATCTGGAGCAATCGGCCGGGTCCAGCCAGGGTGGGTCTTTTGGGAGGCGTCATTCGGCGACACAGTAGAGGCGAGCCGGTAGCAAGGCCAATGAGCCATGACGCTCGTCCCTTGACCGTCGGCCCTCGGTGTGCTATCGAGAAGGTTTGGGCGATTGCTCCCCCGCCCCCCCACCCCATCCGAGAGG
>DASQEN010000212.1:0-9520 GCA_035633635.1 Gemmatimonadota bacterium | reverse complement strand
GAGCCGGTGGACGCGGTCGCCGGCAACGACGCCCGTGCCCGTGTTTGGCGCTCGTCCCCGCCGGGCCGGACGCTCCTGGTCGGCCTTGCACCGGGCTGGGAGGTCGGGTTCCTCCACCGGGCCCTCGAGGCCTCTGCCGCGGGGCCGGTGGACGCGTACTGGGGGGCGACGGAAGGGTCGCTCCGGAGCGTGGACGGTGGCGCGGCGGCCTCATGGACGGAATTCGATCCCGCGCGCTACGAAGCCCTGTGGGTGATCGGGGATCCGGAGCTGCTCGGCGTTTCTGGAAGGCGCTGGATCGACCGCTTCGCGGGTGCGGGCGGACGGGGGATCTTCTGGGGCTCCGGCGGGCGCGGGGGCG
The DNA here is from genome assembly GCA_035633635.1 of Gemmatimonadota bacterium. Lineage (GTDB taxonomy): Bacteria > Gemmatimonadota > Gemmatimonadetes > JACCXV01 > JAHWKZ01 > JAICNR01. The sequence continues at coordinate 9,159 of DASQEN010000212.1, read as the reverse complement.
AGCTGGCTGGGCTCCGCGCCCCCGCGGCCGGAGCGGCAGCCACCCCGACCCCGCCCGCCCTGACCGAAGCCGGGCGCCGCTGGCTCGAGGCCGTGGTCGGTCCGCTCGACGCGGCGCCGGACGGCACACGGGCGTGGCCCCCGCTCGAAGGTCTGCCGGGCGAGCGGGCGGAGCTCCCGGGCGGCGCGACCGTGCTCCTCCAGGCGGGGGGGAGGCCGGTCGCATGGTTGGTGGAGCGGGATCGGAACCGCCATCTGGTCGCGCTGGGGACGGGATGGTACCGGCTGGCGCTCGATGCGGGCTCGGACCGGGGCGCCCCGAGCCTCCGCTTCTGGCGCGCGTGGACCGAGGGCGCGGTCCGTTGGCTCTCGGCCGCGAGCTCGGCCGAGACGCCGCTCGTGGCGATGCCGGGGGAAGGGCGCGTGGCGGCGGGGGAGCCGCTCGAGGTCCAGCGGACCGACCCCGCCGGCCGCCTGGAGTGGAGGGTCGTCCTCGCGCGCGGGGGCAGGGCGGCGGCGAGCGGTGTGTCGGAGGCGGGCGCGGAGCGGTTCGTCGTCGGCCCGCTGCCTCCGGGCGCGTGGCGGCTCGAAGTGGAAACGGCCGGTCGCAGCGAGAGCCGGGCGCTCGCGGTCGAGACGTGGACGCCGGACCTCGCCCGGACCGAGGCCGACACGGCCGCGCTCGCCGCAGCCGCGCGCGCGAGCGGTGGCGAGGTCCTGGGCGCCGCGCCTCCACCGCTCCCACCCGCGGCTTCCGGGAGCGCGCGCGCGACGGGTCCCGTCGTGGGCCTGGGCCTCGTGCCGTGGGCCTTCCTTCTCGCGACCGTCTTTCTGCTCGCCCACTGGGCGGTCGCGGCGCGCGCGCGTTGACGCTCCGCCGGCGCAGCCGGTAGACTCCTGCCCGGAGCAACACCGTATTTCTTCGTCGAACCGAGCTCCGTCCCGTCGCAGGACCCCCGCGAGGAGCATGCCCGAGACCGACGCCCGCCGCGCGACGCCCGGGGCTGCCGCCCTGCCGCCCCGTTTCGATCCCGCGCCGCTCGAATCGAGATGGTACGCGGAGTGGCGCGCGCGCGGCTATTTCCACCCATCCGCGGGGGACGGGCCAGAGCCTTACACGATCGTCATCCCGCCGCCAAATGTGACCGGCGTGCTCCACATGGGGCACGCGCTCAACAATACGCTCCAGGACGTCCTGATCCGCCGCGAGCGGATGCGGGGCAGGCGTGCCCTCTATCTGCCGGGCACCGATCACGCGGGGATCGCGACCCAGAACGTCGTCGAGCGCGAGCTCGCCGAGGAGGGCATGTCGCGCCAGGATCTGGGCCGCGAAGCGTTTCTCACGCGCGTGTGGGCGTGGAAGGAGAAGTACGGGGACGAGATCTACGACCAGCTCATGCGGCTCGGCGTGTCGTGCGACTGGGAGCGCGCGCGGTTCACGATGGACGAGGGCCTTTCCCGGGCGGTGCGCGAGGTGTTCGTGCGCTTGTTCGACGACGGGCTGGTCTACCGCGGCAAGTACATCATCAACTGGTGCCCGCGCTGCGGCACCGCGCTGTCGGACGAGGAGGCCGAGAAGGAAGAGCAGGCCGGCCTCCTGTACACGCTCCGCTACCCGCTCGCCGACCGGGCGGGCTTCGTCGAGGTGGCGACCACGCGTCCGGAGACGATCCTGGGAGACTCGGGGATCGCCGTCCATCCCGGTGACGAGCGCTACCGCGATCTGATCGGGGCCGCCGCGATCCTGCCGCTCGTGGGGAGGAAGCTTCCGATCGTGGCCGATGACTTCGTCGATCCGGAGTTCGGGACGGGAGCGGTCAAGGTGACGCCCGCGCACGATCCCGACGACTTCTGGGTCGGCGACCGCCACGGCCTCGAGCAGATCAACGTCCTGAACCCGGACGCGACGATGAGCGAGGCGGCCGGGCGGTTCGCCGGGCTCGACCGGTTCGCGGCACGCGAAGCCGTGCTCGACGCGCTCCGCGCGGAGGGCCTGGTGGTCGCCGAGGAGGAGATTCGCCACGCGGTCGGGCGGTGCTACCGATGCGACACGGTGGTCGAGCCCTATCTCAGCGACCAGTGGTTCGTCCGGATGGAGCCGCTGGCCCGGCCGGCGCTCGCGGCCCTGAAGGAGGGCGCGCTCTCGATCACGCCCGCGCGCTGGGAGAAGGTCTATGCGCACTGGCTCGAGAACGTGCGCGACTGGTGCATCTCGCGTCAGATCTGGTGGGGGCACAGGATCCCGGTGTGGACCTGCGCGAACGGGCACACGTTCGCGGCCCGCGAAGACCCCGACCGGTGCCCCAAGTGCGCCTCGACCGGGATCGAGCAGGACCCGGACGTGCTGGACACCTGGTTCTCTTCCTGGCTGTGGCCGTTTTCCACGCTCGGCTGGCCCGACGAGACCGAGGACCTCGCCACGTTCTATCCGACCGACACGTTGGTCACCGCGTCCGAGATCCTCTTCTTCTGGGTCGCCCGCATGGTCATGGCGGGCTACTACTGCATGGGCGAGCATCCGTTCCGCGACGTGATCATCAACGGCACCGTGCGCGACGCCCAGGGTCGGAGGATGTCGAAGTCGCTGGGGAACGGGATCGATCCGCGCGAGATCATCGACGAGTACGGCGCCGACGCGCTGCGCTTCACGCTGGTGGCGAGCGCGCCGACCGGAACCGACATCCACCTCGCAGCCGAGGACTTCAGGCTCGGGCGCAACTTCGCCAACAAGCTCTGGAACGCGGCGCGCTATGTGCTCATGAACGTGCCCGATGGCTTCGCAGCGGGCGCGCCGGACGAGGCCGGGCTGGAGCCGCCCGACCGCTGGATTCTTCACCGGCTCGACGAGACATCGGCCACGGTCGATCGGGCACTGGCGGCGTTCCGGATGAACGACGCGGCACAAGCCGTCTACGATTTCCTGTGGCACGACTACTGCGACTGGTACATCGAATGGTCCAAGCCGCGGTTGGACGGCCCCCGTGGAGATGTCGTCCGGGGCGTGCTGCTGACCGCGCTCGAGCGGAGCTTGAGGTTGCTCCACCCGTTCATGCCGTTCGTGACCGAGGAGCTGTGGCAGCAGCTGCCGGCCGCGCTGCGGGACGCCGACTCGATCATGATCGCGCCGTGGCCCGGGGCGGGCGGATGGTCGTATCCGGAGGAGTCGGCCGCGATGGCGCTCCTCCAGCAGGTGATCGGAGCGGTCCGCGGGCTCCGCGCCCGCTACGACGTCCCGCCGGGGCGGCGGGCGCCGATGACGATCGCCGCCGAGCTCGCTTCCGACCGCGCGACGCTCGAACGCTTCGCGGACGACATCGCTAGGCTGTCTGCGGCCAGCGAGGCGCGCGTCGTGGACCGGGCCCCACGAGGCGACGGGATCGCGGGCGAGGGCGTGCGCGGGGGTATCGAGATCGCGGTGCGTCTGGCGGATCTGGTCGATGTCGACCGCGAGCGGAAGCGCCTCGCCGCCGAGATCGCGGGAATCGAGCGGCTGCTGGCGACCTCGCGCGCGAAGCTCGGTGACGAACGGTTCGTGTCGCGGGCTCCGGCCGAGGTCGTTGCGCGCGAGCGCGAGAAGGCCGCCGACCTCGAGCGCTCGCTCGAACGCCTGCGAGACCTGCGGGCGAGCATCGAGGACCGCTGACCGGGGCGCACGGCCGCGCCCGGGGCTTGCACCACGCTGTAGCGTGGGGGGTGACTATTGCCGCGGCAGCCTGCGCGAGCGAGGGGTTCCCGCCCGGCGGCCCGGTGGACGAAGTCTCGCCGGTTCTCGTCGAGAGCGAGCCCGCCGACCGGGCCGTCAACGCGGCGTCCAACCAGGCGATCCGCCTTCGCTTCGACGAGCCGATCGGCGAGCGGACGGCAGGCGATCTGTCGAGCCTGATCCTCGTGAACCCCGACACACCCGAGTTCGACATCCGTCTCGAGGACGAGACGATCACGCTCTCCCCGATGGAGCCGATGGTGGACGGCGCCACGTACATGGTGACCGTGCTCCCCGGGCTCGAGGATCGGGAGGGCAATCGGACGACCGGCGCGCGCACGATCCTGTTCTCGACGGGCGGGGAGCGTCCGATTACGCTCTCGATCGTCCGCGCGACGATCGTCGGAGACAGCCTGCCGGCGGCGCTCGCCTTCTATCATCTCGAGGCTCTCGGGCACGAGTTGGACTACACGATGGTGGCCGACTCGCAGGGCAATATCGAGATGGAGGGGGTGGCCTACGGCCGGTACGAGGCCACCGCCTGGCTCGAGCGCACTCGTCCGGAAGGGTGGCAGATGACGGAGGAGCCAGGGGCCCGCGATACGTTCGAGCTCTCTGTGGAGGAGCGGGCCCACGACGCGACGTACAGGATCGCGGTGGTCGACACGACCGCGCCGCTGATCGTGACGGTGGAGACAGGGGAGTCGCGCCTCTTCACGATCACGCTCGACGACGCGCTCCCCGCCGACCTCGTTGCCACCGCCGCCGCGGTTCACCTGTGGGAGGCCGAACCTGGTCTCGCCGAGGCCGAGGTACCGCTAGACTCGCTGGACCCGGCGGATCTCCGCGTGCGGCGGATCGCGATCTCGGCAGTCGAGCGGCAGGGGCCGCGGACCCTCCAGGTCGTCCCGGCGGAGCCGCTCCGAAAGGACCGCGTCTACAGGATCGAGGTCGCGGTCGAGAACGCCAGCGGGGTCCCGGCGGCGCCCGAAGGTGGGCGGACGTTCCAACCGCGGTTCGAAGGTCCGGCGGTCTGGCCGTCGGAGCGGATCCCCTGGCCGGATGCGGAAGGGATGCCCGCAGACACTACGCTCCCCGTACCGGCACCGCAGGACCCCGCAGGGGCAAGGCCATGAGCCGGGCGAGCGCGGGACCCCGCTGGCTGCCGGCGGTGAACGACTGCCTGGCGCATATGCCCGAGGGCGTGCGCGCGCTCGGCGCCGGCGAGCGGCTCGAGCGGACCGCGCTGGACCGGGCGCTCGAGAGCGTGCGCGAGGAGCTCGGCGCGAACGACCGCGGGTACGGCTCGCCCGAGGACGTCGAGCGCGAGGTGCTCGGGCGCTGGGAGTCCGAGGTCGTGCGGCTCGCGCGGCCTGCACTTCCGCCCGTCGTCAACGCCACCGGGGTCGTCATCCACACGAACCTGGGGCGGGCGCCCCTTGCGCCCGAGGCGATCGCGGCCGCGTCGACGGCGGGATTGCGCTACACGCCGATCGAGTTTGACCTGGAGCGGGGCGAGCGCGGGTCCCGGCACGTGCATGCGGCCGCGCTGCTGCGCCTGCTGACCGGCGCTGAGGACGCCGTGGTCGTCAACAACAACGCCGCCGCGATCCTCCTCGCAGTCGATACGCTGGCCGGTGGCGGCGACGTCGTCGTCTCGCGCGGCGAGCTGATCGAGATCGGCGGTGGGTTCCGGATCCACGAGATCGTGGCCCGGGGCGGCGCTCGGTTGGTCGAGGTCGGCGCGACGAACAAGACCCACGCGGAGGACTATCGCCGGGCGATCGGCAGCGGTTCGGTCAGGGCGGTCCTCAAGGTCCACCGCTCGAACTTCTCGCAGTCGGGGTTCGTGGCGGACGTGGGCCTCGAAGAGCTGTGCGGGATGGCCGCCGAGCGCGGGATCCCGGTGATCTTCGATCAGGGTACCGGGATCGTCGAGGAGAGCGCGGCGACTCGCGGCGAGCCGACGATCCGCGGCGCGGTCGCCGCCGGCGCCACGCTCGTCTGCGCGAGCGGCGACAAGCTCCTCGGCGGCCCGCAGGCCGGGATCGCGTGCGGGCGCCGGGAGTGGGTAGCCAGGCTCAAGGAGAATCCGCTCCTCCGGGCGCTGAGGGTCGACAAGATGACGCTGGCCGCGCTCGAGGCGACGCTCCGGCTGTGGCTGGCCGATCCCGCCCGGGTGCCGGCCCGGGCGATGATCGAGGCCGAACCGGAGGCGCTCAAGCGCCGGGCGGAGGCGCTCCTCGCCATGCTCGGCGAGTGCGCTCGCGAGCGGTGCCGGGTCGCCCCGCACGCGGGCCGGGCGGGAGGCGGCACGCTGCCCGACGTCTCGCTGCCCGGATGGGCGCTCCGCGTCGAGCCCGCCGGCGGTTCAGCGGCCGAGCTCGAGTCGGCGCTCCGGATGGACGCGACCCCGATCGTCGCGCGGGTCGCTGGGAACGCGGTGTGGATCGACGTGCGCACGTTCCTGCAGGGTGACGACGAGCGGGTGGCGGAGCGACTCGAGGCGCTTCTCGGCGAAGGTGGCGGCGCATGAGCTGGACCGGGGCCACGCTCGGCGCGCTCTGTGCGACGCTCGTTGCATCCGCGTCCTGCGCCGCCCAGCGCGCGGAACGGCTCGATTCGATCCGGCTTCCGGAGGGGTTCGCGATTTCCCGGTACGCGGACGACGTGCCCGGCGCCCGCTCGCTCGCTATGTCGCCGGCGGGAATCGTGTACGTCGGGACCAGGGGCGAGGGCAACGTGTACGCGATCGTCGACGAGGACCGGGACGGGGCGGCCGATCGGGTCGTGACGATCGCGCGCGGGCTCCGGCAGCCGAACGGCGTGGCGTGGCGCGACGGATCGTTGTACGTGGCGGAGGTCCACCGCATCATCCGGTACGCCGCGATCGACCGCTTCGTGACGTCCGAAGAAGGGCTGGACGCTCCGCCCCTGGCCACCATCGTGCGCGAGCTCCCCGACACCGACTATCACGAGTGGCGGTATATCGCCTTCGGGCCCGAGGACAAGCTCTACATCGGTCTCGGCGCCCCCTGCAACGTCTGCAACCCCGAGCACCCGCTGGGTGCGATCGCGCGCATGAACCCGGACGGATCGGGCTTCGAGGTCTTCGCCACCGGCGTCCGCAACTCGGTCGGATTCGACTGGCATCCCGGCACCGGCGAGCTCTGGTTCACCGACAACGGCCGCGACCGGCTGGGCGACGACGTGCCTTCCGACGAGCTGAACCGCGCCCCGCGCTCGGGGCTCCACTTTGGCTTTCCCTTCTGTCACCAGGGCGACGTCGCCGACCCCGGGTTCGGCGAGAGGTCGTGCTCGGAGTTCGAGCTGCCCGCCCGGAAGGTCGGCGCGCACGTCGCCGCGCTGGGCATGCGTTTCTACGACGGCTCGATGTTCCCGCCGGAGTACCGCGAGAGGATCTTCATGGCCCAGCACGGATCGTGGAACCGCAGCGAGAAAGTCGGATATCGGATCGTGACCGTGCGCCTCGATGGGGATCGGGCGGTCGCGGACGAGCCGTTCGCCGAGGGCTGGCTCCAGGGAGAGGAGGCGTGGGGGCGGCCGGTCGACGTCCTCGTCATGCCGGACGGAGCGCTCCTGGTCAGCGACGACCGCGCCGGGGCGATCTACCGGATCACGGCGAAGCGGTAGCTACGCGGGGATTCGAGTCCGGAGTTCCCGGTATCCGAGCGCTGTTGTATGCCCCGCGTCTTGCGGCCGGATACATTGCGGCCCCATGCGCTGGACCCGTGCTTTCATCCCGACGCTCAAGGAAGACCCGGCCGACGCCGAGGTGGTGAGTCACCGCCTCATGGTGCGGGCCGGCATGCTCCGTCCGCTGGCGCGGGGCGTGTACTCGTATCTGCCGCTCTGCCAGCGGGTGATCCTCAAGATCGACGGGATCGTCCGCGAGGAGCTGGACCGGATCGGGGCGATCGAGCTGATGCTGCCGATCCTGCTTCCCGCCGAGCTGTGGCGGGAAACCGGGCGCTGGGATCTCTACGGCCCGCTGATGATGCGGCTCGCTGACCGTCACGAGCGCGAGTACGCGTTGGGCCCCACCCACGAGGAGATCGTCACCGACCTCGTGCGGAGCGAGGTGCGCTCGTACCGCCAGCTTCCGCTCTCGCTGTACCAGATCCAGACCAAGTTCCGCGACGAGATCCGCCCTCGGTTCGGTGTCATGCGCGGGCGCGAGTTCACGATGAAGGACGCCTACTCGTTCCACGCCGACGAGGCGTCGCTCGACGCCACGTACGGGGACTTCCGCGACGCGTACGGCCGGATCTTCACGCGCTGCGGGCTCGCCTTCCGCGACGTGGAGGCTTCCTCGGGGGAGATCGGCGGGGAGGAGAACCACGAGTTCATGGTGCTCGCCGACACCGGGGAGAGCGTGGTGTTCAGTTGCCAGAATTGCGGGTACGCGGCCTCATCCGGTCGCGCGGAGATTGCACCGGCGGCCCACGAGCTTGCGCCGGGTCACGCGGCGAGGGCGCTCGAGGAGGTCGCGACGCCGGGCCGGACAACGGTGGAGGAGGTGTCGGGACTGCTGGGAAGGGACCCTGCCGAGTTCGTGAAGACGCTCCTGTTCCAGGCCGACGGGCGGACCGTGGCCGTCCTCGTCCGCGGCGATCGCGAGGTCGAGGAGGAAAAGCTCGGCCGCGCGCTCGGGGTGGACCGGGTCGAGATGGCGGGGCCGGCCAGGGTGCAGGAAGTCACGGGCGCGGAGATCGGATTCGCGGGCCCGCACGGGCTCCCCGACGACGTGCGGGTGGTGGCCGACTACTCGCTCGCCGGACGCGGGGACCTGGTCGCGGGCGCGAACCGGACCGGCTTCCACGTCACCGGTCTCGAGATCGGCCGCGACGTCGAGCTGGACGCGTGGATCGATGCGGTCCGGCTGGTCGGCGGAGATCCTTGCCCGCGATGCGGGACCGCGCTCGACGAGACGCGCGGCATCGAGGTGGGCCACATCTTCAAGCTCGGCGCGAAGTACAGCGAGCCGATGAACGCCGTCTTCCTCGACGAGGAGGGACAGCAGCGCCCGTTCCTGATGGGCTGCTACGGCCTGGGAATCACGCGCGTGGTCGCGGCGGCGATCGAACAGAACCACGACGAGAACGGGATCGTCTGGCCGACGGCGATCGCGCCGTACGAAGTGGAGGTCATCCCGCTCAACATGGATTCCCCGCGCGTCGTCGAGGCCGCTGAGCGGATCTACGACGAGTGCCGCGCGGCGGGGCTGGAGACCCTGCTCGACGACCGCGCGGACCGCGCGGGCTCGAAGTTCGCCGACGCGGACCTGATCGGGATTCCGTGGCGGATCGTGGTCGGCGACCGCGGCCTGGAGAGCGGGATGGTCGAGGTCGCCCGGCGGCGAGCGCGGAAGGACATGGCGCGGTTCTCTCCGGAGGAGGCGGTGCATCACGTGCGCGCGAACATCGTCCGGGAGCG
>DASQEN010000211.1:0-4183 GCA_035633635.1 Gemmatimonadota bacterium | reverse complement strand
ATCGGCTAGGAAGTACAGGACGGCGTGCTCGACCAGCCGGGCCGAGGTCACTCCTTGGAGCCCGGCCCGGACCTCGACCGGAACGTGTCGTCGTCCATCTCGATCTCCATCGCAGACGCGGGCAGGGCCCCGTTTCCGCGGCGAAAGCGGGGCACTTTACAAGGCCACCCGCCCGGTCTCCCCGATCGGCCAGGTAGTAGAGCGCGGCCACGCCGACCACGAAGCCGGCGGAGTGCCGCGCGCGCTCGGCATACACGGCCAGGGCCTCCTGGCCGGAATCGTCGAGATGCAGGGTCACGCTCTTCGACATGGTCGCGCCCGAGCCCGGGACTCAAGACGCTGCGCAAGCCGCGGGCGCTGCCCGGACAGAGCCATCTCGGCACGGGGTATGCATCCCAGCAACGGCCGTCGCGCCCGACTTCTTCCGGGCTCTCAGCTACATCTCATGTCGGCCTGGGAGCTTGTCCGCGACCGTTTCTGTGGGCCACGTCCGGGGGACGCGAAAACATGCGCGAGATGGAAGCGACATCGTCACTCCAGCCAATGTTCGAGGGCGCGAAGCAATTCGGGCTGACCGACGGCGAAGTGCTGCAGAGCCTCGATCACTCTCTGCGCGAGGTGGGGGATGAGGCCACCGTCGGCGAGCTCGTCGACGAGCTGGCCGGAGCGCTGGCGCGGACCATCCTGGGCAAGGAGCAGCGCGCCCCCGCCGAAGATCGCCTCTAGCTCGGCTTCGCGCCCGCTCGGGCCTGCACTGCCCCGCTGACGCGGTCGGACACTCCGGGGCGCTCCCCGGCCGGCGGGCCCGAGGTGGAATCTGGGGCTGTGGGCGCCGTCGCCGTGGGGGAACCCCTTCCCTTCCCGAAGCGCAGATAGAGCGAGGGCAGGACGAACAGGTTGAGCAGCGTCGCCGTGATTAGGCCGCCGAGGATCACGATCGCCATCGGGTGCTCGATCTCGTGACCCGGGATGCTCCCCGCGACCGCCAGAGGCACGAGCGCCAGCCCGGTCGCCGAGGCGGTCATCAGGATCGGCGCAAGCCGCTCCTTGGCCCCCTGCAGCACGAGCGCGGGACCGAAGGGCACGCCCTCTTCCCGCTCGAGATGCTGGAAGTGGCTGACCATCAGGATGCCGTTGCGCGCCGCGATCCCGAACACGGTCAGGAAGCCGACCAGCGAGCCCAGCGAAAGCACGCCGTCGCCCAGCTTCACCGCCAGCACTCCGCCCACCAGCGCCATCGGCAGGAGCAGGAAGGTCAGGACCGCGAGCCGCAGGCTGCCGAACGCGGCCTGCAGGAGCAGGAAGATCGCGATCGCGGCAGCGATCCCGAAGAGCATCAGGCGATCCTGGGCGGCGTTCAGCTCGGTGGACTCGCCCAGCACCTCCGCGTGGTACTCGCTCGGGAAGTCGACCTGCCCGAGGCGATCCTCGACCGCGCTCACCACGGAGCTGAGGTCCCGGCCCTCCACGTTGGCGCCGACGTCGATGCGGCGCGACTGCAGCTCGCGCTGGACGGCGTTCGGAGTCGGCCCCAGGGTCACGTCGGCCACCCTCCGTAGAGGGATCCGCTCGCCGGTGGGCGTGTCGATCGGGAGCTCCTGCACGTCGGTCACGCTGTTGCGCGCCTGGGGGATCGTCCACACGTGCACGTCGTACGCTTTGCCGCCGTAGAAGACGTCGGCGACCTCCTCGCTCGCCACGAGCGTCGAGGTCTGGCGGCGCACGTCGCCCGGCTTGAGGCCGTACCGCCGGGCCGCGGCGAGGTCCAGCTCGACTTGGATGTGGGGCAGATCCGTCTGCAGGTCCGCATGCGCGTCGATGACGCCGTCGATGTCCGCGATCTTCTTCGCGACCTCGTCCGCCTTCTCCTTGAGGACGTCCAGCTCGGGACCGAAGATGCGCACGACGATCGACTCGCTCGTCCCCGTCAGCACCTCCTTGATCCGCTCCCTCAGGTACGTCTGCCTATCGCGGTAGATCCCCGGGTAGCCCTCGATCGTCCTGTTGATGGAGGCGATGGTCTTGTCGTAGTCGACGTCCTCGCTGACGCTGATCCAGTTCTCGCCGAAGTACACGCCGTACACCTCGTCGGCCAGCAGGGCCTGCCCGATGTGGGAGCCGCAGTTGCGGACCCCCGGGATCTCCCGCAGGTCCCTGCAGGCCCGGACCGAGATGCGCGTCTCCTCCCGAACGGACGTGGCCGGCTCGGTCAGCCAGTGCATGAGGAAGTCTCGCTCCTTGAAGTTGGGAAGCAGCGAGGAGCCGAGCGTCGGGTAGATCAGGAGCCCGGCCACCGTCAGGACGGCAGCCGTGATGAGCGCCGGGCTCGGTCTGCGGATGAGCCGTGAGAGGACCGCGCCGTAGCCGCGCTTCAGCACGCGCAGGAGCGGGGACTCGCGGCGGTGGAACCGTCCGCTCGAGAGCAGGATCAGGCACAGCACCGGCGTGACCGTCAGGGCGACCAGCATGGACACGAGCACCGCGAGGCCATAGGAGAGGACGAGCGGCTGGAAGAACGAGCCGGACAGCCCCTGCAGGAAGAAGACCGGCACGATCGCCACGACGTTGATCACGGTCGCGTAGGTGATCGCGCTTCGCACCTCCACCGAGGCGTCGAGCACGATTGCGAACGTGGATTTTCCGCTGCCCTCGGCGCGCGCCTGCCGCAATCGCCGCACGATGTTCTCGACGTCGATGATCGCGTCGTCGACGACCACGCCGATCGCGACCACGAGCCCCGCCAGGATCATCACGTTGATGGTCGTGTCGCGCAGATCGAACACGAGGATCGCCGCGAGCAGCGACAGCGGGATCGCGATCAGGCTGATGAACGCCGTGCGCAGCTCGAACAGGAAGGCGGCGATGATGAAGATCACGAGCAGGACGCCGATGATCAGCGCCTTCGTGAGGTTGTCGATCGACTGCTCGATGAACGTGGCGGGCCGGAAGATGGTGGTGTCGATCTCGATGCCGGGCAGGCCGGGGCGCATGTGGTCGATCGCGTCCTCGACCCCGCGCGTGACCTCCATCGTGTTGGCCCCGCGGAACTTCTGAACGATCAGCATCAGGCCGGGGCCGTCGTTGATGACGGCGTCGCCCCAGATCGGCTGGTGGTCCTCGACCACCTTGCCCAGGTCTGCCAGGCGCAGCGTCCTGCCGTTCCTTCTCGCGACCGGCACCTGGGCGAGCTGCTTCGGCTCCCCGATCGCCTGCACGTTGCGGATGTTCAGCCTCTGGCCGTTTGACTCGAGGAACCCGCCGGTGCCGACCACCGCGCCCTCCGAGTACCGGAGCAGGCCCGCGTCGAGCGAGTCGGCGGTTACGTTCATGACCCGCTCCAGCGGAACGCCGTACTTCGCCAGCTTCGCCGGATCGACCTGCACGTGCCGCTGCTGCAGCCGCTCGCCCCAGATCGCCACCTGCGCCACGCCCGGCACGCGCAGCAGGCGCTCCCTGATCTTCCAGTAGGCGATCGACGACATCTCGATCAGGTTCACCTCGTCAGAGGAGAGCCCGATCTTCATGATCCGGCTGGTCGCCGACAGCGGGGGCATCATGAACGGCGGGCTCGCCCAGGTCGGCAGGGTCGGCGTGATTTGCGCGATGCGCTCGGTCACGAGCTGCCGCGCCCTCAGGTAGTCGGCCCCCCGCTCGAAGATGAGCTCGATCGAGGAGAGCTGAGCGACCGACTTGGAGCGCAACTGGTCGAGCCCCTCCAGCCCGTTGAGCTGCTGCTCGATCGGGACGGTGATCAGCTCCTCGACCTCATTCGAGGAGTTCCCGAGCGCGATGGTCTGGATCTCGATTCGCGGCGGCGCGAACTCGGGGAAGACGTCGACCTTCGCGCTCGGAATCTGGGCGACGCCGAAGGCCATCATCGCCGCGGCGGCGAAGACCACGAGCCACCGGAACCGCAGGCTTCGTCCGACGATCCAGCGCATTACTTGCTACCTCCGTGCTCGGTCAATGTCAGCCTGCGATCTCCAACTCGGCGCCGTACACCTCGGCCGCTCCGACCGTCACCACCTCGGTGCCGGCGGGTGGACCGTCGGTGAGGAGCACACGGTCTCCCTCGATGCGGTCGACCGCGATCTCCTCTCGCACGAAGGAGAGGCCTTCGGGGTTCGTGTAGACGTAGGCCTTGCCCGCGCCGTCGTAGATCAGCGCGGCCTGGGGGACGACC
>DASQEN010000210.1:0-2552 GCA_035633635.1 Gemmatimonadota bacterium | reverse complement strand
ATCTTGGCATGGTAGGCGATGTTGGCAGCGGTGGGCACGATTTCCACGATCCTGGCGAGGTACTCCGAGCCGCCCGCTTTATCGAGATTGCCGTGCCGCTGCAGCTCTTCCCTGACGGCCAGCGCGTCCGGCGCGTGGCCCTGATCGCGCAGCCGCTGGATGGCTTCGAAGATCAGGCGGTGCGAGGGATGGTAGAAGTCGTCGTCGACCAGCTTCTCCATCGCGTAATCGGCGGCCGTCTCCTCGATCAGCATCCCTCCCAGGACGGAGATCTCGGCTTCGTCGCTGTGTGGCGGTACCCGGTCGTGCGGACGGAGCGGGGTCACGCTTCTCCCCGCCACGGCCTTCACTTCATCCATTTTCTTCTCTCCGCGCAGTCATCTCCTCGTCATACACCTTCTTCAAGAGTTGGACATCTTCCCAAGTCGGGCGTTTAAGGCCCGGGTTGCGAAGGAGCGCCGCCGGGTGGTACGTCGCCACCAGCGGCACACCCTCGTAGCGGTGGATCCGGCCGCGCAAGCTGGCCATCGAGCCGTCGTCTCGGAGCAAGGTCCGCGCCGCGTGCCGACCCAGGGTCAGGATCACCACCGGGTCGATGAGCTCGATCTGCCGCATCAGAAACGGTTCGCATTGGGCGACCTGATGCGGCTGGGGATCGGCGTTCCCCGGCGGGCGGCATTTCAGGACGTTGGTGATGAAGACCTCGTCGCGGCCGAAACCGATCGCCTCGAGAATCTTCGTCAATAGCTGCCCCGCCCGCCCGACAAACGCCTCGCCCTGCTGATCCTCGTGATAGCCGGGCGCCTCCCCGACGACCATGATCCCGGTCCGAGGTGTGCCGCTCCCCCAGACGACCTTCGTCCGCGTCGAGCACAGGTCGCAGCGCGTGCACTCTAAGGCCTCGGCCCGGACAGCGTCCCACGCCGTCTCGTCAAAGACCGATCGGGCGCTCGTCGCCGCGTCGTCCGCACGTGGAAGCCGATAGACCTGTCGCTCCCCCAGGAGGCGGGCACGCTCGAGCATCGCCCTGGCCTCGCCCGGCGCGCTCGCGCCCTTCACTGCGCGCGTCGCATCAGCTTCGCGCCGGCGCTTCGGCGCCGCTTCTGTCCAGCACCCAATCGACCAGGCGGTGGGCGAGCTCTCGCTTCGACATGAGCTCGAACTCCTTGCGGGACCCGTCGCGGCCGAGGACGAACACGCGGTTGGTCTCGTGCTCGAACCCGGCTCCCTCCTCCAGCGGGTTGTTCACGATGAGCCAGTCGCAGCCCTTCGACTCGATCTTCTCCTCCGCGCGCTCGGACACGTCGTCGGTCTCGACGGCGAACCCGATCAGCGTGAGCCCCGGCTCCCGCTCGACCCCCGCGCGGGCGAGGATGTCCTCCGTCCGTTCCATCTTCAGCACGCCGTCCCACTCCGCCTTCTTGAGCTTGTGGTCCGCCGCGCGAACCGGACGCCAGTCGGCCACCGCAGCCGCCATCCAGAGCTGGTCCGCGCCCTCGAGCGCGCCGCGGACCGCGTCGGCCATCTCCTCGGGTGTGCGGACCGCGATCGCCTTCACGAACGGCGGGGGATCGATGGCGGTCGGACCATGGACGAGCGTGACCTCGGCTCCCTCACGCCAGCACGCCTGGGCCACCGCGAACCCCATCCGCCCCGAGGACCGGTTGGTGATCACGCGCACGGGATCGATGTCTACCTGCGTGGGGCCCGCCGTCACGACGACCCGCCGCGCGGCCAGACGCCCGCGCCCGTTCACCAGCCGGTCGAGCGCCGCCAGGATGGGCTCGTTGCCCGGCCAGCGGCCGATTCCGACCTCGCCGCAAGCGAGCACGCCTTCGCCAGGGGCCAGCAGCGCATAGCCCCGCTCCCGAAGCGTCGCACGGTTCGCACGCACGGCCGGGTTCTCGTACATCGTTGCGTTCATGGACGGGACGAGGACTACGGGAGTCCGGGTCGGGTCGACAGAGACGAGGGTCGTCGAGAGAAGGTCGTCGGCCAGACCGGCGGCCGCCTTGCCGATGACGTTGGCCGTGGCCGGAGCCACGATCACCGCGTCAATGCCGCGCGCGAAATCGAGATGCGGGAACCGGGCGAAATCGCCAGCCTCCCCTGCCGCCGGCCAATCCTCCCACAGCTCCACTCCCGCCGGCTCGCCGGAAAGCGCCTCGAACAGCGCCGGCCGCACGAGCTCCGCCGCCGACCGCGTCAGCACGACCCGCACGCGCGCGCCGGCGCGCTGCAGATCGCGCATAAGGTCAACGGCCTTGTAGCAGGCGATGCCCGAGCTCACGCCGAGCGTGAACACACGCCCAGCGAACGGCTCGAACGGGGCTACTCCCCCCGGCGCTTGTCCACGACCGTGTACTCGATCTCGCCCGTGGCCAGGTCCTCCAGGGCCCGCGTGGTGTACTTCTTTTTCCACTCCTTGCCGCCCTCCTTCGGCAGCTCGTTCAGCTTTCTGGCGTATGCGGACGCCACCATCACGGCCTCGTACTTGTTTCCCTGAGACTGGTCCGCAATCTGACCGGGGGTGAACACCTTCATCGATCCTC
>DASQEN010000209.1:0-9833 GCA_035633635.1 Gemmatimonadota bacterium | reverse complement strand
GTAACGCCCCGCCGCCGGATCGCGAAGTTCGAGAGCCAGGCGGCGGGCTGCCTTCGATCGGTCGTCCCATCCGTCCATGCCCCCCAGGAACCCGATCGTCACGCACGACCCTCGGGGGACGGGGCTCGGGGTCGACAGATCCTCGAGTTCCACCGTGGCGCAGCCGATCACGAGCAGCGCGACGGGCAGGAGCGGAGCTGAGACGATGGAGTGGATGCCAGGCACCACGAATCAATCTGGCTGCGGCAGTTCTCCACGCAAACGGCGCTCGCTGGCGGAGTCTGGGAGCGATAGATTGACTCGATGCTGACGAAGGCGATGGTCGGAAGAGCGCTGAGTTGGGCCGCGGCTGCATCCCTGGCGTGCGGGGGAGGCGGTGGTGGCGGGCCGACCGGCATGCCGGCCGCGAACGTCGTGGGGCACTACTCGATCACCCACACGGGAACTCTGGCCGGACTCGGTGAACTTGCCTCGTGTCCGGGCGAGCTCGACATCACGAGTCAGACTGGGACCTCGTTCTCGGGGACCATCACGATCACGGCCACCGAGGAGTGCCAGCAGCTCGCAGGTTCGGGAACGATCAGCGGCACGGTGACGAGCGGCGGAGCGCTGACGTTCACGATCACGATTTCGAACCTTGAAGCGCTGCTCGAGGCGGCCGGATGCGAGATCGTGGGTGGCGACCCGACGTTCACGGGGAGCGCCGGGACGGCGGGGATCTCCGCCGGCCGCACGATCTCGCTGCGCTGCGACATCGAGGGCGGGGTTCTCGAAACCGACTTCGAGTACACGATCGCGGGGCCGAAGACTTGATTCGAACGTCGGGAGCGGATCCCCGGCGTCGGTTTTTGGGTATCGCTCTCCTGCCGACGGCCTTGGTGCTGGCGGCCTTGATGCTGGGGGCTCCCGGACCGCTGGCGGCGCAAGACGTGCGGCCCTCCGAGCCGATCCCGCTCGATACCCTTCAGTTCGGCCTCGCCACGGCGGACACGATTCCGATCCTCGCCCCGCGCTTCCGCGGCGGCCCGGCGCAGGCCGAGCTTGCCGCCGTTCCCAGCGAGGATCGGCTGCCGCGAAACCCCCGGAACGCTGCCATCCGCTCGTTTCTCATCCCCGGCTGGGGCCAGTGGCACACGGGCCACCCGTTCCGCGGGATCGGGTTCGCGCTCGCGGAAGTCGGTTTTGCGTACTTCGGCTACCGCCAGCAACTCGACGCGCTCGATCTCCAGGACGACCTGCAGGTCGCCCGGGAGGCGTTCTTCGCCGACCCGCCGCCGGACCTGCCCGAGGACCCCATTCTCGCCGAGGAGGCGTTCGGCCAGACGCTCGAAGCGCGCATTATCCGCGCGGACCTTGAGCAGATCGAGGGGCATCGGGAGGATTTCTACGCCTACGCGGCGCTCGCCGTGATCTTCAGCGCGGTGGACGCGTACGTGGCCGCGCAGCTCGATCCGCTCGACGTCGAGGCTCAACCGTCGGGACGCATCCGGGCATCGCTCCGGCTTCCTGTGGGAAGGGACCGATGACGCCGGCTGCCGCGGGTGCGGAGCGGCCGATCGGGGTGTTCGACTCGGGGATCGGCGGCCTCACGGTCATGCACGCGCTGATGGAGCGGCTTCCGCGCGAGTCGTTGATCTACTTCGGCGACACCGCGCGGGTCCCGTACGGCCCCAAATCGAAGGAGACGGTTACCCGCTTCTCGATCGAGAACGTCCGGCTACTGACGACCTACGACGTCAAGATGGTCGTCGTTGCTTGCAACACCGCGACCGCGCGCGCGCTGCCGGTGCTGAGGCAGGAGTTCGATCTGCCGATCGTTGGCGTGGTCGGCCCGGGCGCGCGGGCCGCCGTCGCCCGCACGACCAGCGGCAGGATCGGGGTCATCGGCACCTACGGGACGATCGAGAGTGGCGCGTACCGGGACCACCTGCTCGCCCTCGATGCGGATCTCGAGGTCGTGTCGCGCCCGTGCCCGCTGTTCGTCCCGCTGGCGGAGGAAGGGTGGACCGACCATCCGGTCGCGCGTCAGGTCGCCGAGGAATACCTGGCCCCTTTCCGGGAGGACGGGATCGACACGCTGATCCTCGGCTGTACCCACTATCCGCTGCTCGCGCCGGTGATCGGCGAGGCGGTCGGCTCCGGCGTGACGCTGATCGACTCCGCCGAGGAGACTGCGCGCGAGGTCGCGGCCTTGCTCGTGGAACGGGAACTCGAGGCCGACGGTGGCGAACCCGCGCACCGCTTCCTGGTCAGCGACCTGCCGGATCTGTTCCTGCGTGTGGGGCAGCGCTTCCTGGGGGGCCGGATCGGCGGGGTCGAGGTCGTGGCCGCCGGCTCGGCTTAGGTCGCCGATCCGCGGTGCGGAACGCCGGCGTCGAAGCGCTCGATCGAGAGCCGCCCGTCCTCCATCCGGCCGTACGTGCGATGGATCGTCCAGTCGCCGAGATTCAGGTAGACGCCCCCGCCGAGCTCGCTCCGCTCGGGCGAGTGGACGTGGCCGGCGACGACCGCGCCGACCTCGCCGCGCTGAAGCTCGCGGGTGGCGGCGGCGCGCAGCCGGTCGCGGTGCCGCGCGAGATCGGCCTCGTCGTGCCGGCCGCGGCTCTCCGCCGACGTGCGGTCGGCGAGCCAGTGCCCAGCGCGCGCCGGGAGCAGCCGGAACGCGTAGATCGACGCGGGGTTGCGGAGCACGGCCCGGACCCAGCGGTAGCCCCCCCGCGCGCCGCCCAGCGCGTCGCCGTGGGTGAGGAGGAGCGCGAGACCGTCGTGGCGCGCGACGTGGGGGTCGTCGAGGACCTGGATGCCGAGCTCGCGCTCGAGCCACCCCGGCCCGCGGCCGGCACGCACCCAGTAGTCGTGGTTTCCGCCCATGAACGCGATCGCGACGTCCCGGCCGCGAGCACGCTGGAGGGCGCGGAGGACCGCGCCGTGCCGCCGCGGGGGCTCGGCGTAGTCGAACCAGAAGTCGAAAACGTCGCCCAGCAGGTATAGCGTGGAGCCCGGCTCCAGCCGGTCGAGAAAGGCGATGAGATCACGTTCCTTGGCCGCTTCGACCGGAGCGGAATGGGCGCCGAGATGGACGTCGGAGAGGAACGTGACGATCGACATGGGCCACCAAGGTAGCAGGCGGGGAGGAGCGGCGTGAACCAGCGGATCGAGCGGCGCGAGGAGGACCGCGGCTTCGCGCCGAAGAAAGGTCTCTGGCAGCGAATCAAGGACGTCGCGCTCATCGACGTCGCGATCCTCGTCAAGGGAGTCGACGAGGCCGCGATCGAGACGCTCGAGGAGCGGCTCCTCGCAGCCGACTTCGGTGTTCCGGCGACCCTCCACCTGACCGAGGCGGTCGAGACCGAAGCGAAGAAGGGGAAGCTCAAGACCGAGCGGGAGCTCAAGGACTTTCTCAAGGCGTGCCTTGTCGAGCTCCTCGAGGAGGGTGGCGCGGACGTCGAGCTCGCGCGCGCGGCCGAGCCGCCCACCGTCGTGCTGCTGGTCGGCGTCAACGGGGTCGGCAAGACGACCACGCTCGCGCGCCTCGCTCATCGGCTCCAGGAGCGCGGCGAGTCGGTCCTGCTCGCCGCCGCCGACACGTTCCGTGCCGGCGCGATCGAGCAGGTGCGCGAGTGGGGCTCGCGGCTGGACGCGCCGGTCGTGACCGGGCAGGCGGGCGGCGACCCCGCCGCGGTCGTCTACGACGCGGTCGACGCCGCGATTGGCCGCGGCGCGACCTACGTGCTCGCCGACACGGCCGGGCGGCTCCACACGCAGGCCGATCTCATGGCCGAGATCGCGAAGGTGGCCAGGGTGGCGGGCAAGAGACTGGAAGGCGCGCCCCATGAGACCCTACTATGTCTCGACGCCACCACCGGGCAGAACGCGATCGCGCAGGCGCGCACGTTCGCCGCGGCGCTCCCGATCACCGGCCTCGTCGTCTGCAAGCTGGACGGCACCGCGCGGGGTGGGGTCGTGGTAGCGGTCCGCCGCGAGATCGGCGTGCCGGTCAAGTTCGTAGGGCTCGGCGAGGGCCCGGATGACCTGGCGCCGTTCGACCCCGCGGCCTTCGCGGAAGGTCTCCTCCGCTGAGCGGCCCGCTAGGGCTCCATGACGACATCCGCTTTCTGCCGGGCGTCGGCCCGCGGAAGGCCGAGGACCTGGCGCGGCTCGACGTGCGTACCATCGGCGACCTCCTTCTCCACTACCCGCGCGATTACTTCGACGCCCGCCACGTCACGCCGATCCGCGACCTCCGCGCGGGCGAGACCTCGACGGTGGTCGGAGACGTCCGGACCATCGGCGAGCGGAAGCTCCGCGGTCGGAGGAGCATGGTCTCCGCGCTCCTCGAGGACGGCACCGGCGGAGTGCCGTTGGTGTGGTTCAACCAGCCCTGGGTCGCCGGCCAGGTCGCGCGCGGCCAGCGGCTCAGGGCGATCGGCGCGGTGACCCGGTTCCAGGGACGACTCCAGGTCTCGCCCTCGGAGTTCGACGTCGTCGAGGAGGAGGAGGGGGAGGGCGCGCCCGCCGGCCTCCTGCCGATCTATCCCCTGACCGGGAACGTGACCCAGAAGGCGCTCCGCGGCTGGACGCGGACTGCGCTCGACAGGCTGGGCCCGGTCGAAGACCCTCTGCCCGTGGGGCTCCTAGAGCATTACGGCCACCCGCCGCTCGGCGTCGCGCTAGTCGACCTCCATTGGCCCGAGACCCCGATCGCCCGCGACCGCGCACGGCGCCGCTTCGCGTGGGAGGAGCTCTTCTGGTGGGAGCTAAGGCTGGCGCTCAAGGCGGTCGAGCGGCGGCGTCCGGATAGCGGGATCGCGATGGCGGCCGAGGGGGAGATCGTTCCTCGGGTCGGCCGCGCGCTTCCGTTCGAGCTGACCCGTGCCCAGCGCCGGACCCTGGCCGAGATCTACCGCGACATGCGTTCCACGCGGCCGATGAACCGGCTCCTCCAGGGCGACGTCGGCTCGGGGAAGACCGTCGTCGCGCTGCTCGCGCTCCTGCGCGCGGTCGAAAGCGGCTTTCAGGGCGCACTCATGGCGCCGACCGAGATCCTGGCCGAACAGCACGCGCGGACGATCGGCCGGCTCCTGGGCGACGCGCCGGTCCAGGCCGCGCTCCTGACCGGCAGCGTCGGCGGCAAGTCGCGGCAGCGGATCGTCGGCGGCCTCGCGGAGGGCGCGATCGACCTGGCGATCGGGACCCACGCGCTGATCCAGGAAGGGGTGGAGTTCCGGCGGCTGGGCCTCGCGATCATCGACGAGCAGCACCGCTTCGGTGTCGCGCAGCGGCTGGCGCTCACCCGTAAGGGCGCGGTGCCCGACGTCCTCGTCATGACCGCGACCCCGATCCCGCGCTCGCTCGCGCTCACGTTCTACGGCGACCTCGACGTTTCGCGGATCGACGAGATGCCGCCGGGCCGCAAGCCGGTCGCGACCCGCGTGCTCGGCGAGGGCCAGCGCGAGCGACTCTATGGGTTCATCGCCGAGCGGCTGGCGGCAGGCGAGCAGGGCTACGTCGTGTATCCCTTGATCGAGGAGTCCGAAGCGATCGACCTCAGGGACGCGACCTCGGGCTATGAGGCGCTGACCGCACGGTTCCCGGCGGCCAGGGTAGCGCTCCTTCACGGCCGCGTGGCATCGGACGAGAAGGACCGGGTCATGCGCGCGTTCGAGGCCGGGGACATCGACCTCCTCGTCGCGACGACGGTCGTCGAGGTCGGGGTCGACGTTCCGAACGCGACGTTCATGGTTGTCGAACACGCCGAGCGGTTCGGCCTCTCGCAGCTCCACCAGCTCCGCGGACGAGTCGGGCGCGGGGAGCGCGCCGCCTACTGCTTCCTCATGATCTCCGAGGAAGCGGGCGCCGGCGCGCGCGAGCGGGCGCGGGTCCTCGCGTCGACCCACGACGGGTTCGTGATCGCCGAGGAGGACCTTCGGCTCCGCGGCCAGGGCGACGTGTTCGGCACCCGCCAGCACGGAACGCCCGACTTCCGGATCGCCGACCTCGAGCGCGATGTCGATCTGTTGGCCGCGGCGCGGGACGCGGCCTTCGACCTGGTGGACGGCGACCCCATCCTCGAGCGGCCCGAGAACGCCCCGATCCGCCACTGGATCGAGCGCCTCGCCGCCCGCGACGCCGATCTGGCCCGGCAGGGATAGGCAGGCGCTGCGACTTCGCTTGACCGTCTCGCCGCGCGCGGGCTACGTTGGCGCGCGTGAACCACGCGGTCATCCTCGCGGGCGGCGTGGGAGAGCGGTTCTGGCCCGCCTCGACGCCCGAGCGACCCAAGCAGCTCCTACCCCTCATCTCCGACCGCACGATGGTGCGCGAGACGGCGGACCGGCTGGAAGGTCTGGTACCGCCGGAGCGGTGGCTGGTCCTGACCAGCGCGGCGATCGCAGAGCGGGTCGCGGCCGAGCTTCCGGAGATGCCCCGCGCCCACGTGATCGGCGAGCCCGAGCCCAAGAACACCGCCGCCGCGATCGGCCTCGCGGCCGGGCTCCTCGCCGCCCGCGAGCCCGACTCGATCCTGCTCGTGCTTCCGGCCGACCACGCGATCGGCGACACGGCCGCGTTCCGCGCCACGGTCGAGGAGGCTTTCCGGCTCGCGGCCGAGGAGCCGGTGCTGGTCCTGTTCGGCATCGTCCCCGACCGCCCCGAGACGAGCTACGGCTACGTGCGGCGGGGAGATCCGCTCCGGAGCCGCACGGTCGAAGCGTTCGAGGTCGCGTCGTTCGTCGAGAAGCCCGATGCCGCGGCCGCGCGCGAGCTGTGGCAGGACGGCCGCCACACATGGAACAGCGGGCTTTTCTGCGGCCGGGCGCGCGTTTTCCTCGAGGAGTATGCCGAGCACCTGCCGCTGATGCGCCGGACGATCGACTCGGCGGTGACGGCCTGGCGCGAAGATCCGCGTGCGGCTCTCGAAGGATTCTACGCGGCAGTCGAATCGACCTCGATCGATTACGGGATCATGCAGCAGACCGAGCGCGCGGTCGTGATGCCGGCCCGCGGATGGGACTGGGATGACGTGGGGTCGTGGGAGGCGCTCGCCCGCTGGCTGGAATCGGACGCCGACGGGAACGTCCGTGTCGGCGACGTCGTGCTCGAGAAGTGCCACGACGTCATCGCCTGGTGCCCCTCGGGGCGCCTTTCCGCGCTGGGGATCGCGGACTGCGTGATCGTCCGGAGCGGCGACGAGACGCTGGTCGTCCCGCGCGACCGCCTCCACGAGCTCAAGCCCTTCGTCCAGTCGCTCGCTGACGCCCGCGCCCGCCGATGAGCCGCGCAGCGCGGAGTCTCTCATCGACGGCTTTGGCGCTACTGGCCCTGTCGCTCTTCGTTGCGGCCGTGTGCATGCCCGCCCGCTATCGGGAGGAGGCCCCGCCCCCGGAGACGGCGAGGGACCCTGCGTCCGGACAGCCAGCGGCGGGGGAAGGAGCCGGGTCGGAAGGCGCCACCGTTGTCGGCCACGTCTCCCCCGACGGAGCGCTCGTCGCGGACACGCTCGAGGAGTCCCAGCCCGACACGGCGCGGGTCGAGCGCGAGACGGTCGTGACCGGCGAGATCCGCCCGGCCACCGAGCTAGAGACCGTCCAACCGGCCACAGTCGGCGCGGAAGCCGGGGTCCTCGCCACCGGCTGGCGGGTCCAGGCCTTCGCTTCGCGCGCCGAGGCCGAGGCATCGGCCGCCGCGACCCGGGTTCAGGACGCCCTCGGCGACCAGACGCCGGTCTACGTCGAGCGGGACGATCCCTGGTTCAAGGTGCGGGTCGGCGATTTCTCCGACCGCGCCGCGGCCGATTTGCTCCGGGAGCGCATGGCCGGTCTCGGGTGGCCGGACGCGTGGGCGGTCCGGACCACGATCCGTACGACGCCTTGAGCGTTCCGCTCGTCCTCCTCGATCCGCCGCGGGACCCGTTCTGGCCCCTGGCGGCGACCCGGCCGGCGGCCGACTTGCTCGCCGGCACCCGCACCTTCCGCGCCCGCTGGAGCGAGCGCCACGCCCCCGTCGGCGCGCTCCTTTGCGACGAGGACGTCGCCGGCTGCGCGTTTCGTTCGGGCGACCCGCCGCCCGTCAACGACCCGCCCGGCACAGGCTCCGGCTGGCGCGTGGCGATGGCGACCTGGGTGCCGCCCCGTGGCTGGTCGTTCGGCGACGAGCCGGCGGAGTACCGCTCGGACGGCGAGCCGGTCGCGTGGCGGCTCGACGCGACCCGCGCCAGGGAGCTCGCGGCGCGAACAGGCGGCCCGCGCTGGGGCGGCTCGCTCTACGACGCCGCGCTCGACATGGGCCTCCCGACCGTCGAGGCGGGCGGAACCCTGTGCGGCTCGATCTGGCAGACGATGGCAGCGAACCCCGAGCTCGTCGTGTACGATGCCGAGGACTTCGAGGGCGCCGATGCGGTCTCCGGGGTGGACCCCTTCGTGCTTCTCGGCGACGACCTCAGGGTCGGACCCGGTGTCGCGATCGGTCCGTTCGTCGTCCTCGACGCGCGCGAGGGACCGATCGTCCTCGACCGGGACGCCAGGATCGACTCCCACGCGCTCCTCCGCGGGCCCCTTTACGTCGGGCCGGGGAGCGCGGTGCTCGGTGGCGAGGTCGGCCACGGCACCTCGATCGGCGAGCGCTGCAAGGTGCGGGGCGAAGTCGAGCAGTCGGTGTTTCAGGGCTTCTGCAACAAGGCGCACGACGGCTTCGTCGGCCACTCGTTCGTCGGCGAGTGGGCGAACCTCGGCGCATCCACGGTGACCAGCGACCTCAAGAACACGTACGGGCCGGTGCGTGTGGACGGCCCCGAGGGGAGGATCGACACCGGGCTCCTCAAGGTTGGCGCCTTTCTCGGGGACCACGTCAAGACCGGGATCGGCACCCGGCTGACGTGCGGCGCGCGGATCGGACCCGGGGGCCATCTGTTCGGAAGCGGGGTTTCGGCCGCCTGGCTCCCCGACTTCTCGTGGGACGACGGCGAGGCGCGGGTGCGCGTGCGGCTGGACGCGTTCCTCTCGACGGCAGAGACCGCTATGCGCCGTCGAGACCAGACCCCGACCGAAGGCGAGCGGGCGTTGTGGACCCGGCTCCAGTATCTTCACCACCCACCGTCCTCCTGAGGGCCAGCTCCGTCTCGACCCGCGACCGAATGCTCCCATGCGCATCTTCCTGACCGGTATCGACGGGTTCGCGGGCCGGCACCTTGCCGCTTTCCTGGCGGCGGGGGAGCATGAGGTTGTCGGGTCCTCGCTCGAGCCCGGGGACATCGAGGGCGTCGAGCGGGTGTGGTCGTGCGACGTGCGGAACCCTGACCGGGTCGAAGGCGTGGTCTCCGAGGCCGCCCCCGACGCGCTCGTCCACCTGGCGGGGCAAACCAGCGTTGCGGCGGCGTTTCAGCGGCCGGGCGAGACGTTTGCGGTCAACGCGCTGGGCACGCTTCACGTTTTGGAGGCGTGCCGGCAGGCGGGCGTCCAGCGCGTGCTCGTCGTGACCTCGAGCGAGGTGTACGGCCGGCGTTCGGTCGCGGACGGGCCGGTGTCGGAGAGCGCGCCGCTGGCTCCGGTGAGCCCCTACGGCGCCAGCAAAGCGGCGCAGGACCTGATCGGGGCCCAGTACTGGCGCGGCTATGACCTCGAGGTCGTCCGCGTTCGGGCATTCCCGCACACGGGCCCGGGGCAGGACCCGCGCTTCGTGTTCCCGTCCGTAGCCCGGCGGATCGCTCGGGCGGAATCGGGTTGTGGACCAGCCGTGGTCGAGATCGGGAACCTCGACCCCACGCGGGACGTATCGCACGTCCGGGATGTGGTCGAGGCGTACGCGCTGCTCCTCGGCCAGGGCGCGGCCGGTGAGGC
>DASQEN010000208.1:0-3509 GCA_035633635.1 Gemmatimonadota bacterium | reverse complement strand
CCTGAGGCGGCGCTGCTCGGATCAGTCGGGCGCCAGCAGGCGCGGCTCGACCAGCCCTTTCCGGAACGCCTCGATCGCGATTTCGAAGACCCAGATCGGCGGCACGCCTTGAAGGCGAAAGCCGTTGACGAAGAACGTCGGCGTCCCGGTAACCGCCAGCGATAGTCCGAGATCCATGTCCTCGTGCATGCGCTGCTGGTGCGTTCCCTCGGCGAGCGCACGCTCGAACGCCTCCGAGTCCAGCCCCATCGCCTCCGCGTACCCCACCAGCTCGGTGTCCGCCAGCGCAGCCTGGTTCTCGAAGAGAAGGGCGTGATAGGACCAGAACTCGCCCTGCCGCTGGGCCTCGAGGGCGGCCTGGGCTGCGCGCGCGGCGTGCTCGTGGATGGGGAGCGGGAAGTGGCGGAAGACGTGGCGCACGTCGTCCGGATGGGCGCTCAGCAGCGAGTCGATCACGGGCCGCGCCTGCGCGCAGTACGGGCACTGGAAGTCACTGAACTCGACGATCTCGAGGACCGCGCCCTGTGGCCCGCGGGTGGGGGCGGGCTGGGCGGCCAACGCGGCGGGCGCCACCAGCGCCGCCAGCGCGAATGCGTACCGAGCCGTGATGCGTCGCCCGCCTACTCGGCGGGCGTCGTCTGTCGCGGTCTGGGCGGCGCCGCCGTGCCGCCGTCCGGCCCGATGAGCTCCAGCAGAGCGATCTCCGCGCCGTCTCCGGGGCGAAAACCCCCGCGCAGGATCCGCGTATACCCGCCTTGGCGATCGCCGTAGAGGCCGGCCCAATAGTCGAACAGGTGCTGCACAACCTCCGGTCCTCGCACAAACGCCGCCGCCTGGCGTCGCGCGTGGAGGTCACCGCGCTTGGCCAGGGTCACGAGCTTTTCGGCCACCGGCCGCGCGGCCTTCGCTTTTGCGCGGGTCGTTTCGACCCTGCCGTGCTCGAACAGGCTGGTCACGAGGTTGCGCAGCATGGAGCTGCGGTGCGCCGTGTGCCGGCTCAGCTTGTTGCCCTTGTTCCCGTGGCGCATTGCCCTACTCCTCCTCGCCCCCGTCCGGGAACTCGACGTCGAGCTCTTCCTCCTCGTCCCACTGGACGTCGGGCAGGCGACGCAGCTCTTCCCTGTCCTGCACCTCGTAGTCCCCGGAGGCCGGGTTCCGACGCACGCTCATGCCGAACGTGAGGCCGTGGCGCTGGAGGATTTCCGAGATCTCGGTGAGCGACTTCTTTCCGAAGTTCCGGAACTGGAGCATCTCCGACTCGCTCTTCTGCACAAGGTCGCCGAGCGTGCGGATGTTCGAGGCCTTGAGGCAGTTGCCCGACCGGACCGAGAGCTCGAGCTCGTCCACGGGGCGGGCGAACAGCTCCTTGAAGCGGTTGTGCTTCGCCTCGAGCTCCCCTTCCATCTCCTCGCCGGGCATCTCGAACGACAGGAAGTACTCGAAGTGGGTGCGCAGGATCTCCGCTGCCTGCGCGATCGCCCGCTCGGGGTCGATGGCGCCGTTGGTCTCCACGTCGACGGTGAGCTTGTCATAGTCCGTGCGGCGCCCGACGCGCGTATTCTCGACACGGAAGTTGGAGCGCGTGACGGGGCTGAAGATCGAGTCGACCGGGATGAATCCGATCTCCTTGCGGCGCTCATGCTCGTGCTGATCGGACGGGACATACCCGCGACCGCGCTTCACGTGAACCTCCATCGCGAGCTTCTTGTTCTCGTCCATGGTCAGCAGGTGGAGACCCGGATTCAAGATAGACACCTGGGCATTGTCCTCGAAGTTCGCGGCCGTGACGTCTCCCCGCTCCTTACGCGAGAGCCGCAACGTCGACTCCTCCACCCCGTCGGCCATAGTGATCACGAGCTTCTTGAGGTTCATGACGACCTCGGCGGTGTCCTCGACCGCGCCGGGGATCGTGGAGAATTCGTGCAGCACGTTGTCGATGCGCACGCCCCATACTGCCGCGCCCTCCAGCGACGACAGCAGGACCCGGCGCAGCGCGTTGCCGAGCGTCAGGCCGAAGCCCCGCTCCAACGGCTGTACGTGGAACTCCCCGTGGGTGTTGCTCAACGAGCCGGGGTTCTTCTCTACGCGCTTGGGGAGAATGAAGTTCTCCAGAGCCATTCCTTCCTCCGTCATCTCATCGGATTCGCGGCCCGCGAGACCGATCGGTTCCCGCGCTTACTTCGAATACAGCTCCACGATCAGTTGCTCCTCGGCCGCGATCGGGATCGTTTCGCGGGTCGGCATCACGACCATGCTGCCGGACTGGGACTTGAAATCGACCTCCAGCCAGGGCAAGGTAGCTTCCTTCCCGCGGCTCTCGATCGACCCTAGGATCAACGGCATCTCGCGGCTCTTCTCCTTGACTTGGATCCGCTCGCCGGGAGACACCTGGTACGAGGGAACGTCCACCACGCGCCCTTTTACGTTGATGTGGCGGTGCCGCACCAGCTGACGGGCGGCCTTGCGGGACGGCGCCAGACCAAGGCGATAGATCATGTTGTCGAGCCTGCGCTCGAGCATGATCAGCAGGTTCTCGCCGGTGACGCCGGGCGTCTTGGCACTCCTCGTGAAATAGTTCTCGAATTGCGACTCCAGCACGCCGTAGATGCGCTTGACCTTTTGCTTCTCGCGAAGCTGGGTGGCGTATTCCGACTGCTTACGCCGCCGACCTGCCATGCGCCCGTGGACGCCGGGCGGATAGCCCCGGCGCTCGATCGCGCACTTCTCCGTGTAGCACCGCGTGCCT
Source organism: Gemmatimonadota bacterium (assembly GCA_035633635.1). Taxonomy (GTDB): domain Bacteria; phylum Gemmatimonadota; class Gemmatimonadetes; order JACCXV01; family JAHWKZ01; genus JAICNR01. The sequence goes on along the minus strand of DASQEN010000208.1, from coordinate 763 downwards.
TTCAGGAACAGCTTCTGCCCCTCACGGCGACAGAGCTTGCAAACCGGACCGGTATGACGCGCCATTCTCTCTCCTGTTACGCTCTGAGCGGAAGCCTCGTCGAACTACACTCGCCGGCGCTTCGGCGGCCGGCAGCCGTTATGGGGTATCGGAGTGACGTCCTTGATCGACCGGATCGAAAGCCCCGCGGCCTGAAGCGCCTGGATCGCCGACTCGCGTCCGGACCCGGGTCCCTGGACTCGGACGTGAACCCGCTTGAGACCGAGACCCAGCGCCTCCTTGGCGCAGTTCTCGGCGGCGATCTGAGCGGCGAACGGGGTGGACTTCTTCGAGCCCTTGAACCCGCTCTTTCCCGCCGACCCCCACGTGATCGCGTTGCCCTGCATGTCGCTGATCGTGATGAGCGTGTTGTTGAACGTCGCCTGGATGTGCGCGACGCCCTCCGCCTCGATCACGCGGGACTTCTTCTTCGCCTTGGGACCCTTCGCCATGTCGCTCCTTTCGTGACGGCTACTTCTTGGCCGTCGCCTTCTTCTTGCCGGCGATCGCCCGACGCGGGCCCTTCTTCGTGCGCGCGTTGGTGTGCGTGCGCTGGCCGCGGACTGGCAGGCCGCGACGGTGGCGCAGGCCGCGGTAGCAGCCGATGTCCATCAACCGCTTGATGTTCATGTTCACTTCCTGCCGCAGTGCGCCCTCGACCTTGTAGTCCTTCTCGATCACCTGCCGCAGCTTGTTGACGTCCGCGTCCGAAAGCGCATGGATG
>DASQEN010000207.1:0-2895 GCA_035633635.1 Gemmatimonadota bacterium | reverse complement strand
CGCCGTTTCACCTGGAGCGCGCCCTGGTGGTCTTCCGCAACGTGCTCGGGTTTGCGTGGCAGGTGCAGGCCGTTTCTGCCGAAGACACCGACGACGATCGCAAGAAGGCAAACTCGGAGACAACGTTCCTCCAGGAGACCTTCGCGTTCTTCGAGGGCGTCCGGCCGGGCGACATGGCCGCGATCGACAAGAAATACCGCGCAAGGCAGGTCCGCTAGGTAGGAGGACCACGCTTCTCGGAGGGAGCCCATGTCCTCTGCCATCGTCCTCGCGACCACCGCCGAAAACGCCGAAGCGCTCCTCTCAGGCGAGCGCGACCGGGACCATCGCCGTTTCCCGCCAAAGAAGCTGCCGGCCCGCGCCTACCTCGCGGTCGTCGGCACGGGGTCGGTCGTCGGCGAGTGCACGCTCGGCATCGCGGAGCGCCACACCTCTAAGGGCTGGGCACTACCGGTCAGCAAGCCTCGTCGCTATCGCAAACCACGACCGGTCGCCGACTTCGGGTTAGCGAAGATCCCGCGCTCCTTCAGATATGTCGAGATCTAGGACTAGGCCGATGGCGGCGCGGGTGGCACCGGCGCCCGCGGGTGGCACGGGGGAGCGGGTTGTGCGCGAGCCGTTTGACCGGCCGCGTCGCCGAGCTTTGGGGCAGACGCGGGCGTAGCGGACCGGTAGGCGAGCGCGCGACCCGACCCCGGGACAGGACCCGCGGCGCCGACGTCGACCGTGCGCCGGTGAGCCTTAGTTCGCCGGTCTCCACGTGAACGTGACGTGCGTTATCAGCGCGCCATCGGTTTCGAAGGTCCAGGTCGTGTAGTTGGCGAAGTGGCCGGGCGAGCGCGTCAGGCCGCGCAGGATGACCGTGGTTCCCATCACCGACTCCTCACGCACCACCCGCACGAACGGCGGCGCCATCCGGATGAGCTGTTTGGCGCCCTCGCGGCCCTCGAGCTGACGGTCGCCGCCGGGAAGCTCGATCGCAACGTCCTCGGCACACACCGCGGCGGCTTTTTCCGCGTCGTTAGCCTCGAGAGCCGCCATAAAGGTCTTCGCGGCCGAGAGAGGATCCGCCACTCAGCGATTATTGAGGACGTGGGGCACTCCAGGGCGCTCCTGCCGTACGTCGCGACCGCAGCCGTCATAGCGGCGGGTTCTATCGCGCTCGTCTTCACGACGGTCGACGCGGGCAGCGGAGCCGCGTCGGCACCAAGCCTGGGGACGAGCGGAGCTGCGCAGCTTTCCTCGAGCGGACGGCTCGCGTACTGGCGGCAGACCCCAGCGGGCGGCTTCGTGCTCTGGGCCGCAAACCTGGATGGGTCCGAGGCGCGATCGCTCGCGACGCTTCCCGCGAACACCTCGCGCCCGTTCGGCACTCGCTGGACTGGTGACGGAAGCGCCGTCGCGTACGTGACTGATCAGAGCATCGGTGTGGTCAAGCTCGACGGCACGCGTATCGACATCCCAGGCGTGGGACAGCTGCGTAACGCGGGATTCCGCGTGATCGATCAGCGATGGTCTCCTTCGGGGAAACGGGTCGCCGCGACGCTGCAGCGATCCACGGATGGGAAGAGCGAGCTGTGGATAGGGTCGCTCGAGCGCCGCGAGCTCGTGCGCGTGGACAACGTCGGGAACTCGTTCGCCGGTGACTGGCTCAGCGATGACGAGGTGCTCGTCGAGTCGGACACAGGGGTGCTCGGTGTGGTGCGGGAGCCGAAAGAGCCGTTCCGCAAGCTCGTGGACCGGCCCGCCGCGTCACCGTTCTTCGACGGGACTCGCGTCCACTTCCTCACGGGCCTCGTCACCGCGACCGGCAATGCCACGGGGCTCTTCGTCACGAACCCGAGCGTATGGAGTGTCCTGCCGGATGGAAAGGATCTGCGGGCGGGCGGGCGCCTCGAGGTCGCTGGAACTATCCGCCTCGACGGTATCTGGCCTGACGCGCGTTATCTCATGCACGTCGGGGTCGACCAGACCCAGTACCTCGTCGGTCCGCGTTCGACGAGCCTCGCCTCATCGAGCCTCCTCCGGCGCGCCGTCGTCAGTGCCGACAAACGAACCGCCATCGGCTTCGGCGGGTCGCGGATCGTACGGATCGACCTCACGGGCGGGCTGAGTCCCGCGCAGGGTGCCTTCGTCGTTCTGCTCGACGGCGTCTTCGGCGCGGACGCCTGGGTCCGCCGGAGCGCTCTCCCCTAGCTAGCCAGCGCCGCGATACTGACCGCCATGCAGGTCGGTGCAGTCTTTCCGCAGCTCGAGGTCGGAATTGATCCCGAGGTCATCGTGAAGTACGCCCGGACGGTCGAGGAGCTTGGGTTCGACCATCTGGTGATCTTCGACCACGTCCTCGGGGCTGATTCGAGCAGGCCAGGGGGCTGGACGGGCGTCTACGACCACCGCTCGCTGTTCCATGAACCCCTCGTGCTGTTCGGTTACCTCGCTGCCATCACGAATCGCATAAAGCTAGCGACAGCCGTCATCGTGCTGCCCCAGAGACAGACGGCGCTGGTGGCGAAGCAGGCGGCGGAGGTTGATGTCCTTTCTCGCGGTCGGCTGATCCTCGGTGTCGGTATTGGCTGGAATCAGGTCGAGTACCAAGCGCTGGGCATGAACTTCAAGGACCGCGGGGGGCGGATCGAGGAGCAGATCGCTGTCCTGCGCGCGCTCTGGACACAGGAGGTCGTCGACATCAATGGTCGCTGGCATCGGATCGATCGCGCCGGACTGAACCCGCTGCCGGTGCAGCGACCGATTCCCATTTGGATGGGAGGCGGCTGGGACCGGGTGACGCAGACGGTGGTCGAGCCAGCGCTGCGACGAATCGCGAAAATCGCTGATGGTTGGTTCACTCATCTCCCGGCGAACGAGGACGGCCGAATTGGAATGGAGGCCTTCCGT
>DASQEN010000206.1:0-14132 GCA_035633635.1 Gemmatimonadota bacterium | reverse complement strand
CGGTGACCTCGGCGTGCCGGGCGAAACGGCGCTGATCGCGGCGCTCGGCGACTCGCTCCGGGCCGAGCTCCTGCACGCGGGCCACCACGGCAGCCGTCACTCGAGCTCGGCGGCTTTCCTCAACCGTGTCCGACCCGAGATCGCGGTCGTATCCGCGGGCGCGGGGAACCGCTACGGTCACCCCCATCGCGAGACCCTCCTCCGCTTCGAGCAAATCGGAGCGGTCGTCCACCGGACCGATCGGCTCGGCTCGATCACCGCGCGCTGCACCTCAAGCGGCTGGCGGGTCGTCTCCGAGGGCTCGTATCTTCCGTGATTCCGGCCCATCGCCGATCGGCGAGCCCGCGAGGAACATTCGCCTGCGGCGGCCGGTACTGGAAGCCGGCACCGCGCGCCGCCGGCGCGCTTCAATCTCCACGAAGGAGTGGCATGCTCGAAGAGTCCGCCTACGCGACGCAGGCCACGCTCGAGGAGAGAAATGCCCACGTGGCCCAGGAGAACGCGTTCGTCCAGGAGCTCCTGACCGAGGTGCGCCGCGTGATGGTCGGCCAGCAAGCGCTTCTGGAGGGCCTTCTGATCGGGCTGCTCTCGGACGGCCACGTGCTGCTCGAGGGCGTGCCGGGACTCGCCAAGACGCTGGCCGTCCGCACGCTCGCCTCCGCCATCGACTGCAACTTCCAGCGCATCCAGTTCACCCCCGACCTCCTTCCCGCGGATCTCGTAGGGACGATGATCTATCACCCGCAGCGAGGGGAGTTCGCGGTCCACAAGGGTCCGGTGTTTACGAACCTCCTGCTCGCCGACGAGATCAACCGCGCCCCGGCCAAGGTCCAGTCGGCGCTGCTCGAAGCGATGCAAGAGAAGCAGGTCACGCTGGGGGAGACCACCCACCTGCTCGAGGAGCCGTTCCTGGTCCTCGCGACCCAGAACCCGATCGAGCACGAGGGGACGTATCCGCTCCCCGAGGCCCAGGTCGACCGCTTCATGCTGAAGCTTCAGGTCTCGTACCCGGCGCGCTCCGAGGAGCGCGAGATCATCGCGCGCATGTCGGGCGCCGCGCTGCCCCAGGTCCGTCCGGTCGTGGGCCCCGAGCGCATCCTGCGCGCGCGGGCCGTCGTGTCCGGCGTCTACGTGGACGGCAAGATTGTCGAGTACATCCTCGATCTGGTGGAGGCGACCCGCGACCCGGAGGCCTTCGATCTGGCGGACATCAAGCCCCTGATCGCCTTCGGCGCGTCACCGCGCGCGGGGATCTTCCTGACCCGGGCCGCCAAGGCCCATGCCTTCCTGCGCGGCCGGGCCTACGCGACGCCCGACGACGTGAAGAGCGTGGCGCGGGACGTTCTCCGGCATAGACTCCTGCTTACGTACGAGGCGGAGGCGGAGGGCGTCGACCCGGACACCCTCCTCACCCGGCTCCTGGAGCGCATCGACGTGCCGTGAGCGCCGCCGAGCTGGCCCACAAGGTCCGGCTGCTCGAGATCCAGACCCGTCATCTCGTCAACGACATCTTCTCGGGCGAGTACGAGAGCGTCTTCAAGGGGCGGGGCGTGGAGTTCGCCGAAGTGCGGGAGTACCAGCCCGGCGACGACGTTCGGACGATCGACTGGAACGTGACCGCGCGCCGTGGCATTCCCTACGTCAAGCAGTTCGCGGAGGAGCGCGAGCTGACCGTCATCCTCGCGGTCGACGGAAGCGCCTCGACGCGGTTCGGGACCCAGGGCGCTCTCAAACGCGAGCGCGCCGCGGAAGTGGCGGCAGTCCTGGGACTGGCGGCCAATCGCAACAACGATCGCGCGGGGGCGCTCTTGTTCGCCGAGGGAATCGAGCGCTACGTGCCACCCAAGAAGGGGAAGACCCACGTCCTCAGGTTGGTGCGGGACATCCTGTCGTTCGATCCGCCGGCGCGGGGCACCGACCTGACGGAAGCGATCCGTTTCCTGACACGCGTCCTGCACCGCCGGAGCGTCGTGTTCCTGCTGTCCGATTTCCTCGATGAAGGATACGAGAAGCCGCTGGCCGCGCTCGCGGTGCGGCACGATGTGATCGCGCTCGTCCTCGAGGACCGTCGCGATCGCGAGCTGCCCCGCGTGGGGCTGATCGAGGTCGTCGAGCCGGAATCTGGGGCGCGGCGATGGCTGGACACGTCCTCGGAACGCGTGCGCAGCGCCTACTCGGCTGCTGCTGCTGAGGCGACCGGAGCCCGCCGCGCGGCCTTCCACAGTGCGGCCATCGACGCGGTGTCGATCGATACGCTGGCCGACTGGGTGGAGCCGATGCGGCGGTTCTTCGAGGCGCGCGAGCGCGCGCGGACGCGTGCCCGAGGGCGGAGGCCGCGTCGATGAGGCGGCCGTGTCGTCATCGAGGGCTCACCTGGACGCTGGCCTTCCTCGCGCTCGCCTCGCCACTCCGGGCGCAGGAGTCCCCGGAGCCGCCGCGGTCGCGCGAGACCGTGGCGCCGCGCGTGGCCGTCTCGCTGCGGATCGTCCCTGATCCACTCCCACCAGGCGCGCCCGAGCCGACGGTCGGGGACTCGCTGTGGGCTACGGTGAGAGCGTTCGGTCCTCGCGGGACATACTTGCTTCCCGCCTCGGTCGTCGACGCCTACGCGTCGCGACCTGAGCTGGCCGTGCTGGGGTCCGAGCGGCGGGACGGGCAGCTGCGGCTCAAGATCGCGGTGTTCCGGCCCGGCGACGTCGTGCTGCCCGCCGTCGAGGCCCGGGTCGCGTCGTCGAGCGGGGATACGCTGCCGGTCCCGGTCGTCTCCGACACCTTTCACATCGCCTCGGTCCTCGCGCCGGGCGACACGCTTCTTGCCGACATCAAGCCCCTGTGGCCCGCTCCCGGCATCCCGTTCTGGGTGTGGGCGGCGCTGGTCGCTGCCCTGGCGGTGCTGCTCGCGGCTGGCTGGTGGTGGTGGCGCCGACGCGCGCGCCCATCGGCGGCGCTCGCCGGCGCTGGCGTCGACCCGTACGGGGAGGCGCGCCGGAGGATCGAAGCCCTGGCCCTCGAGCCGTCCTCGCCCCGGGAGCGGATCGCATCGGCCGCCGGGATCGGCGACGCGATCCGGGGCTACCTGTCCGACGGGTGGCGTGTCCCCGCGCGCGAGCGGACGTCGTTCGAGATCCTGCACGCGCTCCCCGAGCCGCTCGCGCGCGACCGACCGTCCCTCGGAGCGCTCCTCAACGAGGTCGACCTGGCGAAGTTCGCGCGGCTCGCGCCGGCGCCCGGCCGGGTTCCGGCGCTTGCCGCGCGAGCGCTGGGGTGGCTGGAAGGAGCCGAGGCGGCACGGACCCCACCGGCCGAGTCGGCCACTGAGGAGTCGGCTGTCTCGCCCGCAGTGGAGGAGGCCGCATCGTGACCCCTGCGTGGACGCTCGCGAGCCCGGCCTGGCTGGCGCTCCTAGCCCTGCTCCCGGTCACCTGGTGGTGGGCGCGGCGCCGCCGGCGAGATGCGCTCGTCCTTCCCGCCCTCGCCCGCGCAGGGAAGCTTCCGCGGACCTGGAGGGAGCGGCTTCGCTGGGCACCCGATGCGCTCCGCGCCGCCGCCTTCGTCGGGATGGTCCTGGCGCTCGCCCGTCCCCAGGAGCTCGCCGCCGGCCGACCGCTGACGACCTCCGGCGTCGACATCGTGCTGACGATCGACGCGTCCGGGAGCATGAAGGCAGAGGACTTCCAACCGCGGAACCGGCTCGAGGTCGCCAAGCTGGCGGCGGTCGAGTTCGTCGAAGAGCGGCCCAGCGACCGGCTGGGACTCGTGACGTTCGCCGGCCAGGCGGTGACCCAGGCGCCGCTGACGCTCGACCACCAGGCGGTCAAGAGCTCGATCGAGAGGATCGCGATCGGCGGGCTGACGGATGGGACCGCGATCGGCACCGCGCTGGCGACCGCGGTCAACCGACTGCGGGCCTCCGACGCGAGGAGCAAGGTCGTGATCCTCTTGACCGACGGGGTCAACAACGCGGGCCAGATCGATCCCCTCACCGCCGCCCAGACCGCGCAGGCCCTGGGCGTGCGGGTCTATACGATCGGGGTGGGAACGACCGGGGAAGCACCCTATCTGCTCGACGACCCTCGCTTCGGTCGGAGGTACGTGAGGGTGGTCGTGCGGATCGACGAGGAGATCCTGCGCGAGATCGCGGATCGGACGGGGGGCCGCTACTTCCGCGCCACCGACCCCGAGGCCCTTTCGCAGGTCTACGCGGCGATCGACCGGCTCGAGCGTTCGCCGCTGTCCGGCCGGCGCCCCGTAACTCGCATCGACCGCTACGCGTGGCTGTTGGCGTTCGCGCTAGGCCTGGTGGTCGCCGAAGGTGTGCTGCGGGGGACGCTGTTCCGGAGGCTCCCGTGACGGCGTGGGACGCGATCTCGTGGGCACGTCCGGAGTGGCTGTGGGCGCTCGTGACCGTGCCGCTCGCGGCACTTGCGATCCTCTGGTCGCTCGGCCGTCGCAGACGCGCGCTCGAGGCGTTCGCGGAAGCGGATGTGCGCGCCCGCACCCAGAGCCTTCCCGGCGGACGTCGGGCTCTTCGGGGGATCCTCCTGACCCTCGGTCTGGCGGCCCTGTGCGTGGCGGCGGCCGGACCCGAGTGGGGCGTCGAGAGCGTGCCTGACCCGCCGGTCCGCCAGCACGTCGTGTTCGCGCTCGACGTCTCGCGCTCGATGCTGGCCGAGGACGTCACTCCGTCGCGGCTCGATCGGGCGCGGCTTGCGGTGCGCCAGCTGCTCGGAGGGCTGCCTGCCGCCGAGGCCGGGCTGGTCGTGTTCGCGGGCGAGGCGTCTCTGGTCGTGCCGCTGACCCGCGATCACGACGCGCTGGAGCTCTACCTGGGGTCCGTGGGCCCCGACTGGATCAGCGATCCAAGTACCGACCTGACGAACGCGATCGCGGTGTCGCTCGACGCCTTCGGCCCCGAGGCCGGCCCCGGCGAGGCGGTCGTCCTTCTCTCCGACGGGGAGGATCAGACGGGTGGGGTGGATGCGGGCGTCGCCATGGCCCGGGAGCGGGGTGTGGAGGTCGACGCGGTCGGGATCGGCACCGAGGCGGGGGCGCGCATTCCGGTCGAGAACGGGTTCCTGACCGACGGGGGCGCAGAGGTCGTGACCCGTCTCGATCCCGAGCCGCTGCGGGCTATGGCCTCGGCCACCGAAGGCGCGTATGTCGAGCTCTCCGGTGGTTCCGGCGACGTGGGTCCCGTGCTGACACGCCTGCTCGCCCTCGACGCTTCCCGGGCGGCGGGGCCGGCCGGGGAGCGGAAGGCCGACCGGTATCGCTGGCCGCTGTCGCTGGCGCTTTTGTGCATCGCCGGCGAGGCCGCTCTCCGGCTCCGCGACCGGCGCCGCGTTCCGCGCCTCGACCCCGCCATCGCGGTCGGGGCCGCGCTTGTCGTCCTGGCCATGGGCCAGGCGGACTCGCCGCGGGAACTCTACGAGAGCGGCCGGTACCAGGAGGCGCTGCTGGCGTGGAGGCATGGGGATCGATCCGAAGGGGCTGACGCATCCGACTCCTACGGACGGGGCAGCGCCGCATACCGGATGGGGGAGTTCCGCGAGGCCGCCGCCAGCTGGGCGGTCGCGGCCCGCACGGCCGGAAGCGCGGATCAGGCAGCGGATGCGTGGTACAACGCGGGGAATGCACGGTATCGGATCGCCGAGCATGCCGAGGTCGCGCAGTCGACGGACGGCCAACGCTACTGGGATTCCGCGGTGGCTGCCTACCGGGCGTCCCTGCTGCGCGATCCCGCGGATCGGGACGCGAAGCACAACCTCGAGCTCGCGCTGCGGAAGCGCGAGCAGAGCGGCGGTGGGGGCGGCGGCGCAGGCGGGGGCGGTGGTGGAGAGGGGGCGGGAGGCGGTGGCGGGGGCCGGGGAGTTCAGCCCCCCTCGACTGGTGGCGAGGGCGGTGCCCGACCGATGACCCGCTCGCAGGCCGAGCGGCTCCTCGACGCGCTGGCGGCCCAGGAGCGGGAAGCACTGGCGCGCGGCGACGAGGACCGCCGTGCCGGAGAGCCCCGGCGACCCGGATGGTAGCCCTCCTCCCGCGATGCGCTGCCGGTGCCGCCTCGGCCGTACTGGCCGCGATCCTCATCGCCACCGCCGGCGCCGCCGCGCAGGAGGTGACCGCGCACCTCGAGCCCCGCCTCGTTCCGGTCGGCGGGACTGTCGAGCTGACGATCGAGATCGATCCGGGCGGGCTGACCGGCCGGGTCGACGAGCCGGCCCTGCCCGAGCTGCCCGCCGGGGTTTCCGTGGTTGGACGGGGGCGAGAAGCGAGGGTCGGGATCCGCGGGCTCGACGTCCGAAAGAGCACCGTTTTCCGGTACACGCTTCTGGGCACCGCGCCCGGAACCGTCCGCATCGATCCCATCGGGATCCGAGTCGGGGAGCGCACGCTCCACACCGAGCCGCTCGTCCTCCTCGTCGTGGGGGACGCCGGGCTCGCGGAGGTCGGCCGTTCCGCCAGCGGCGCGCCGCCGATCTTTGTCTCCGCGCGCGTGGACCGGCAGCGGGTATGGACGGGCCAGCAGGTCACGCTGACGTTCTCGTTCTACCACGATCCCACCATCCCGCTCGCGGAGAGCCCCGACTACGATCCGCCTCAGACGCCGGGGTTCTGGCGAGTCGAGCTCTCGGATGAGCCCGAGATGACCAGCGAACGCATCGGCACTCGGACGTATCAGGTACAGCGCTTCCGCTACGCCCTGTTTCCTCTGCAGGCCGGCACGGCCGAGATCGGCCCGGCGCGGGTCCGCGTCGTGCAGCCCGACGTGGAGCGCTGGTGGGAGCCCGGGCGCCCACGGGTGCTGACGACCGATCCCCTGACCGTTACGGTCGACGAGCTTCCCGACGGAGCGCCGCCGGGATTCGGAGGCACGGTCGGGCAATATTCGATCTCCGGACGGTTGCCGGTCATCCAGGTGACGGCGGGGTCGCCGATCGAGCTCGCCCTGACCGTTGGGGGAAGCGGGAACCCGGCCGCCGTCGATGCGCCCGAGCTACCCGATTGGCCGGACATCGACGTCGGGATCCCGAGCATCGAGACCGATTCGGAGGTAGTCGGGGCTCACCTGGCCGGGCGCGCGACGTTTCGCTGGATCCTCGTCCCTCGGAGCGACGGGACCGTCGACCTCGGCTCTGCACGGCTCCCCTACTTCGATCCCGACCGGGGGGCGTACGCGGTCGACACGCTGCGACTCGGAGAGCTCCGCGTGCGGCCTGGTCCGGTCGCGACGCGGCCGGCGGGGGACCGGGAGCCTCGCGGCCCCATGCTGTGGGAGGCGCGAGAGCCGCGCGAGCCCTGGCCCCGAGGCCTGGCTGGGGCACCTCTTTACTGGGCTGCGCTGGCCGGACCGTGGCTCGCGTGGCTGGCGATCCTTGGGTGGGGCCGTAGGCCCCGGAGGCAGGGCGCGAAAGCGGGGCGGAGGGCATCGGGCATCCTGTCCGCCGCGCGGCGGGACCTGGCCGCTCGGGGTAGCGATGCCGCTCCGGTAGCCGTGCGCGCGGTGGAGCGGGCGCTCGAGGCCCGCTATGGGGCGACGTTGGCCGGCCTGCCTTCGCGCGAACGCAGGATGCGGCTCGAACGCCGCGGGGCCCCGGTCGAGGTCGTCGAGTCGGCCGAGGCCGCGCGGTCGGCGCTCGATGGCGCACGCTTCGGCGGGGTCGGGCTCGATCTCGCTCTGCGGGAGCTCGATCGCCTGGAGAGCGCGCTCGATGCCGACGTGGGCTCCGCCAACCGCGCAGGCACGCGGGGAGCAGTCGTTCTCGCGCTAGCCCTTGGGCTCGCGGCGCCGGCAAGCGGTACCCAGCCGGCCGCGGGCCCCGTCGAGCCGGGGTCCCCGGCCGCAGCCGCATGGCGGGAGGCGAACGTGGCCTACCGTGCGGGCGATCTGGCCGCCGCGACCCGGACATACGAAGTCCTCGCGGGCCGCTACGACGACCCGCGCCTGGAGGCGAACCTCGCCGCCTCGCTGTGGCGGCGGGGCCGCCGAGGGGAAGCGCTCGCCCACTACCGGTCCGCGCTCGCGCTCGCGCCGCGGAACGGAGCCATCCACCGTGATGAGCGGCGCCTCTGGAACGAGCTTGGGCGTCCTGCCCGAAACGGGCAGACGGCGCGAGCGCTTGCCGCGATGCGCCTCGACGAGGTCCTTCTCGCGCTCCTTGCGGCAAGCTGGCTCGCTGCCGCCGCGAACGCGCTTGCGCGCTCGCGGCATGGGGTGCGCCCGGTCGGCCGCGCTGCCGCCGCGATCGTGTTCGCGATCGCGCTCGCGGCCGCCCTCCACGCGCTGGCGATCGAGCGTCCGGAGCGAGCGGTGGCGGGGGCCGGCGCCGAGCTTCGCGCGGCCCCCGACGGAGAGCCGATCGGAACGCTTCCCGAGGGCGCGGTCGTCGAGATCCTCGAGCGCGCGCCGGAAGGCTGGCGTGTGCGCGCGGCCGGGCTGCCCGCGGGCTGGGTGGCGCCCGATCGGATCGTCCCGCTACATTGAGTTTCGCCGCGGGATTCCCCCGCGCGGATCGCCCGCACCCGGTTTTCTTCCATTCTCCGAGACCTGTCGCCGACTATGATCCGTTACCGGAACGTCCTGCTTGCAACGGACTTCTCGACCGCCGCCCGAGAGGCGGCGGGGCACGCGGCCGCCGTCGCCTCGGCCGGGAAGGCGACCCTCCATTTGCTCCACGTGGTGGAGGAGTTCGCGTACTGGGAGAGCTTCAACCTCAAGCACTTTCCGTCGCAAGAAGTGTTCGAGGAGCTCGAGAGCAACGCGCGCATCGCGCTCGAGGACCTCGCCAAGGAGGAAGAGATCGGCCCGGACGCCGTGACCCACGTGCGGCACGGAAAGCCGTTCCTCGAGATCATCCGCTCCGCGCGGGACCTGGAAGCCGACGTGCTCGTGATCGGAAGCCACGGCCAATCTGGCCTCTCCGAGACCTTGTTCGGCTCCACGGCCGAGAAGGTCGTCCGCAAGGCGCCATGCGCGGTGCTCGTCGTGCGTCATCCCGAGCACCGCTTCGAAATGCCCTGATGCCAGGATTCCCGTGAGCGGGATCCCACGCGTCCGGGTTCTGCCGGACGGCGTCGTCAACCAGATCGCCGCAGGCGAGGTGGTCGAGCGTCCGGCCTCGGTCCTCAAGGAGCTGATCGATAACGCGCTCGACGCGGGGGCTACACGCGTCGAGGTGACGATCGAAGCGGCCGGACAGGAGCGAATCTCCGTCGTCGACGACGGCCGGGGGATGGATCGCGAGGACGCGCTTGCGGCACTAGAGCGGCACGCGACAAGCAAGATCGAGCGCCTGGAGGACCTCGAGCGGATCGCCTCGCTCGGATTTCGCGGGGAAGCGCTGCCATCGATCGCCGCGGTGAGCCACATGATCCTCGAGAGCGCGCCCGCGGGGGGCGAAGGGACGCTCGTGCGCGTAGAGGGCGGGCGGGTCACTGCCGTGGAGCGCACGGCGCGCGCGACCGGCACAAGCGTGCACGTCCGACAGCTATTCTACAACACGCCCGCCAGGAAGCGGTTCCTCAAGACCCACGCGACCGAGCAGGCGCACGTCGTCCAGCGACTCGTCGAGCACGCGCTGGCCCGCGTGGACGTGGCGTGGCGCGCAACCCACGGGCCGCGATCGATCCTGTCGCTGGCCCCGGCGCGCGATCTGCGTGAGCGCCTCTCCGCGCTCTTCGACGCTCCCTATGTCGACACCCTGCTCGCCGTGCCGCGGATCGAGGAGCCGGGCCTCGTCGTCGACGGTCTGACCCAGAGGCCGGCGGCGGCCGGGGCGAGCCGCCGGCGACAGTTCGTGTTCGTGAACGGAAGGCCGGTGGACGCGCCCGAGATCCTCCGCGCCGCGCTCCGCGGCTACCGCTCCACCCTCCCCGCCGGCACCCGACCCGACGTCTTCTTGCGGATCGCGATCGACCCCGCGGCGCTCGACGTCAACGTCCACCCCGCCAAGCGCGAGGTCCGGTTCCGCGATCCGGCTGCGGTGGCCGCGGTGGTAGAGGAGGCGGTCCGCGCCGCGCTGGGAGCGGGTCCGGCGGGTGCTTCCGACGTTTCCCGCAGCTTCGCGAGCCGCGGCCGCTCGGGGGACTCCTCCGCTCGCCCGATCCGGGTCGCCGAGCCGCGGGGGACCGAGCCGCGAGGGGCCGAGCCGCGAGGGGCCGCATCCGGCCTCGACCAGCTCGCCCTCTTCGTCTCGCGACGGGCCAGGTCTCACGAACCGGGTCTGCCGGATGAGGGGGCCGTCGCGGATCTGGACCGCGCCGCGGTCGAGGCGGGCCTGTGGCAGCTCCACGACCGCTTCATTCTCGCCCAGACCGGACGCGGGCTCGCGGTCATCGATCAGCATTCCGCCCACGAACGGATCCTCTACGAGGAGGTTCTCGTGGACCTGCGGGAGGGCGAGCGGCCGGCCCAGCGGCTCCTCTTCCCGCTCGTCCTCCACCTGACCCCTCTCCAGCGCTCGACGTGGGAGTCGTTTCGCGGGATGATCGCCCGGCTCGGCTTCGAGATCGAGCCCTTTGGCGGGGACGCGGTCGCGGTCTCCGCGGTGCCGGCGTTCCGCCACGCGTTTGACCCGGAAGCCGCCCTCGCGGGCCTGCTCGACGACCTGTCCGAGCCGGGTCGGGGAAGCGCCGACATGAACCAGCACGAGCGCGTGGCCCGTTCGTTCGCGTGCAAGGCCGCGATCAAGGCCGGGTCCCCGCTTGCGCGGGAGGAGATGGCGGAGCTCATCGACCGGCTGTTCGCAACCCGCCTTCCGTACGACGACGTGCACGGCCGCCCGGCGGTGCTGCAGATCGGTCTCGACGATCTCGACCGTCATTTCGGTCGACACTGAGGCGGGCGTGCGATCGGGAGCCCAGGCCGAGTACCTGGTGGTCGCGGGGCCGACGGCGGTCGGCAAGAGCGGGGTCGCGCTCGAGGTCGCCGAGCGTCTGGGCGGCGAGATCGTGATCGCCGACTCGCGCCAGGTCTACCGCGGGCTCGAGATCGGAACCGCGAAGCCCGGAGCGGAGGAACGCGCCCGCGTGCCGCACCATCTGCTCGACGTGGTCGATCTTGGCGAGCGGTACACGGCGGCGGACTTCGCGGCGGCGGCCTCGGCGGCGATCGAAGAGGTTCGCTCGCGCGACCGCGTGCCAGTCGTCTGCGGGGGTACGGGTATGTACCTGGCCGCCCTCGCGGGAGCGTTGGACCCGATCGAAGAGGAAGCGGGGACGACGGAGCGGGAAGCGGCGCGCGCCCGGGTCGAAGCGATCGCGGTTGGGCAACGCTTCGCCGAACTGGAACGGATCGACCAGCGATCGGCAAAGCGGCTCCATGCCGGGGACCGGCAGAGGGTGGATCGGGCGCTGGAGGTCTGGTTCCTGACCGGGGAGCCGCTGTCCAACTGGCAAGCCGGCGGCGCCGGCCCGCGGCCCCACGTTGCGGTCCGGCTCGAACGGCCTCGCGCCGAGCTCGCGGAGCGCATCGACCGGCGACTGGAGGCGATGCTCGCTGCAGGCCTCGAGCGGGAGGCGCGCGGCCTGTGGGAGGCCGGCTGGACGTCCGACGCCCCGGGGCTCGACACGATCGGCTATCAGGAGTGGTGGCCCTGCTTCGAGGGCGCGCGGGGGCGCGAGGAGACGATCGACGCGATCCGCGCGGCGACTCGCCAGTACGCAAAGCGGCAGGTGACCTGGTTCCGCAATCAGGGTCGATATCGGCCGCTACCTGCGGAAGGCGCGGGTCCGGTGATCGCCGCGCTGTGGAGGAATACCCGATGACGTGGATCGAAGCGCTGATCCTGGGTCTTGTGCAGGGGTTGACGGAGTTCTTGCCCGTGTCCTCGAGCGCCCATCTGGTCATGGCGGAGGAGCTCTTCGGTGTGAACGAGCCGGGCGTGGCCTTCGACGTGCTCGTCCACGGGACCACATTGTTGGCTGTGCTGATCTATTTCCGCGAGCGGATCCTCGAGTTGGCGCGGGAGAAATCTTGGCCGTACGCCGGGAAGATCGTCGTCGGCACGATCCCGGCGGGCCTCGTGGGGGTGATGTTCGAGTCCGCGATCGAACGCACGTTCGCCGACATGGGCCTGCTCGTCCTAACCCTGGTCGTGACCGGAGCGCTCCTCCTCTCGCTCAACGCCCTCCCGACGGAAAAGGCGGAGGTCGAAGAGCCGTCGTGGTGGCAGGCGTGGTGGATCGGCTGCGCGCAGATGGTGTCGATTCTGCCGGGCATCAGCCGATCCGGCGCGACGATCGTGACCGCGCGCTGGTTGGGCCTCGCGCCTGCAGCTTCGGCCGAGTTCTCGTTCCTGCTGAGCGTGCCCGCAATTGCGGGAGCTTTGGCCCTCCAGGCGGGAGAGATGCGGACCGCCACAGCGGCTGGGGAGGGCCTCGTGTACCTGGTGGGCTGGGTGGCGGCGTTCGTCTCGGGCATCGTCGCGATCATGCTCGTCTTCCGGCTGTTGGCGGGGCGCTGGTTCTCGCTCTTCGGCTGGTATTGTATCACCGCGGCTGCGGCCTTCGGAGCCTGGGTGTGGTTCCGCGGGTGAGTTCCTTTTCGGACTTCGGGTCTCCCCTCGGTCTCTCCGATCTCGTCCGCGCCGCCCTCGCCGAGGACGTCGGCTCGGGCGACGTGACGACCGCCGCCACGGTCCCCCGATATCGAGAGGGCTCGGCACGCGTCATCGCGCGGGCGACGGGGGTTGTATCCGGGTCGGCAGCCTTCAAGGAGACGTATCGACAGGTGGATGCGGCCGTGACCGTCGAGTTCGAGATCCAGGACGGCGCGGCGGTCGAAGACGGGGACCTGGTGGCGGCGGCCCGCGGATCGTTCGCGTCCCTTCTGGTCGCCGAGCGGACCGCGCTCAACTTCCTGCAGCGGCTCTCCGGCGTAGCCACCCTGACCGCCCGCTTCGTAGGGGCCGTGGAAGGGACGAACGCGCGCATCGTCGACACGCGGAAGACCACTCCAGGGTGGCGCGCGCTCGAGAAGGCGGCGGTCCGGGACGGAGGCGGCTTCAACCATCGGATGGGTCTGTACGACGCCTACCTGATCAAGGAGAACCACGTCACGGGCGCGGGTAGCGTCGAGGCGGCGCTGGCCGCGGCGGCGCGCGAGGACGGTCGGAGGTTGCCGGTCGAGATCGAGGTCCGCTCGATCGAAGAGATCGAAGCCGTCCTGGCATCGCCCCACAGGCCGGATCGGATCCTGTGCGACAACTTCGGGATCGAAGAGCTCGCACGCGCGGTGCGTCGCATCCAGTCGGTCGACGGGGCCCCGCTCGTCGAGGCGAGCGGCAACGTCTCGCTCTCCACCGTACGCCGGATCGCCGAGACCGGCGTGGACTGGATCTCCGTCGGGGCGCTGACCCACTCCGCACCGGCGCTCGACCTGTCGTGCCTGATCGATCCCGCTTGATCGGAGGTCTGGAGGAACGGCTGGGAGTGCGGGTCGTCGAGCACGGCAGGATCGATTCGACGATGGCGGCGGCCCTCTCAGACCCGGGCTCCGCCCCGTGCGTGCACCTGGCGGAGAGCCAGACGGCCGGCCGGGGTCGCCACGGCCGTTCGTGGGAGAGCCCCCCCGGAAACCTCTACGCGACCATCCGCTGGGTGGAGGGCGTGCCCGCCTTCCCGCCCGGGCTTCTGGGGGCCGTACAGGTCGAGTGGATGCGGGCGATCCGCGCGGCCGGAGGTCCCGACGTCCGCTGCAAGTGGCCGAACGACGGCTGGCTGAACGGCGCAAAGTGGGCCGGGCTGATCGCTGTGCGGCCGGCCGAGCGGCCCGGCGAGATCCATGTCGGCCTGGGCGCCAACCTGGTCGCCGCTCCCGCGGGAGTCGAAGAGCCGGCGGCGACCGACCTCCGAAGCGGGTGGCCCGGATGGCCGGGCACCGCGGCGGTGACCGAATCGCTCCTGATCGCCGCGCTCGAGGTTCTCCAGGGCGGTTCCGAGGGAATCGCGCCGCGGCTCGCCGATTGGGCGCGGTACGACGCGCTCGTCCCGGGGGAGGCGCTCGCCGTCGAACGCGCAGGCCGGCGCCGGACGGGGACGTACCTGGGAATCGATCCCGATGGACACCTGCGCCTCGGCGAGGAATCCGGTGAGGTGCGGCTAGCGAGCGGGCAAGTCTTGCGCGTCCGCGCCCT
>DASQEN010000205.1:0-4765 GCA_035633635.1 Gemmatimonadota bacterium | reverse complement strand
CCTCGGCTAGCGCGGTCAACGCCTCGGCCTCCTGTGCGGGGAGCTCCAGCCGGCCGTCGACGAACGCGCGGACGTCGCGGTCGTCGAGCGGGGAGAAGGCCAGCGACTGGACCCGCGAGTGGATCGTGTCGGGGAGCGCGTCCGGCCGCGTGGCGGTGAGCACGAAGCGGGTCCGGGGAGGGGCCTCCTCGAGGAGCTTCATCAGCATGCCGGTCGGCTCGTCCCCCGGAGGATGCTGATCGACGTCGCCCAAGAGGAAGAGCTGCTCGTCGGCCTCGTACGGCGGCCGGCTCGCCTGTCTCGCGATGGCATGGAAATCCTCCACCCGGAACGAGGCCGGGTGGTCGTACGTCGCTGGCTCGGTCGGCCGCCCGGCGCGCCGGACGAGATCCGCCCCGCGCGCGTCGTCCTTGTAGTGCGACTCGGCGGGTCGCGGAAAGTACCAGTGGACATCGGGGTGGGTGGCCCGGAAGACGCGCCGGCAGGCCGAGCAGAGGCCGCACGGCTCGCCGTCGAGGCACGCCTGGGGGTCGCCCTGGCACAGCATCCGTTGGGCGAGCCAGCGGGCGGCGGTCTGCTTGCCAACTCCGGCCGGGCCGTGGAACAACAGCGCCGCGCCCAGCCGCCCGCGCGAGAGCGCCGCATTCAGCGCCCGCTTGACCGGCTCGTGGCCGACGATCTCGATCCGCTCGGCCGCGTCCCCTGTCACCGCTCCCCCCGTCACCGCTGCCTCAGCCACCCGATCGGGTCGACCGCCCTTCCGCCCTGCCGGATTTCGAAGTGGAGCTTCGGGCCGACGAGGCTCCCCGACTCCCCCACCGTGCCGATCGCCTGCCCCTTCGCCACCGTCTGGCCGATCGAGACCGAGGCTCGGTCGAGGTGCGCGTAGAGCGAGTAGTCGCCGCCGTCGTGGTCGAGGATGACCATCAGGCCGTAGCCGCCGTTGAAGTCGGCGTAGACGACCTCGCCCGTTTCCACCGCATGCACGGCCGTCCCGCGGGGCGCGCGGATGTCCACGCCGTTGTTGACTACCTCGGTGTTGTACACCGGATGCCGCGAGCGGCCGAACCGCTCGAGGATCTCCCCGTCGACCGGCCATCTGAGCGCACCGAAGTCGCCGGTCAGCGTGGACGCCTTGGGAGCCGGCGCGGCGCGGCCGGCCTCCTCCGCCTCGCGCCGCGCCAGCTCCTCGCGCTCCGCCCGGCGGCGCTCGAGCGTCGCGAGGAGCGACTGGATCCGCTTCGTCTCCGCTTCGAGCGCCTCGGCCGCCTCGAGCTGCTCCGATCGCTGGCTTTTGACCTGGGTCAGCGCGCGCTCGCGGTCGCGCTCGGTGGCCGACAGGCTCTCCACCTGCTCGACCCTCTCCTCGCGCGCTTCGGCGAGGCCGCTGCGCGCGTTCTCGAGCTCCGAGCGGTTCCGGCGGATCGTCGTCTCCAGTCGCTCGATCCGCGCCAGCAGCCGCTGGTCCTGCTCGGCGACCAGACGCAGGTACTTGTAGCGCCCGAGGATCTCGGCGAACGAGTCGGCCATCAGGAGGATCTGGAAGTTCCCGAAGCGGCCGAGCTTGTAGATCGTCCGCAGCCGGCGCGCGAGAAGCTGCCGCTTGACCGCGAGCTCGTCCTGCGCCCTGGCCAGCTCCTCACTGGTCGACTCGATCTCCCTGGATCGCACCGCGATCTCGTCCTCCAGCGTGACCACGAGCTCCTGGGTCACGCCCAGCTCGTTCTCCACCCGGCGCAGCTCCTGCAGAACGCCGCTCTCGCGCCTGCCCAGCCGGGCCGCTTCCTCCCGCTTCTGTCGGATTTCCTGCTGGAGCCGCTCGAGGCGCTGCCGCTGGACCTCGAGCTCCCTCTCCTCGTCCTGCGCGCGGGCGGCGGGCGCCGCGAGGGCGACGAGCACGAGCAGAAGGGCGGCAGCCGCCCAGTGCCGGCTCACCAGGCCGCCAGGTGCCGCCGCAGAGTCACGATCGAGGCCGCGGCCCCCAGCGTTCCCCCCAGCAGGATCCCGCCCGCGACCTGGAGCGGCGAGTAGAACGTCAACGACACGACCCGCTGCTCGAGCAGCGAGTACGTGACGGTCAGGAGCACGAGCGCGAGGACCGCGCCGAGGACCCCCTTCGCGAAGCCCTCGATCACCAGCGGCCGCGCGATGAACGAGCGCGTCGCCCCGACCATCTTCATGATCGCGATCTCATCCTCGCGTGAGATCAGCACGATGTTGATCGTGGCCCCGATCGCGACGAAGGCGATGACCGCGAACACCCCGCCCACGACCAGGCCCAGGAACAGCGACAGGTTCTGCAGGAAGTCGAGCTTCTGGACCCAGTCCTCGCCGTACTTGATCTCCTCGACGAACGGAAACCGGGCGATGCGGGTCGCCACGTCGCCCACGTCGGCCGCGTCGCGGTACCCGGCTCTCAGCGCCACCTCTACGGAGGCCGGCAGCGGGTTCTCCTCCAGGTCCTCGTAGAGCGCGCTGTAGTCCGAGAGCTCGGCGCGGGCGCGGGCCAGCGCGTCCTCCTTGGAGAGGTAGGCGATCGAGTCGACCTCGGGATACGCCGCGACCTCGCGCATCAGCGCGGACGTCTCGGTGGGGTCGGTCCCGTCCACGAGATAGGCGATCACCTCGACCCGCTCCTCGACCGTCTCCAGCACGCGGTCGATGTTCGTCCACACCAGGCCGAAGACCGACAGCGTGTAGAGCGCGAACGCGATCGTGGCGATCGAGAGGGCGGTCAGGAGCGGGGATCGGCGGAACGCGAAGAACGCCTCTCGAGAGGTGTAGGCCATCAGCCTGCCTTCCCGTCGCCCGCCGTGTCGCGCACGATCCGTCCCTGATCGAGCTCGATGATACGCGCCCGCGGGTGCTCGCCGAGCAGCGTCCGGTCGTGGGTGACGAGCAGGACCGCCATCCCGCGCAGATTGATGTCCTTGAAAACCCGCAGGATGTCGAGCGCGACCTTGGGATCGAGATTCCCCGTCGGCTCGTCGGCCAGCAGGATGAACGGGTCGTTGACGAGCGCCCTCGCGATCGCCACCCGCTGCTGCTCGCCGCCCGAGAGCTCGGAGGGCAGATGGTCGGCCTTGTCGGAGAGCCCGACGGCGGCCAGCGTCCGCAGGACCTTGGGCGTGATCTGCTCCGCGGAAGCCCCTGTGACCTCCAGCGCGAAGGCCACGTTCTCGCGGGCCGTGCGGTTCTTGAGCAGGCGGAAGTCCTGGAACACGATCCCGAGCCGGCGGCGAAGGGCGGGGATATCGCGCGTGCGGATCCGGTCCGAGGCGTACCCCGAGATCCGCACGGTTCCGCTTGTCGGCCGCTCCTCCATCGTCACCAGCTTGACCAGCGTGGTCTTGCCGGCCCCGGAGGGGCCGGTGACGAACGTGAACTCGCCCTTGCGCAGGTGGAACGAAACATCGTCGAGGGCGAAGCCCGTGCGGGGATACTCCTTGCGGACGTTCTGGAAGAGGATCATGCGGCCGGACGGTCGTTCGTCACGCCGTCAGGCGCCCTGGAGCGCGCGCTCCGGCGGGATGCGGATGTCGACATATACCTGGTCGTGAAGTCGTTCGACGAACGCGTCCTCGGCTTTCTGCTGTTCGAGCTGGGTGCGGAGCCGCGGTGCGATATCCTCGAACACGACCTCCTCTCCGCCACCCGTCCCGCGGGACACCAGCGCGCTGTAGCCGGTCGGGGTCTCGGATACGGCGGCCTGCCCCGACTCGAGCCCTTCCAGACCGCGGGCGTAGACCGGCGGCAGCTGCGCGCGGCCGAGCTCGATCACCGCCGCGGAGGCCGAGTCCCCCGGCATCAAGGTCGCCTGCAGGCTGTCGACGTCCGCGCCGGCGTTGATCGCCGCCGCCAGCTCGTCCGCCCGGCGCCGTGCGGCTTCGCGATCAGACTCCGGCCGCTCGAACTCCACCAGCACGTGCCTGACGCGGACTTCGTCTTCGCGCTTGTCGATCACCTGAAGCACGTGGTAGCCGAAGAGGGTCTCGACCGGTCCGACGAGCTCGCCCGGCTGGCTCGCGAACGCCGCCTCCTCGAACGGCTCGACCATGCGGCCGTGGCCGAACCAACCTACGTCTCCTGCCGTGTCGCGCGAGGCCGGGTCGTCGGAGTGCTGCATCGCTGCGGCCTCGAAGTCGATCGTTCCTGCCCGGAGGTCGGCGAGGACCTGCTCGGCCTCTTCTCTCGCGGCGGCACGGACCTCCTCCGACGGCGCAATCAGCACCGGGATCTCCTCGAACCTCACCGTCTCCGGGGAGCTTCCGAAGCTGGCGCGGTTCTCTTCCCAGTAGGCGCGCAGCTCCTCGTCTGAAACCGGGCGCGGCAGGATCTCGTCCCGGTGGAGGTCCAGGTACATCTGTCCGACTAGCTCGCGGCGCTTGCGCTCCATGATGTCGGCCCGATAGGCGGCCAGGCTTCCCCACTGGCTCTCCGTGAGCTGGCGCAGGAACTCCGCCTCGCTCGGGAAGCGCGACCGTATGCGCGCGATCTCCTCGTCGGCCTCCTCGATCACCCGGTCGGTGTCTACCTGAACGGCCGTGTCGCGCTCGGCCGCGGCCAGGATCACGAGGTCGTTCAGCATCTGGTCGAAGGACTCGCGGGCGAGATCCCCCATCTCGGGGGAGCCCGGATCGAGCCCCAGCTGTCCGGCGAGGACCAGTGTCTGCTCCCGCCACTCCGACTCTAGCAGCACGTGGTCGCCGACCACTGCCATGATGCGGTCGGTGGTCGGTGCCTGGGATGGCGTGACGGCCTCCTG
>DASQEN010000204.1:0-6406 GCA_035633635.1 Gemmatimonadota bacterium | reverse complement strand
AGCTCCCGTTCGTGCGCGGCGACGAGGTCCAGCCGGACCTTGCTGAGATAGTCGATCGCAGCCCCGAGCCCGATCGCGCCCGCGATGTTGGGGGTCCCGGCCTCGAACTTGTAGGGGAGGACGTTGTAGAGGGTCTTCTCGAAGGTGACCGAACTGATCATGTCCCCGCCTCCCTGGTAGGGAGGCATGGCATCGAGGAGGCCGGCCTTGCCGTAGAGGACGCCGACGCCGGTCGGGCCGTAGAGCTTGTGGCCCGAGAAGGCGTAGAAGTCGCAATCGATCTCCCTTACGTCAACCCTGAGGTGAGGCACGGCCTGGGCCCCGTCGACCATGACGGGGACGCCGCGCCGGTGCGCGATCTGGATGATCTCGCCGACGGGGTTGATCGTGCCGAGGGCATTCGACACGTGCGTCACCGCGACGAGCTTGGTCTGGTCGCTGAAGAGCCTCTCGTACTCATCGACGAGTAGCTCCCCGTGGTCGTTCATCGGGATGACGCGGAGCCCGGCGCCGACCTGCTCGCGCAGGATCTGCCAGGGGACGATGTTGGAGTGGTGCTCCATCGCGGAGACGATGATGTCGTCGCCCTCCCCGATGAACTTCCTGCCGTAGCTCTGCGCGACGAGGTTGATGGCCTCCGTGGTGCCCCGGACGAAGACGATCTCGCGGGCATCCGCGGCCCCGAGGAAGCGCGCCACCGTGGCGCGGGCCTCCTCGTAGACCTGCGTGGCCCGCTCGCTCAGGAAGTGGATCCCGCGGTGGATGTTCGCGTTCTCCGTCCGGTAGTACCTGTCCAACCTCTCGATGACGACCCGCGGCTTCTGGGTCGTCGCGGCGCTGTCTAGGTAAACGAGCGGCTTGCCGCGGACTTTCTCGTCAAGGATCGGGAAGTCGCGCCTCACCTCCTCGACGTCGAAGCCGCTCGACGTGTTTCGGCGGATCCCTTCCAAGATCGTGCTCACGGCCGCGCTCATCGGGCTCCCTCCAACACCGTCTCCCGACGCAGCCATTGCCTCACGAGCCCCTCCAGGTGCCTGCGGACCGGCTCCTCTTTCATCAGCCCCAGAATCTCGCCGGCGAACGCCTCGAGCAGCAGGTCCCGCGCCGACGCCTCGGGAATCCCGCGGGAGCGCAGGTAGAAGATAGCGTCCTCGTCGACCTGGCCGATGGTCGCGCCGTGAGTGCACTTCACGTCGTCGGCGTGGATCTCGAGCTGGGGCTTGGTGTCGATCTGCGCCCCCTCGGAGAGCAGCAGGTTTCGGTTCGTCTGCTTGGCGTCGGTCTTCTGGGCGTCCTTGTGCACGACGATCCGGCCGTGGAACACCCCCCGGGACCGGCTGTCCAGGATGCCGTTGTAGAACTGCCGGCTCGTGCAGTGCGGGCCGGCGTGCTCGACCTTCATGTAGTTGTCGAGGTGCTGCTGGCCGGCTCCCATGAACAGGCCGTTGATCAGGCAGTCGCTCCCCTCGCCCGCGAGCACCGGGTGGACGTTATTCCGCACCAGCGCGCCGCCTAGCAGGAGCGAGTGGGAGGCGACGGCGCTCGCGCGGCCCTGCTCGACCCGGAGGGTCGAGACGTGGAACGCCTGCTCGCTCTCCCGCTCGATCCGGTAGTGGCCGAGCACGCTGTTCTCGCCGACCGCCACCTCCGTGACCACGTTCGAGAAGTGGACCTCGCCGTCGAGCGAGACGTAGTCCTCCACAACGGTCGCCTGGGTCTCGTCGCCCGCCACGATGAGGTTGCGCGGGTGCGTGACGGCCGGGCCGGTGCCTGGGGCCGAGATGTGGAGCAGGTAGATCGGCTCCTCGAGCACCGTCCGCGCCGGGATGCGCACGAGCGCCCCGTCCTGGATGAAGGCCGTGTTGAGGGCGCTGAATGCGTCGTTCCGATAGTCGGCGTACCGGGCGAGGTGCTCTTCGAGGGAGCCCGGGTCGGTGGCGAGCTCGTGCGCGAGGCTTCCGACCTTCACGCCCGCCGGCAGCGGCCCCAGCCGGGAGAGCCCCGGCTCGTAGCGGCCGTTGACGAAGACGAGCCGGATCGAAGCGAAGCCCGGGACCCTCAGCCGGTCGAGTTCGCGGGAGGTGAGCTCAACGCCCCCGACCCGGGCGAGCCCGAAGGGGGTCTCGGCGATCGGGGCCACGTTGGTGAACCGCCAGTCTTCGTCATGGGTGGTCGGGAACCCCAGCTCGGAGAAGCGGGCCATGGCCGACCGGCGGATCGAGCGCAGCCACCCGAGATCGCTCCCGGCCGCGCCCTCCTCGAAACGGGCGAAAGTTTCCAGGTAGCTCTCCGGGGCTTGTGCCACGACGCTCACGGTCTCGACCTCCGCCCCTTATGCCGGCGCGGGGGCGGGCTCGGTCTCGACCCACCCGTAGCCCTTTTCCTCGAGCTCTAGGGCCAGCTCCCGGCCGCCCGAGGCGACGATCCGGCCGGCCACCAAGACGTGCACGGTGTCCGGGACGATGTAGCTCAGCAGCCGCTGGTAGTGGGTGACGACGATGATGGCCCGCTCGGGGTCCCGGAGCGCGTTGACCCCGCCCGCGACGATCTTGAGGGCGTCGATGTCGAGGCCCGAGTCGGTCTCGTCCAGGATGGCGAGCCTGGGCTCCAGGACCGCGAGCTGGAGGATCTCGCTGCGCTTCTTCTCCCCGCCGGAGAAGCCCTCGTTGATCGCGCGGCTGAGGAGCGCCTCGTCCACCTCGAGAAGCTTCAGTTTCTCCCTGATCAGCGGGAGGAAGTCCATGGCATCGAGTTCGTCGAGGCCGCGGTGCTTGCGGATGGCGTTGAGGGCCGCCCGGAGGAAGTAGGCGGTGCCGACGCCCGGGATCTCCACCGGGTACTGGAAGGCGAGGAAGACCCCCTCGCGGGCGCGCTGCTCGGGATTCAACTCAAGCAGGTTCAGGCCCTCGTAGAGGACCTCGCCGGCGGTCACCTCGTAGGTCTCCTGGCCGGCTAGGACCTGCGCCAGGGTGCTCTTGCCCGATCCGTTGGGGCCCATGATGGCGCAGACCTCGCCGGCGGCGACCTCGAGGTCCACACCCTTGAGGATCTCCCGGCCGCCGACCTTCACGTGCAGGTTCCTGACCGAGAGCATCTAGCCCACGCTCCCCTCAAGGCTGACCGTCAGCAGCCTCTGCGCCTCGACGGCGAACTCCATCGGCAGCTCGCGGAAGACGCGCTTGGCGAAGCCGTTGACGATCATCGAGACCGCGTCTTCGGCCGAGAGCCCTCGCTGGCGGAGGTAGAAGATCTGGTCCTCGCCGACCTTGGACGTGGTCGCCTCGTGCTCCATCCGGGCCGTGGGGTTCTTCACCTCGATGTAGGGGAAGGTGTGGGCGCCGCACTGGTCGCCGATGAGCAGCGAGTCGCACTGGGAGTAGTTCCGCGCGCCGGTGGCACCCTTCATGATCTTCACCAGGCCGCGGTAGGTGTTCTGCCCGTGGCCCGCGGAGATGCCCTTGGAGACGATGGTGCTCCGGGTGTTCCGGCCGAGGTGGATCATCTTGGTGCCGGTGTCGGCCTGCTGATAGTTGTTGGTCAGCGCCACGGAGTAGAACTCCCCGACGGAGTTGTCCCCCTGCAGGATGACCCCGGGGTACTTCCAGGTGATCGCCGCGCCGGTCTCCACCTGGGTCCACGAGATCTTGGAGTTCACGCCGCGGGCCTTCCCGCGCTTGGTCACGAAGTTGTAGATGCCGCCCCTGCCCTCCTCGTCGCCCGGGTACCAGTTCTGGATAGTCGAATACTTGATCTCGGCGTCGTCGAGGGCGACCAGCTCCACCACGGCGGCGTGGAGCTGGTTCGTGCTCCGCTGGGGGGCAGTGCACCCTTCCAGGTAGCTCACGGAGCTGCCTTCGTCAGCGATGATCAGCGTACGTTCGAACTGGCCGGTGTCCTCGGCGTTGATGCGGAAGTAGGTGGAGAGCTCCATCGGGCAGCGCACGCCTTTCGGGACGTAGACGAAGGACCCGTCGGTAAAGACGGCCGAGTTCAGCGTCGCAAAGAAATTGTCGGTCTTGGGCACCACCGATCCCAGGTACTTGCGGACCAGGTCGGGGAGCTCCTGCACGGCGTCGGAGAAGGAGCAGAAGATGATCCCCAGCTCGGCGAGCTTCTCCTTGAACGTGGTCGCCACGGAGACGCTGTCGAAGACCGCATCGACGGCGACGCCGGCGAGGCGGTTCCGTTCCCCAAGCGGGATGCCCAGCTTCTCAAATGTAGCGAGCAGCTCCGGGTCGATCTCAGCGGGGCCGTTCGTCTGGTCCTTCGGCTTCGGCGCCGAGTAGTAGATGATGTCCTGGTAGTCGATCGGGCCGTAGTGGATGTTGGCCCACTTCGGCTCCTTCTTGAGCTGCTCCAGGCCCGCCCAGTGCCGGTAGGACTTGAGCCGCCACTCCAGCATCCACCCGGGCTCGTTCTTCTTGGAGGAGATGAGGCGGATCGTGTCCTCGTTGAGCCCGCGCGGCGCGGAGTCCGATTCGATCTCCGTGACGAACCCGTACTTGTACTCCCGGTTCGCGAGCTCTTCGATCGTAGCGGTGTCAGTCACCGTGGTGTCCTCCTTCCGCGGGCTGCCCTCCCTAATGGGACCGGCCGAGCCCATGTTAGCGCGAGTGTGTGAGTTTAGCAAGGTGTTTCTGTCTCAATCCGCTCCGCGGCCCACCAGCACGTGCTTCGCCGCGAGTGGCCGGCCGGTCTTGCCTCCGGTTCGAGCGCAGTACCTGGCCAACGAGGACGCTGATGCCGGTCTCGGGTCCGGGCCGGCTCATTTCAACGCCCGCGGACTTGTGCTTGCCACCTACGCCTCTACCCTGTACGGGGGTAGAACGGCGTATTCCCCGCCACGTGGTCCGTCGTGTCGACGATGTCCACGATCTCCGGCGCGACCCTGCGCACCATGACCTCGAACCCCTGGCGCAGGGTCACTTGAGATGCCGCGCATCCCTGGCATCCGCCGCTCATGGCGATGAATAGGCTCCTGTCCCGGACGTCGACGATCGAGATCCGTCCACCGTGGGCAGCGATGGAACGGTTGATTTCCCGGTCCAGGAGTTCCTGAACGACTGCGCGGCTCTCGGCGTCAGTCCGCTCTTGCGTGCTTGCGTTGCCAGGAGCCTCGAGGATGGCCGGTACTCCCGTCACCAGCTGCGTCCGGATGGCGGTTCCGGTCGCCGATTTCAGCCCGGCCCACGAGGCACCTGGCTCCTTCCCGATGGTCACCACGTTATCGGCGACGAGCACATAGGTAACGCCGGGAAGCGCGAACAGCCGTTCGACGAGCGGCGACCCACCGGCCCGTTCCCGGTCGGCGAAGAAGAAGGGGCCGCCGGGATGCACCGTCCGGCTCACCGTGAACTTGCACGTGTCGGGGTCGGCGAGCGAAGTCTCTGCCCGGATCGTGATCGTCGGAGCGACAGCCATCAGATCAGACATCTTCCACGACCTTGGCTGCGTCGCGCTCACCGAGAGCCCGCAGGAGCTCGAAGGCATAGATCCCGGTGCTGTGGCCGTCGTTCCAGTGGAAGCGGATGGCGTAGTTGCCGACGCTGGAGATCTCGTGTGGAGTTATGTCCGGTGGCACACTCTTCGGATCCAGGAGCGCGCGCCCGCTCGTCTCCTCGAGGCAGACGGCACAGTGGCACGCCAGCCGAAGGTCCCGGAGGTCGAAGTCGTCTCGGTGCCCATCCTGCCAGAGCACGGACAGCGTCCTCGCATCTCGCCGGCGGAAGCCGATCGGGGTCGTCCGGGAGCCCGACGGTCGAACGGCGCCCTCGACCCAGGCCGGCTCGCCCTCGCCCGACTCCCAAGTCCACCCGAATGACCTCAACACCGTGGTCGGGAGACCCTGGAGTCGACCCGCAAGTGCCGTGGCGATCGACCGGTAGACCTGGGCTGCAACCGAGCTCGGCTTGTCGACGACGATCGGACGCCCCTCGTCCCCGCCGGTGACGATGTCGGCGTCGAGGGGTATCGCGCCGAGGAACGGGACGCCGAGCTCCCGGCTCATCCGCTCGCCGCCGCCGCGGCGAAAGACATCCGTGTCCTTCCCACAGTGCGGGCAGGTGAACGTGCTCATGTTCTCGATGATGCCGAGGATGGGGACGTGCACCGTCTCGAACATCCGGAGCCCGCGGCGGGCAATCTTGAGACTCACGTCCTGCGGCGTCGTTACGATGATCGCCCCCGATAGCGGGAAGCTCTGAGCCAGCGTCAACTGAGTGTCGCCCGTCCCCGGCGGGAGGTCGAGGATCAGGGCGTCCAACTTTCCCCATTGAACGGAGCCGATGAAGAAGCTCAGGTACTTGCCCACCATCGGGCCTCGCAGGATGGCTGGGTTGTCGTCGTCCCTCAGCATGCCCATCGATATCACTTTCAGGCCGTGGGGATCGGGAGGGAGGAGCTTTCC
>DASQEN010000203.1:0-8658 GCA_035633635.1 Gemmatimonadota bacterium | reverse complement strand
GGCATAGCCACCGTCACTAAATCTCTCTGGCGAATCCTCGAAGAATCCGACTCGGGCAATCATGACCAGCCTCCTTGCGACAGAGTGAACCGCCCGAGTTTTGCAGAGACTCGGTTTCTTGAGCCCCAGGCTATCGAGTCCGTGAAGACCCGGGAGCCCTCGCGTGAATTGCCTCGCCTTTGTGGACAGTTCGCGACAAGGGCGTCCACACCGGGATTCCATCAGCAAGGACTTAGGGGTCGTTACTCCCGCGTGGCCACCTGTTCGCCTGCTCTGATTTGGGGCCGGATGGGGCCGACGCTAGATATCCCACGCTTCTAACCGCCAAGCCGTCGACCAGGCGGCAGAGGGGGAAGATCGGTTACAAGGCTACAGAACGAGTTCTACATCACCGAAGATTTGCGGCCGTCTGGGTAGCCGATGGGTTCAATCCACGCCGATGTCAGGTACGACGCGGCGCCACTGATTCGCGGTCGGGTCGTAGACCGCGCCGTCGCCGAGGGCGATGTGGCCAAAGTCCCACGTCCCGCCGAAGACGATCATCTCTGTCCCGGTCCAGATCGACACATGATTGAAGCGGGGCTTGATCGGAGCTCGCGCGAGCTTGCGCCACCTGTCTGTTGCCGGATTGTAGGCGGCACCATCCGCGAACGATCGGTGGTAGTTGTAGCCCCCGAAGATGATCAACTCCTGCCCGCTCCACACAGCCGAGTGGTAGTGGCGGCCCCGCAGCGGTGATCTCGAGAGGCTTCTCCACGAATCCAACGCTGGGTCATAGGCGGCACCATCGGCCTTGTTCGTGCTGTAGCTCGATCCGCCCCAGACGATCACCTCTGTCCCAGTCCAAGTGATCGGCATCCACTGCCGGGCAGAGATGGGCGCGGGCGCGATCTCTCGCCAGGAGTCGGTAACAGGGTTATAGGCGGCACCATCGGAGAGGTCGGTATCCGCATCGGTTCCACCCCACACGACCATCTCGCTACCTGTCCAGGTGACCGCGTGCGACCAACGGCCCCCGATCGGCGCTGGCGAAGTGCGACGCCAGGTTCCAGACGAAGGGTCATAGACCGCACCACGTTGGCGAGGTCGGTTCGAATGGTCCGGGCCTCCCCACAGGACCAACTCGCTTTCTGTCCAAATCCCCTCGAAGCCGCTCCATTCCTTGTAAGGAAACTCGATGGCCCTCCATGAGCGATCAGCCGGCCTATACGCGGCACCCAGGACGCCGTAGTGCGGTCGCGTCTTGCTTCCGAAGACGATCAATTCCGTACCCGTCCATGCGCTCACTTCAGGTCTGAACGCAGGTAAGGGTGCGGGGCGGATCCGGCTCCATCGACTCGAGGCGGGGTCGAAGGAAAGCCCGTCCATCGCGGTGTCTCCGTAGGTGAACAGACCACCACGGTCTCCGCCCCACACCAGCATCCGTTCGTCCGTGAAGAGGGCGGAGGGGCCCGTGCGGGCATGCTCGCTCGATCCGTCGGCGCATGAACCAGGTTCGTCCGACGCGACATCGGCCACCGTGCGGAAGGCGTCATAGAAGGCACATGGCTCGCCCTTTGCCTGTATCGGTCCGCTATCGGTGAGTGACGTGATCTGACAGCCATCACTGATCGCGTCCAGGGTCGTCGCGACACGCTCTATCCCGTGATCGCGCAGCGTGTCGCTTCCGCGACTCATGTGCATCTGGAATCCCCATTTCGTGGGCGAGAAGGCGCTGTAGCCCGTCATCTTCATGCGATCGTCCGCATCCCAGCTCGTCTCCGCCCACTCTGCTACGTCATCAAAGGTGGACGACGTACCGGCATATCCACCGGCGACCAGATCCACAATCTGAGGAGCCGTGACTAGGTTCTGCAGCCCCGTGAGATCACGGCTGTTGTAGGCGGCAACGAATTCATCGATTAGGCGATCGGGGAAAGGCTGACAGAGGCCCTTCTTCTTCTCAGGGGAGGCTGTCGGAGTTGCCCTCTCCGCAACACCCCGCTCCAGCTCACCCCCGTCGCAGGCACCCAGAATCAGAGCACTCAGGACTATGAGCGCGGCTGTCCGTCCTCGCCCTTTGATCATCTAACTGGTGAGACGTTCCGTAGCCCCTGGTAGTTCGGCTGAGATCGTGACTAGCACTACCGCCTGGTTCGTGAAGCAGGATCTCTACAGGAACGTCGGCTCGCCATGACCTTGTTCCGCGCACGCGGGACACCCGGCACGACGAGAAGGATGCTTGCAGCGCTCGAGTGAGCCCATACGGCCGTCATACAACCACCATGCGGCTCCCCTCGCTCCGTTCGCGTATCCGGTGATTAAGTCCAGGGCGCAGTTGACCGCCTCGGAGGCGAGCACCCCGTTCATCGAAACGATCTGTGGATCTCCGACCGCATCCGGGTTTAGGTCGTACCCGGGTGGGCGCTCCTGACGCTCGCGTTCCAACACGGCGTCAGATAGGAGCGGACCGCATCGAAGACATGGCGAGTCGGGCACCACGACTACTATCTGTCCGGCCGCTGATAGCAAGGACCCGTCTCCATCGGTTTCGATGTTCATTCCGATGTCGATCAGCGGCAGATGATGTCGTCGACAGAAAGCGTTGATCTCTTCTCTCGCGAGGAAACTATCGACGCACGCGATAACCAAATCAGCGTCCAAGAGCGCCTGTCGCACGCGAGATGCAGGGAAGCGTTCTCGTATCTCCTCGAAGACGATGCCCGGGTCGATCGATTCTGCCAACCGGCGCATCGCAGCAGTCTTGAACGTCGTGTCGATGTCTGTCGTGTAGGCACCAACCATCCGCCCCAGCTGCACTTCCTCCACGAGTTGATCATCGACTCCGATGAGGTGGCCAAGTCCCTGGTGAGCCAGTTGCTGGCAAACGTGGGACCCTCCGCCCGACAAGCCAATGACGGCGATGGTCGAGTCGGCGAGTAGCGCGTCGCTTCGCGAGCCAATGGCCCGGGTCTGACGATCAATGCGGCGCCGCACTGACGTAAGCGGGAGCGGTTCGGGCTGCCACTTCTCGATCGGGGCGCCCACGACATGCAGGGCTCGAAGATTGGCGACGGGGGCTCCGCCGACCCAGAACACTCCTGACGCCGCGCCATCCCCGATCACCACGGATCCACAAGGCCGCCCGGGTAGAAGACGCGAAACCGGCGAAAACAAACTCTTTGCGTTCCGGGTGTCGGGTCCAGACAGTCTCGGCTTGATCGAATCCCCATGCGAGTGGACCAGGACTGCGCAAGCGTTCAGCTCGTCGGCACGATCGATTACCCGCGCGTTGAAAGAGGCGGGCCACGCCAGCATGAAGCCTCTCTTGTCGCGCTGGATCTCGTCCTGCGGAACGGGCATCCACTCACGAGCAAAGAGGATGGAGCCGGTACGCGATGATGCTCGACCGCAGATCAGGAACCCGGCCTGTTCGCCCTCGCTGAAGTCCTCGACGTGTCTTCGGACTGCATCGAAGATGGAAACTGGTACTCGAAGAGTGACGACTCGCGGGGCTTCGAGGCTATCGAGTAGGGCGTCGGAGCCCCACATACTCACACCGCCTCGCGGAAACGGTTCAGCCAGAGCAGCACTGCTCTCGTCGGAGTGGTTGGCTCCTGCGGCCAGCCGAAGGCGTAGCTGAATTGCCGCCACGACCCGCCTACGACGAGCTGCTCGCTCGAGCTCCGAGGGGGCTCCCCGTGAGGCGTTACGACCTGCATGTCAATCCAGAAGTCCGGACGGACGTCGGGCCAGTTCACGAACCGGCCCAGAGCGCGGGCGGGCGAAGGCCACGGGGGCAGCAGGGCAATCTTCGGCAGAAGGACGTGAAGGGGTTGATCGGGAGTCGGGGTGACGTCCACGGCTTCGCCGAAGGCGGTGGCCAGCTCGGTGACGATCGCTTCCCGCGCTGCGGCATCCATCAGCTAACGCCGCCGCCGCCGATCGCCTCGAAGTGCATGCCGGACTTGACTACGATCGATTCGTGGTCGGCCAGAAGCGTGCGCTTGTTGCCGTGCTTCTCGTAGAGCACGTCGGCCGGGTCAACACCGAGCTCGCGCTTTAGCTGCTCAACCGTCATGGTTCCCGCCGGAACGGTCTTGGGGTCGTCGCCCAACTTCACGTGGGCGAGCTTCTCTTTCTCGTCGGTCTTCACCGAACCACCTCCAGGAGGTTGCGCCCACCTTTGTGTGTGGGTCTCTACCTGTATACGCAGAGGGGTTACGGAATCTTGTTCAGCAGCCTCGCGTCCTTGAGGGCGATGAAGATGACGTCGCGGCTCACCTGGTACCTCTGAGCCAGAGCGTCGGGGGTTCGGTATAGGGGTAGATCGTGCCGCAGCCAGGAGCCCGGCGCCAGTAGCGCTCCGGCGAAGATGTTGGCCTGAGATTCGGCGACGGATGAGTCTCCGTGAGCGTGTCCCAAGCAGTGATGGCCGAGTTCGTGGGCGATGCTGAATCGACGCCGGACGCCTGCCTGATCCCGAGCCACTTCAATTACACCTTCCACCGGTCTGAGAGTCGCGTCTACGCCTCTCGGGAGATCCGCTTTGACGATATTCAAGCCGGCCTTCGCAGCGAGCACTTCAACAGGCACAGGGGGTTCCTTCACGCCAGCTCGCTTCAGAAGCGTTTGAGCGACCTTGCGACAGTAGGCTGCTCTAACGTCTCCACGCGGCTCTACAGGCCCTCGTCGTTCTTCCTCTTCCGCCCACTCGTCAAAGTCGCCCAAGCCTCATTCACCTCCTCCACGAAATTCTCGGCAACCTTCCTGGCGCGCGCTGGATCACGAGACTCAGGACCTCTGAGCGCACGGGCTCGCTCCTCCGGTGACAGCCCAGTGGTTCGACCGAGAACCTGTGTCCCGGAGGTCGGGAACGTTACGAAGCTGGCAACCGTCTGCGTTAGCAGCTGTTGCCAGCCGTCCGGCTCCAACCCAACCGTATGAAAGAGCTGCGCCATCCCAATCGGCGACACGTCTCTGGGATCGCCCCGGCCTCGTAGCACCAGGGCCGCCTCTGTTTCATGTCCGATTGCCTCGTAGGAGAGTTCATCTGGCGCCCAACCGCCTTCTCGCGCGGCCTCATCAAGCATTTCAGCGAGGAACTCTGAGCTCGCCTGGGCGGCTCTTTCAATCACTCGCCTGCGCAGATCAACCGGGACTTCCTGCGCCTCAGATACATCTAGATGATCCTCGGGGTCTGGCACGCCCGCCGAGTAGGCAACATGGAGAAACTCATCCAGATTAGAAACTCTTGCCATGGTCACCCCTTTCACTCGAATCGGATCCCTGCTCTTCAAGGAGCTTTCCGAGCCGTCTTCGCGCATCGTGCGCTCTCTTCTTCGCTGCTGCCTTGCTGATTCCCAAGCGGTCACCGACCTCTTCCTCGGTCAGCCGTTCCTCGTAACGCATCCGAAGGATCACCTGGTCGTTCGGGCTGACAAGCTCGAGCGCCTTGGCCACGGCGGAAGCCGCCCCTGTTGGCTCCACTTCTTGAACTCCATGTGGAACCCGGCCTTCGAGAATGCCCTCCGTCCCATCACCGAGGAGTCGCCGCCGTTCTCTCGCTCTGTCGTTGAGCCTCCAGTAACCCCACTTCGTAAGCCAGGGAAGGATCGAACCCCCTGCTGCCCGACAGGCGACACGGACTCCGGGGTCCACTAGGCGGATCAGGGCGTCCTGGTAGACATCGTTCACCTCGGCATCGCCCTGATTGTTGCGCCGCGCGTGGCCGGATAGACGGGCGAGTAGCTCCGCGCCGTACTGATCCTGGACCTTGCCGATCCCGGACGCTGGATCCAGACCTATTTCGTCTAGGAGGTGGAGATCGCTCAACTTGGCGGTGCCTCTCTGTAGCTCTCTTTCAGATGAGTACGGCGTGGGGTTACCCATCACCGTAGAGAG
This sequence comes from Gemmatimonadota bacterium, assembly GCA_035633635.1. Taxonomy (GTDB): domain Bacteria; phylum Gemmatimonadota; class Gemmatimonadetes; order JACCXV01; family JAHWKZ01; genus JAICNR01. Next base: position 2,775 of record DASQEN010000203.1, on the reverse strand, counting down.
CACCTGCGACAGTTTTGGGCACAGGTCGGATTCGTCGCTGCCCGCGGTCCCCTCGCGGTCCCTCAACCCCCTAAATCAGGGTCATGAGTCCGCTTCCGCTGACACAGACACGAACTTGGACACCCAGGCCGGCATCCCGAGATCAAGGACTTAGGGTTCGTTACTCCCGCGTACACCCGCCTCCGGCTTTGCTGGTAACGACCAGGCGGTCTTATCGGCCGCGAGCGCCACGCCCACGGCCTGGATCGCGACCGACGGCCGGGTCCGTTCGAACGCGGCGAGGGCCGCTGCCGCTATGGACTCGCTTTCCGTCCCGCGGCCCTCATCCTTCAAGCTGTGTCTGCTCCGCGTCGATTGGAGGCTTCCAGGGTGGCTGGTTGCTCATCATGTCATCCGACAGTCGTCCAGGCTCAGTCGAGTTCAGAAAGTGGAGCAACAAGCGCGCGAAGCGCTCGGGCTCATCCTGGTGCGGAAAGTGACCCGCCTCCTCAAATATCTCAAGCCTGCTTCCTGCGATGAGCTCATGGGCATGTTTCCCATGGGCGACCGGAATCAACTTGTCACGGCCTCCCCAGATGATCATGGTAGGCAACTGCGCCGCTAGATAGAGACGGTCTCGCGCGTCGATGCGCTGACCGTGCAGATCCAAGACGCTTCGAGCGGTGAGGATGAAAGCTCTGCGGGCATCACGATCCTGCAACGAGGCAAGGTGTTGAGCGATGTGTGTGATCGATGGCCTTACTGAAAGGCCCATCTTTCGAAAAGGATCTAACACCGACCCGACTAAGCGCTGCATCCGGTCGCTGGTCGCCAGCGACAGCACCAAGTCGGCACCTGGAAGCGTCGCGGCTTTGAGCAGCCCCGTGACCTCGGGGCCGAGACCCCCGCTGCTAACCAGAACCAGTCGCTCGCACCGTTCGGGGTACTGGTACGCGAACTGCATGGCGATCCCGCCCCCCATCGAGTGCCCCACTACTGTCGCAGAGTCGATCTCAAGGGCTCGCAGAAGATCGCGCAAACCGGTCGCGTGGGCGCCAAGCGAGTAGTCACCCCTCGGCTTGGCAGAACGGCCGTGCCCCAGCAGGTCGGGCGCAATCACGTGACAACCGCGTCCAAGAGCGGGCAGTACGGGATCCCAGGTCTCGAGACTGCCCGCGATCCCGTGCACGAGGAGCACCGCTGAGCCCTCGCCCAAACGGCGGAAGACCATCGAGTGACCGTGCCACGTGAGCGTCTCAGTTCGCGGTTTGCCTCTCTCATCGCCCATGGATCTCGCTCCTTATTTAGGTCGCCCTAGAGATGCGGATCAGCCACTCCCATAGACGACGAGGCTTACGGCCACGTAGTGAACGATCCAGGCCGCGACGGTGAAGGCGTGGAAGACCTCATGAAAACCGAACCACCGCGGCGCGGGGTCCGGCCAGCGCGCGGCGTAGACAGCTCCACCCAGCGTGTAGAGGACACCGCCGATGAAAACGAGGATTGCTGCTCCGATGCCGGCCCCGTCGATGAGCTGCGGTGCCACAAAGATCGCCGCCCACCCCACTAGAACGTAGAGGCCGGTGTAAAGCCAACGGGGCGCATCGAGCCACCAGAGGCGGAAAGCGACTCCCGCCGCGGCGCCGCCCCACACGACGGACAGGATGACTGTCGACACAGGTTCGTCTAGCGCGAGCACCGCGAAAGGCGTATAGGAGCCGGCGATGATCAAGTAGATGTTCGCATGGTCCAGCCGCTTCAACACAGACAATGCCCGCGGCGACCACCGGCCCCGATGGTAGGCGGCCGACGTGGCGAACAACAAGACCGAAGCGACCGCGAACACGCTCGCGGGCCAGCGGGCCGCGGCCGGCGCTAGGACGATCAAGACGATGCCCGCGACGAGGGAAACAGGCAGGATGCCCGTGTGGAGCCAACCTCGCAGACGCGGTTTCGCCACCGCGATGAGCTCGTCTTTGACTTGTTGCACCGGGCCAGTCGACATGGTTCTCTCCTTCGCCTCCCCACGCGGCCACGAAGCTTGCTGAGGCGTCACATTCACGGTTGTCTCAACAATCTCCTTTTCCCTTCGACCAGACCTACGGTTGCGTAACTTACTATACCGTAGCTTACCCAACCGAAGGTTACTTAACCGTAGGCAGGTCAATGCTTCTTACACGCCCAACACCCCGGCGGATCGCGTCGAGGTCCTCGACGGGCTCACCGTCGGTCTGGCTGATGTCGAAGACATGCACTTGCAGCGCTGCCAAGGCTCCGACCGGCCCAAGTTTGGCATCCAGTATTGGAGTTGACTCGCTTGGTGGACAGTTCGGAATCGGGCCATGCATCATCCAGGGATTCCACCAGGAAGCTTTTGGGTTCGTTACTCCCGCGTGGGCCGTAGGCGTCTATATAGAGGAGAACCAGCGGATTATGAGTTCAGCCGTTCGCCGCGCCCTCCTGACCTGCGCAAAAACGCGTCGCGGCAAACGGACAAGGAATCCTCTGGTCGCCGCTCGAACTCCAGGAATTTTCACTAGTGGGGGGGTCACTAGTGGGGGGGCTGGACTCGAACCAGCGGCCGATCGATTATGAGTCGATTGCTCTAACCAACTGAGCTACGTTCCCGACATAGACATCTCCTGCGAACCACGGTCGTGTGGGGACATTAGTCGCTAGCCTGCTCCGCTCGGAGAGCCCATGACCGACCGCTCGCGCCTTCGCCTTTCCATCGTCGGGTCGTCTCAGTTGGTGTTCGGTTCGTGGCGGGTAAATGCAGCTCCAACGAAGTGGACT
>DASQEN010000202.1:0-4393 GCA_035633635.1 Gemmatimonadota bacterium | reverse complement strand
GGCAAGACGACGACGCTTTACGCCGCACTCAACACGCGTCGCGGGGAATCGGTCAACATCGTCACGGTCGAAGATCCGGTGGAGTACCGTCTGAGCGGGGTCAACCAGGTTCAGGTGAACGAGAAGCAGGGATTAACTTTCGCTGGAGTATTGAGATCGGTGCTGCGTCAGGACCCCGACGTGCTCCTCGTCGGAGAAATCCGTGACCAGGAAACCGCGATCATAGCGTTCCAGGCGGCGATGACCGGCCACCTGGTTCTCTCGACGCTCCACACCAACGATGCGATCGGCGCTATCGCACGACTGGAGAACATCGGAGTCGAGCCGTTCCGGGTCGCAGCCGGTCTGATCGGTGTCACCGCGCAGCGCCTCGTGCGAAGGGTGTGCCCGCACTGTCGCTACGAGGCGCCGATCGACGAGCTGCACCCGATGATCCGGCAGGCGCAGATGCGTCTGTTCGGAAAGGCGAGGCATGTCAAGGCCACAGGGTGCGCGGAGTGCGGGTTCACGGGCTACACCGGGCGACTGCCGCTGATCGAATTCCTCGAGATCACTCCGGAGATTCGCGGAATGATCACCACTGGAAAGAACACCGACGAGATCCGGGCTCACGCGCTCCGCACCAAGGCGCTGCACACCTTCGACAACGACGGACTCTGGCACATCGCCGAAGGCGATACTACCGCCGACGAAGTGATTCCGTACACCGACTTCGAGCGTCGCAAGACGCCTCGCGGCAGCACACCGAGGGTCAATCAGGAATTCGTACCGGAGCTCGACGCCGATGGAGTGCCGAAGCCGTCGAGGATCCTGCTCGCCGTGGGCGACAAGGGTGATCGGGTAAAGTTCAACGACATCCTGGTCGAAGCCCGCTTCTCCGTGCAGATCGCCAACGACGGCGCGGCAGCGTTGGGCATCCTTGCCCAGGACCCGCCCGATGCGCTGGTCGTGGGGCTCAGGCTGCCGATCCTCGACGGGCGGCAGGTCGTCCACGCCGCGCGGACTGTCGTAGGCCTGGTGGACATACCGATCATCGTGATCGCGCCGGCGGGATCCGAGAACGAGACCAATGACCTCCTGTCACAGGGCGTCGACGACGTGCTCCACGAACCTTTCGACCCGGGAAAATTCCGCTCGCGCGTGACGGCCGTGATGAGAAGCCGCGGGTTGTGGGCGGAGACCGAAGCCGTAATGCGTCCTCTCATCCCCCAGGACGAGGCGGAGCGGCTCGTGGAATTCCGTCTGACCGAGGCTGTCGACTCGGGGCCCGAAGAGCGTTTCGACAAGATCAGCCGCATGGCACAGCGCGTCTTCGACGTCCCGTTCGCGGCGATCTCCTTCGTCGAGGGCGATCGCCAGTGGTTCAAGTCGAAGGTCGGCCTGCCGATTAACGACAGTCCTCGCGACCTCTCGTTCTGCGGCCACGCCATCACGTCGGACGACGTGTTCGTGATAGAAGACGCCGTTCTGGATCCGAGGTTTGCGCAGAACCCGCTCGTACTCGAGGACCCGCACGTCCGCTTCTACGCGGGCCAGCCGGTGAAGGGCCCCGGCGGCCACAGCGTCGGGACGCTCTGCATCATGGACAACCTGCCGCGCGAGTTCAGCGCCGAGGATCGCGAGACCCTCCGCGACCTTGGGGAGATGGTCGAGAAGGAATTCAAGACCAGGCCGAAGGGCAAGAAGAAGGCGGCGGTCGCTCCTCCAGACTAACGCGTGCTAGGCTGACCGCAACTGCAACCGCAACTGAAACTGAGAACTACGCTGCTGCCCGCTGCCCGCCTGGCGCTGCCTGCCATCCGCTTTACTACGTCGGGACGTTACCGGCGCGTTTCAGAGTAAAGGCAAGTGCCTTTACTTTCAGGCTACTGAGGGACGTCCCGACGTTTGCAGCTAGCAGCGGGTAGCGTTCAGCGGGAAGCGGGTAGCAGTGTAGTTCTCAGTTGCAGTTGCGCCAATGCGACGGTCGGATTATCGTTAGCTTAGCTAACGATATCCGGAGGCTCTATGGCGACAGAAGGCAGGGTGGCTCTCTCGAAGATCAGGCAGATCGCGCTCCCCGTGCGCGAGATCGAGACGGCGAAGCGGTTCTATCGCGACACACTCGGCATGCGGCACCTGTTCGACGCGCCTCCCGCACTTTCGTTCTTTGATTGCGCAGGGGTGCAACTGATGCTCGCCGGACCGGAAGGCCAGGGTAAGGACGGCCCTGAACAGCACGGTGTTCTCTTCTACGACGTCAGCGACATCAGGGACACCCACGCCAGGATCGAATCTTCCGGCGCCAAGACTCTCGAGCAGCCCCGCGTCATCGCCCGCATGAACGGCCGCGAGATCTGGATCTCCTCCATCAGCGATGGGCAAGGGAACGTCGTCGGCTTGATGAGTGACGTCGCGGAAGCCTGACGCCCGCGCCGAAGCGCTCGCCGACCAGCTGCATTCGGCCGCGATCCATCTCCTCCGAACCTTGCGGAAGGAGGACGATGCCAGCGGACTGTCGGCTCCGCGCCTTTCGGCACTGTCCGTTGTCGTCTTTGGCGGTCCGCTCACCCTGGGGCAGCTCGCAACCGCGGAGCAAGTGAAGCCGCCGACGATGACACGGATCGTAACGGGCCTGGCCAAGGAAGGTCTCGTGCAGCGGATCGGCGACTCGCGGGATCGACGGCTGACGCGCATTCGCGCGACTGCCAAAGGACGCAGAGTCCTCGCGACAGGGCGGGCCCGACGCGTTGAACGGCTTGCGGGCGCAGTCCGACGGTTAGGAAGCGCGGAGCTGGCGGAGTTAAAGCGGGGAGTTCAGGTTCTGGGAGAGGTGGTCGACTCGATGCGTAACAGGAACACGCCATGACTCGCCCCAAATCCGACTTCGATGCGCTTCGCCATGATCTGCACCAGGTCTACGATGGCGACCCGTGGCACGGCTCGTCGATCACCGCGGTTCTGGAGGGAATCACCGCTGATGTCGCATCGGCGCGCCCAATCCCCGGCGCCCACACGATCTGGGAGCTGGTGCTTCACATGGCGGTGTGGACACGTGAAGTCGCATCGCGCGTGCGTGGCGCCGACGCCAAGTCACCTCCTGAAGATTGGCCGGCGCCGAAGTTCGGCGGAGGAGAGGCGGAGTGGCAGGCGGCGAAAGACGATCTCGCCGCGGCGCAGAAGGAGCTCGAGCGCGCAGTCGATTCAATCAAGCCCGAAGATCTTACGCGCTGGATCGGTGACCAGCGGGATCCTTCACTCGGAACGGGCCTGCCCGTCGGAACCGTGATCCGCGGACTTCTCCAGCACCATACCTATCACGAGGGGCAGATCGCGCTTCTCAAGCGCGCCACCACGAGCGGACCGAAACGCCGGCGAGCTTAATCACGCCGCTCCGGCTGGCTAATGACGGCAGCTACGGGACACTTGCCCGACCGATCGTGTTGGCATCCGTCCCGAACCACAGCGTGCGTGTCGGGGCGTGGTAAATCATGTGTCTCACGGTGCCGGCGCCACTCTCCGCGATCGGAGTATCCGAGATCCACGCCTTGGCTTTCGTGTCGAAGCCAACGAGTCGATTCGGCTGAATACCCGTCTCCACTATCCAGAGTCTGTCGCGTTCGTCAACCGCCATCGCGTAAGGGAGTGAGCGTGCTCCGCTTGGCATCGGCCACTCGTTCACGACCCCGCTCTTGGGATCGAATCGCGCCAGCATTCCGCGCGTGTAATCTCCGTACCAGATCGCCCCGTCCGACGTTATCTCGAGCCGTCGTGCGCGCGTTCTCTCGTTGGGAAGTGAATACTCCTTTACCGCTAGCGTCGTCGGATCGATCGTCCCGAGCTTGTTCGATCCGAACTCCACGAACCACGGGCGGCCCTGTCGATCGACCACTATTCCATAAGGGAGGGCGTTCTCCGTCTGGACCTTTGCAACGCGCACCTTCCCGCTCTTGGTCGCGAGATGACCGACGGCATTGCCGCGCTGGGCCGTAAACCAGATGTCACCCTTCTTGTCGAACACCAGCGTGTGCGGATCGCGCGGCGACCCGCCAGGCATCGGGTAGATCGTGCTCTTGCCGCTCGTCGCGTCGAGCGCACCGATCCGGGCGTTGCGGTTTCCAGCGAACCACACTGTCCCCGATTTATCGACGATCAGGTTGTGCGGATTCGTCCCTGCCTCGATCTCGTACCGCTTGAACGTTCCGGCCTGTGGATCGAGGTAGGCGATGTAATTCCCTTCCTGCCCCACAAACCAGACGCGCCCTCTTTCGTCGAGGTATGGATCACGCGGCCTCGTCTTCTCCCACGGAACCGTCCATTCCTTTATCTGAAGGGGCGTCTTGGCCGGCCCCTGCGACGTGGCGAGTGATGTGGCTGCCGGAATCAGGAGGACCGCGAGCAGAAAGATCGGAAG
>DASQEN010000201.1:0-28420 GCA_035633635.1 Gemmatimonadota bacterium | reverse complement strand
GCGCGGCGAATGGCTTCAGGTCCAGACGGCGGACCGCTACGTCGCCTGGGTTCATCTCCGATCGATCGTCCGCCGCACTCCCGAGGATTTCGATGAGTTCCGCGTTCGACTCTTCGAGCGTCGCCCACCGCCCGGGCGCTGGATGGTGACCGCCCGTGGCTCCCGCGCGGTCCGCGAGCCGGCGCCGTATGCCCCTCCCGTGGCCGATCTCGCCCAGGGGGCGATCGTCGAGGTCTCGGAGACCAGGGGCCGCTTCCTGCAAGTGGTCCTTCCGGACGGCGTCGCGGGGTGGGTCGGGCGCGGCGACGCGGCTCCCGCGGAGCTCATCGCCGAGCGCTTCACGCGGAGCGGCCGTGCGATCCTCGAGCACGGTGCGCAGTTCATGGGCCTGCCCTACCTATGGGGAGGGACGTCGGAGAAGGGGTTCGACTGCTCGGGGTTCGTGCAGCGGCTGTTCGGCCTACACGGGACCTGGCTGCCCCGCGATTCCGATCAGCAAGCAGGTTACGGCGAGCCGGTGGACCCCGGCGCCGACTGGAGCGGGGTCGCCGACGGCGATCTGGCGTTCTTCTCCGAGCGCGAGGATGGTCGCGCGACCCACGTCGGGATCCTCGCCGAGGGAGGCCGCCTGCTGCATGCCTCCACCGGCCGCAACGGCGTCGCGTGGGAAGCGCTCGACCCATCCGCCGAGGACCACGACGAATACGCCGCCCGGCTGACGGCGAGCCTCACCGGCGTTCGCCGGCCCCCCCCGCCTCCGGCTGATCCGGTCCGCCGATGAGCGGGGTTCCCCGCACCTCGTAGGCGAGCTCGCAACGGCCTGCGCCGGTCCCGCGCGACAGCGCGTTCAGGTCCGGGGCCCGAATCACGTACCGGCCCGCGAGGGTCCCGTCCTCGGCGAAGGTGGCCTCCAGCGTGTACGCGATCGTTTCCAGGCTGTCCTGTGCGGACACGCGGGCGGCAAGCGAGTCGGGCAGCGGGATCGGCTGTACGATCGACCCGCCGGCCTCGAGCGCGTCGCCGTCGAACCTGCCGCTCAGCGCGACCAAGGGTCCGATCTGGACTGTCGCTTCGTTCTCTACCGACTGGCGCACGTCGAGAACCGCGTCTCCCAGCGGTGGCGGAGCTTCCGCCCCGACGCAGTCCGTCGAGGATTCCACCACCTCGAGCGCGTAGGAACCGGACCAGTCCTGGCTGGGGAAAGCCTGCTCTCCGTCATCGCCGGGCGAACCGCAGGCCGTCGCAGAGATGAGCGCGGCCACGATCCTCCACCGCAGTCCCATCGGAGCGCGCGTCATCGTCTCTTCACGTCGCTTCAGTGTCGTCTCCTCCGCTCGATGTCCACTTCAGTGGTTGAGATCGAAGACCAGGATGCGGGGCTCGGTCATCGCCTCCATCGCGTACCGCACCCCCTCCCGACCGAGGCCGGAATGTTTCACCCCGCCGTACGGAAGGTTGTCGACCCGGAACGTGGGGTAATCGTTCACGATCAGGCCGCCTACCCTCAGGTTCCGGAACGCGTGGTCGATGCGCCGGATGTCATGGGTGAACACTCCCGCGTGGATGCCGTAGCGCGAGTCGTCGATCCTCGATACGGCCTCCTCGAAGTCCCGGTAGCGCTCGACCACGACGACCGGTCCGAACACCTCCTCCCGCCAGACCTTGAGATCCCGGCCCACGTTCGTCAGAACCGCCGGCCGGATGAAGCGGCCTTCGCGCCGGCCGCCCGTCAGGAGCTCGGCGCCGTGATCGAGCGCCTCCTGGATCCACTCCTCGACGCGGTCCGCCTGCGCGTCGTCGATCAGCGGCCCCACGACGGTGTCGGGATCCCGAGGGTCGCCCATCCGCAGGTCATCCACCCGATCGACGAAGGACGGGATCCAGTCGTCGGCGATCGCCGTGTGCACCAGCAGGCGCTGCACCTTGATGCAGACCTGGCCCGCGTGCGCGAACGCGCCCACGGCCGCCCGCTCGCGGGCCCAGGCGAGGTCGGCGTCCTCGTGCACGATCATGCCCGCGTTCCCGCCCAGCTCGAGCAGCACGGGCTTGATGCCCGACTTCGCCTTGAGCATCCAGCCGACCTTCGCGCTGCCGGTGAACGAGAGTAGCGTGAACCGGTCGTCGGTCGCGAGCCGCTCCGCGACCTCAGGAACCATGTGCAGGAAGTTGACGGCGCCGTGGGGAACCCCGGCGCCATCGAGGATCTCGGCCAGGAGCAGGCTCGTGAGAGGCGCCTGCATGGGCGGCTTGACGACGATCGTGCTCCCGGTGGCCAGCGCGGGAGCGACCTTGTGGGCGATCAGGTTAAGCGGGAAGTTGAACGGCGCGATGCCGGCCACCGCCCCGCGGGGGAAGCGCTTGGTCAGCGCGAAGTACCCTTCCGAGGCCTCCGCGATGTCGACCGGGACGACCTCCCCGCCGAACCGCTTCGCCTCCTCGGCCGCCAGCGTGAAGGTCGAGATCGCGCGCGTCACCTCGCCGTCGGCGAACCGCCTGGGCTTGCCGCTCTCGGCGACCATGCGCTCGACGAGCTCCTTCCGGCGCGCCGCGATCCCCTCCGCCGTTCTGCGCAGCATCCCCTCGCGCTCCCACGCCGACTGGCACCGCGTCACCATGAAGGCATCCTCGGCCGCGCCGATCGCGCGCTCGAGATCCTCTGCGGAGGCCAGCGCCATCTCGCCCACGACACCACCGAGGAATGGGTCGACGATCGGGTCTACGTCGGCAGAGCCGACCCACTCCCCCCCGATCCAGTTGTCGAATCGATCGGTCACTCGCTAGCGCTCATAACCAAGGCTCCGTGATTCGATCTGTGCCAGGCAATCGCAGGGCGTTCAAAATGGCCGAGATGCAAGGCGCGCGTCGAGGGGCTTCCGAGGCGTACGTCTGTACGCCGCAGGAAGACACGAGAAGCGCAACGCAGCAGATTGGCCATTTTCAACGCCCTGCCCACCACCCAAAAAAGACTTGGGGCGCTAATCGCGCCCCAAGCTCACCGGTCGACGGAAGAGGGTCGTCGGACCGGCGCGAGAGTCCGGAAGTGCCTCAGGGTGAGATTCTGGTGGGCACGAGCAGCGCGATGATCGAGCGGTTGCCCTCGGTGAGCGGATAGGCCAGGACGAGCGACTCGTCGAAACGGGAGACGACCTCCTTGACGAAGGTTTCCCGGCCCCCGTCGACCTCGACCCGGAGGAACATCGAATCCCGGCGCGGCTCCTTATAGACGCCCGTCACCCGGACCGTGACGTTTCCGATCTTGAGCGCTGGCGTGTCACGGCCGGGCAGGATCGTCACGTCCTCGAGCTGACGGACCGAGCTCGCTTCCAGGAGCGCGCGGATGCGGTCGGCCCCGGCTGCCTCGCCCACCACCTCGTTGAGCCGGCGGAACGAGAGCTCGGCAGGGGCGCCGTCTTCGGCGAGGTACAGGATCACCCGGTAAGTCGTATCGGGGGCCGTGCCGGCTTGAGCGCGGACGGGGGCTGCTCCACCCGCCAGAGCGAGCACCAGGACGGCGAGCGCCGCCCAAGCGGAGATCCGGACCTTTCGCATGGGACACCTCCTGTCTGGTATACCAGGAGCCGTGTGGCTTGTTCCCCGTCGCACGTTGTTCCTTCCAGCGCGCGAGGCCCGGTGGAATCGGCATCGCCGTCCCCACCAGGCCTCCACGCGGGCTCCCGCGACCCTGTCAAACGTGGGTCACCGGACTGCCCCTTCCATGGGCGCGTCCCCAGATGGCATGGTCGGGAAATCGGGCTCTCCAGGCGTGGGCGGAGGCGAAGCCGGCGACTCCGGCCCGGGTATCTCGCCCCACCCGTAGCGTGTTCCGAAGCGGGTCAGGAGCAGGCCGCCGAAACCCACCGTCCAGGCTGCGTATTGGACAACGAAGCCCAGGATCCCGAGGATCAGGGCGAACACTCCCAGCGGTCCGCCCGCGACGCCGAGCGCGCTCGCGAAGAACGACACGAGCATGATCAGCCCGACCCCGACCAGGACAGCGATGTAGGGGTTGGAATGCTGCCAGCCGAAGCGGGCCTCGGCCGCGGCGCCCAGGATCCGCGCCACCGCGGTGAATCCGACCAGCACGCCGATCGCCAGGGCCACGAGCGCGAACGGGACGACGAGCAGGAGTGGGATCCCGATGATCGACACGGCCAGCAGCACGAGGGTCAGGATCAGCACCGGGAAGAACAGGATCTGGGCCACGAGGCCGACCAGGGCCGCCTTCCACGGAGACTTCGCCACCCGGTACGCCATCCGCTCGACCGGCCGCCGCGCAAGCAGATACATCAGCGAAGCGAGCGCCCCGAGGACGATAATCCAGACGACCGTCAACATAAGGCCGCCGATCCCCTCCAGGAACGGGGCCTGGAAGTCGGGACCATGAACTCGGACGTCGGAGCCACCCCAGCCGACTTCTTCGATCGAGCCCTCGACGCGTGCTCCGGGATCTCGATCGATCGTACCCGCGACCGCCACCAGGTCGCCCTCCACGACGGCTTCCGGTCCCAGTCGGACCGAGCCCATCACCGAGACGACATCGCCGGTCACGGTGCCGTCAATGCGGGCGGACCCGAAGACCGCGACGACGTCCCCGTCGACGATCTCGTCGGATTGGACGTGGATACTGCCTCCGACACGAACGCGGTCGTCCATGGAATCCCCGTAGTCGGGGTCCTTCTCGTCCTCGACCTCCGTCGCGGAATCCCCGGCGGCCACGGCGGTCGTGTCCGAGGGCAGCGGCGCACCGCCGATCCCGAACAGAATTCGCCGGTCGTCCGCATCCAGATACGAGAGCCGCAGGATCGCGTCGGCGTCCTCGGCCACCTTTTCGCGCAGCTCGGCGCCGGTCACGCTGAGGCCATTGATCGCGATCTCCCCGTCCGACAGCTCGATCGTCTGGACCTGAGGGTTTCCGTACCGGGGCAGGAGCAGGATACCGTCCCGCACCGGCTGTACCTGATAGCGGGACTCGATCTGCGCTCGCAGCGCGCCCAGCGAGGCATCCTGGGCCTCTGCCAGCGTGTCGGTCGTCTGGGCTTCGGCCCGACCCGCACCCGAAGGCGCCAGCAGGGCCATCACCAGGCCCACGGTCAGGGCTCTCCACAGTGTACGCAAGGACCCGTTCATCTTCAGACTCTCCTCTCGTAAACGAGCAAGTGATGCAGCGTATAGAGGGCGGCGGAGCTGACCAGCGCGCTGCCCATCATCGCGGTCGCGATCTCGGGAGTCTGCGCGGCCGTGCCGATCGCGCCTCCCACACGCGCCAGCGTCTTCCAGATGTCGAGACCGGCGCCTAACCACCGGCCGAGCCACGCCAGGCCGTGGGCGGCGGCGGCCACGATCTGGCCGGCACTAGGCGCCTGTATCGGGATCCAGCGCAGGAGCGGCAGAAATCCGGCGGCGATCCCCGCCAGCGAAACGGCGGCGGCCAGGGCCGCCTTCCACAGCCACGAGGCTCGTCCCGTGTCGGGCTCGCGAAGAGCCATGACCACCCGCTCGGCGAAACCCGGATGGGGAGCTAGCCGCGGGAGCGCCTCGAACAGCGTCCCGAAGGCCTCCTCGGCGGCGAAATCGTCCCCGGCGGCCTCTGCGGCCAGCCAGCGCTCGATAGAATCCATATGCGGGTTACGGCTCATCATGTCCTCCTGGCGATCCTACGAGACAGGGCGGGTCCGGGTTTCGCGCGCTGCCCGGCCCGGACCCCAGCCGGCCTCCGTCAGCAGCTCCGCGAGATCCTTCCGTGCGCGGTGGATGTAGGTCTTGACCGTTCCGAGCGGAAGCCCCGCGATCTCCGCGATCTCCTCGTACGCCATCCCCTCCTGATGGCGCAGGACGATCACCTCGCGGTACTCGGGCCGCAGCCGCTCCACGGCAGCGGCCAGCGCTCCGGCGAGGTCCGAGCGCACAGCATGGTCCAGCGGCGTGGGCGCGTCCGGATCGGACAGGATTGCATGGAAATCGGCGCTTTCCGGCTCGCGGGCGTCGAGCGGAACGGTGTCCAGCTCCGCCCGTCGCAGGTGGTCGATCGCGGTGTTGTGGGCGATCTTAAACAGCCAGTTCGAGAACTTGCCCTGAGCGAGCTGGTAGCTGGCGAGGCGCCCGAATGCCTTCACGAACGCGTCCTGGGCGAGATCTTCGGCCAGCGTCTGGTCGCGCACCATTCGCGCCACGAGGTTGTAGACCGGGCGCTCGAAACGGCGCACCAGCTCCCGATATGCACGCTGGGAGCCTTCCAGCGCCTCCCGGACGAGCTGTTCGTCGGCCGCACTCACTGGTCCTCCCAACGACGATGACACCCGACGGGTTTCACGACACAGCGATCGGCCGGGCCGAGCAGGCTGCGCGCGTGCGCGAGATGTTCGATGCCATGGCGCCGCGCTACGACCTGTTCAACGACGTCCTCTCCGCCGGGATCCATCGCCGGTGGCGCGGCGACGCGGTCGACCTGCTGGACCCCGCGCCGGGCGCCCGCTATCTGGATCTGTGCGCCGGCACGCTTGATCTCGCAAGCGCGATCGCGGAGCGGGCTCCCGGCGCGCGGATCGTCGGCGCCGACTTCTCGCTGCCGATGCTGGCCAGCGGCCGCGCCAAGCTGAACCCGTCCAAGCTGGGTCGTGAGCACCCCGGAATCCAGCCCGTTGCCGCTGACGCCCTTCGGCTGCCGTTCAGGGGCGGCACCTTCCGCGGAGTGATCATCGGCTTCGGGCTGCGGAACCTGGCTGACACCGGCGCGGGTCTGAAGGAGATGGCCCGTGTCCTGGAGCCCGGCGGCAGGCTCGTCGTGCTCGAGTTCACGACCCCTCCCGGTCGGGTGTTCCGCGCTATCTATCATGCGTACTTTCACCACGTGCTGCCGCGCGTTGGCGCGCTGATCTCGGGGCAGCCCGCGGCCGCCCGCTACCTTCCCGAATCGGTCTCGCGCTTCCCGCGCGCGGCCGAGCTCGCCGAGCTGGTGGCGGCATGCGGCTTCGGCCGGGTTCGATACCGTTACCTCACGCGCGGAATCGCCGCGCTTCACATGGCCTTCAAGGAGTGACCCTCCGGGGACCCGATGCCGCGCCCGTATCCCGAGGACATCCGCCTAATCGGCGTCCCCCTGGACCTCGGCGCCGGGCGCCGGGGGGTCGACATGGGGCCTTCGGCGCTCAGGATCGCCGGTCTCCGCGAGCGTCTCGAGCGGCTTGGATACCGGGTCACCGACACCGGTGATATGGCCGTAACGATCCCCGAGTCCGCCGATCCCGGCGACCCGCAGGCCCACTACCTGCCCCAAATCGCCGAGGTGACCGGGGTGCTCGCGGACCGGGTGTCCGAGGCGATGCGGGAGGGGGCTGTACCGCTGGTCCTGGGAGGCGACCACTCGCTCTCGATCGGCACGATCGCGGGGGCCGCCCGTTGGGCGCGCGAGAACGATGCCGATGTGGGGCTGCTCTATTTCGACGCGCATGCAGACATGAACACGCCCGACACGACCCCCAGCGGAAACATCCACGGGATGCCGCTCGCCGCCTCGCTCGGCTACGGACACCCGGCACTCACCGGAATCGGCGGCTTCTCGCCCAAGGTGCGCTGGGACAAGACGGTCCTGATCGGCGCCCGCGACGTGGACCGCTCCGAGCGCTCGCTCGTGCACGAATCCGGGATCCGGGTCTTCACGATGCGGGAGATCGACGAGGACGGCATCGTGCCGGTCCTCGAGGAGGCACTGGCGATCGTGACCGAGGGGACGGCGGGGTTCCTGGTGTCCTGGGACATGGATTTCGTGGATCCTAACTTCGCGCCCGGCGTCGGCACGCCGGTCAAGGGCGGCGTCGACTATCGCGAGGGCCACCTGGCCCTCGAAATCGTCAGCGACACCGACGGGATGATCGGCATGGATCTGGTGGAGACCAACCCGATCCTCGACGAGCGCAACCGCACCGGCCGCCTGGGGATGGAGCTGATCCTGTCGGCCTTCGGAAAAACGATCCTCTAGTTCCTGGGCGCCGACCGATATGCGAAGTGAGGCGGAAGTCCGCGGATGAAGATCGGGATCGTCAGTGACACACACGACCGGGTGTTGCCCGCGCTGCACGCGGCGCTGGCGGGGGTCGACGAGATCCTCCACGCGGGCGACATCGCGAGCCCCGAAGCGCTGGCCGAGCTCGAAACGATCGCGCCGGTCACTGCGGTGCGCGGCAACATGGATGAACACGCGCTCGCCGATCGGCTGCCGGAGGAATTGCTCGTGACTCGCGGCCACGTTCGGATCGCGCTCGTCCACGGCCATCACATCGGTCACGCGGCGGTCGACGACCTGATTGCGCGGTTCGAGGGCCTGTCCCCCGACCTCGTCGTCTGGGGGCACATCCACGAGCCAGTCTCCTACCTCTGGAACGGGGTGCGCTACTTTAATCCCGGAACCGCCGGCGGGATCGGCGCCCCACCAACTTGCGGGGTGTTGGCGATCGGGAAGAGCGGCTTCACGATCGAGCACCTCGCGCTGAGCTGACCTTGGCGCCCAGCGTACCGAGCGGTATGGTACTAGCGACAAGGACAGTCGTTGTCTTGAATCATGGTCACTCCCGATGGGAGGCCCGGATGATCCGCTCGGTTTCGCTCGTTGTGACCGTCGCGCTGATCCTTCCTCACCTGACGGCCTGCGTCACACACCGTCAGGGACGCGCACCCGCGACCGAGGCCGCCGGACCGAACCGAAAGATCACGGGAGTGACGACCACCGCCGGGGACGAGGTCGCGTTCGACCGGCCGCGTCCCCCAGAGGAAGTCGCGGGCGAGGTGCGACCGGCGGTGGCGGCGGCCCGGATCGTGGGCGATTCCCTGATCGCCACCGCCCGCGGCGCCCCCTATCGGATCGCGCTGGCCGACACGCGAGAGATCTGGTTCGAAGAGTCGGAAGGCTCGGCCCTCCGGACCCTGGCCCTTGTCGCGGGGATCGGGATCGGGGGCTTCTTCCTCCTGGCGGCGCTCGCGTCCCGAAGCGCTGGAGAATATTGACGCGGGACTTAGATGATCGAGGAACCCAATGGAGGCGGACCGCTAGTTCCCGCCTCGCGGGGGCCGCAATCAACTCCGACGATTCATCCATTCAGACCGTCCGCGCCCCCTAAAACCATGGTCCAGCGGGACACCATTTTGAACCGCTCCGATCGAAGCCTTGGATGGGCCGGATCGGCAGGTCGAGCCTCAGCCGTGGTCGATTACGTCTTCTCAGTCTCGTCCCGCTGTCAGTTGAGTGAGTGATCCGGTCTCGACATCAATCGCGAAGATGTTGATGGTGCGATCGCGATCTCGCGTGCTCTGGAAGTAGCATTCGCTCTCTGGAGACCGATGGCGGAGAGCGGGGATTGCGACGCGCAATTGTGGCCTGCGTTGTATCGTTCCCGCATGGGGCTCGACTTGATCGCTACCGTACGCGGCGCCCCCTACCGGATCGCATTGGCCGACACGCGAGAGGTCTGGTTCGAAGACTCGGAAGGCTCGGCGCTGCGGACCCTGGCCCTTGTCGCGGGGATCGGGATCGCGGCGTTCGTGATCCTGCTGCTTGGGTCCCCGCCTGGACCCTGACGCGATGTATCCGTCATAACGAGGCCGGCCACAGCGGTGGACAGGGCGCTGGGCCGGCTCAGCGCTGGCAGGTCGGGCAGTAGTAGGTCGACCGCTGTCCCTGAACGATACGCCGGATCGGCGTTCCGCAGCGCCGGCAAGGCTCCCCCTCCCGGCCGTACACGGCGAGGAAGTCCTGGAATCCTCCGGGGTCGCCCTCGCTGTCGACGTAGTCGAGAGAGGTCTCCCCGAGCGACGTTCCAGATTCCCCGATCGCGTCGGACAGGACGTCGACGATCGCCTGGTGTAGCCGGCCAGCGCGTTCGGGACCGACGTTTCTGGCGCGACGTCTTGGGCTCACACGCGCCCGCCAGAGGGCCTCGACCGCGTAGATGTTGCCGAGGCCGGCAACCTTCGTTTGATCGAGCAGGAACTCCTTTACCGGCCGGCGGCTGCCGGCGAGGAGCGCGGAGAGCAGATCGGACGTGAATGCGGAGTCCAGCGGCTCCGCACCCATCGCTGCCTCGCGGCGCGCCCACTCCGCGGCCGTGACGACCTCCATCTCGCCGAGCGTGCGTACGTCGACGAACGAGAGCCGCGAGCCGCCATCGAGTTCGAACACCGCGCGCACGTAGGCCTCGTCGCCGGTCGTGGATTCCCGCGCACGAGCGGTTGTCCGGCCGCCGCGCCGCGGGCGGTCGACCCGCCATTGCCCACTCATCCTGAGATGGCTCCACCACACGCGGCCGTCGGAGAGCCGGAAGACCAGAAACTTCCCGCGCCGACCGACCGAGTCGATCGTCGCCCCCCGCACTGCGCGCTCGAGCCGCCGCGCCGGTCCGCGGACGACGTTGGCTCGGCGAACCTCGGCACGGACGACCGTGCGGCCCGGAAGCCAGCGCGAGAGCCGTCGCACGATCGTCTCGACTTCGGGGAGTTCCGGCATTCGGCCTCCTCAGCGGCGACCGCGAACGGTGAGCCGCGCCGCCGGCCGCCAGTCCTCCTTGAGGAGCGCCCACCGCTCGTGGTCGCACCAGCGGCCGCCGATCTTCAGGTATCGGCGGGAGAATCCCTCGCGGGTCAACCCCGCCCGTCGCACGAGCGCGATCGAGGCGTCGTTGCCGGGCTGGACGTTCGCCTCGACCCGATGGAGCCCGAGTGTGCGGAACGCGTGCCGGAGGACGAGCTGTAGCGCCTCGGCCATGTACCCCTGTCTCCTGTGCTCCACGCCGACCCGATAGCCGAGGTAGGGGCTCTGGAAGTTGCCGTGCGCGATCCGGGAAAGCTCCGCCGACCCCACGACCGCGCCGTCCGCGATGCGCCGGATCACATAGCGCTCGGAGTCCTCCGTGGGGCGCTGATCGAGGCAGAGGAGCACGTGCTTCCCCCGCTCGAGCGCTTCGATCCCGCGACCGGGGGCGCTCATCGCTTTTGCGGCTCGCGCTCCCGATCGCGCTCGAGCTCGCGCCATCCGATGTCGCTCCGCCAGCGGAGCCCCTCGCCGCCGATCTGCGCGAGCGCGGCGTAGGCGTGGTCGCGGGCCTCGCCGAGGTCGACCCCCACGGCCGTCACATCCAGGACCCTTCCGCCGGCCGAGACCATCCGCCCATCCTTCCGGCGCGTTCCCGCATGGAAGACGACCACTCCACGCTCTTCGAACGCGTCCGGCGCCGTGAGGTCGGCGTGGAGATCGATCGCGCGGCCCGTCTCGTGGTCATCGGGATACCCTTCCGACGCCGCCACGACGGTCACGCATGCGCCGCCCCGCCAGCGCGCCCGCGAGCCCGCGAGCCCGCCGCCTCCCGGCGACGCGGCTACGAGGAGCTCGAGCAGGTCGCTGTCGAGGAGCGGCAGGAGCGCCTGGCATTCGGGATCCCCGAACCGCACGTTCCACTCGAGCACCCGGGGACCTTCCGAAGTCAGCATGAGCCCGGCGTAGAGGACGCCCGAGAACGCGATCCCTTCGGACTCGAGTCCCTCGAGCGTGGGGACGAAGATCTCCTCGATCGCGCGCCGGCGGAGCGCGTCGTCGGCGATCGAGACCGGCGCGTACGCGCCCATCCCTCCGGTGTTGGGCCCTTCGTCCCCGTCCAGCGCGCGCTTGTGGTCCTGGCTCGGGAGGAAGGGAACCAATGCTTCGCCGTCGGTGAGGGCAATCAGCGAGATCTCCTCCCCATCGAGGAGCTCCTCGACCACCACCTCGGCGCCGGCCGCGCCGAACTCGCGCCGCACGAAGCACGCGTCCAGCGCCCGATCGACCTCGCCCTGCGTTTCGCACACGAGTGCCCCCTTCCCGGCTGCCAGCCCGCTCGCCTTGACGACGCAACGCTCACCGAGCTCGTGCGCGAACGCCGCCGCGGCAGCGGGATCGCGGAAGACGCCGAAGGGCGCGGTCGGCACCCCGTGCTTGGCCATAAGCCGCTTGGCGAACGCCTTCGACGCCTCGAGCCGCGCGCCGTCGGCGCCGGGGCCGAACACCGCGCGGCTGTCCGCCCGCAGCCGATCGGCGAGTCCGGCCGCGAGCGGAACCTCGGGACCCACGATCGTGAATCCCACGTCCTCGGCGGCGACCAGCGAAGCGACCGCCTCGACATTCGAGGGGCTGGCGTCGACCGCGCGGCCCAGCGCCTCCATGCCCGCATTGTGGCCTGTGAACAGGTATTCGTTCTCGGGGTGATCGCGATGGAGCTTCCAGAGGAGCGCGTGCTCGCGGCCGCCGTGGCCGACGATGAGGATCTTCATCCCGTGCGAATCGGCGAATGCATTAGAGCGAGTTCAGCGCCCGCTCGAGGTCGGCCTCCAGGTCGTCCGCGTCCTCGATCCCCACCGACAGCCGGACGAGCCGGTCGGGCAGTCCCATGCGCTCGCGCTCGGCGGCGGGGACGGCCGCGTGGGTCATCTCGCCGGGATGGCTGCAGAGGCTCTCCACGCCTCCCAGGCTCTCGGCAAGCTGGAACACCTCCAGCGATCGGAGGAAGCGCCGCCCTGCCTCGCCTTCGGCGAGCTCGAGCGAGATCACGCCACCGAAGCCGCGCATCTGGCGCAGGGCGAGCTCGCGCTGCGGGTGATCAGGGAGTCCCGGATAGTGGACCACCTCGACCTTCGGGTGCCCGGCAAGGAACGCGGCGAGCCGCCTGGCGTTCGCCTCGGTGCGCTCCATGCGGATCGGGAGCGTCTTCAGGCCCCTGAGCGCGAGCCAGCAGTCGAGCGGCCCCGGAACCGCGCCGACAGAGTTCTGCAGGAAGCGCAAGCGCCCGGCCAGGTCGCCGTCCCGCGCGAGCACGATCCCGCCGATCATGTCGCTGTGACCGTTCAGGAACTTGGTCGTGGAATGGACCACGAGATCGGCGCCGTGCTCGAACGGCTGCTGGAGAAACGGGGTCATGAACGTGTTGTCGACCACAAGCATGCAGCCCGCCTCGCGCGCGATCTTGCCCATGGCGGAGAGGTCGGTGAGCCGCATGAGCGGGTTCGACGGTGTCTCGACGTAGAGCATACGAGTGGCGGGTCCCACAGCGGCCGCGACCTCACTCTCGTCGCGCGCGTCCACGTAGCGGAACGTCAGGCCGAACCGGCGCAACACCTGCTCGAACAGGCGATGGGTCCCGCCGTAGAGGTTTTCGCCCGCCACGACCTCGTCACCCGCCTGGAGGAGGGTCAGGATCGCGTGGATCGCTGCCGTCCCCGAGGCGAATGCGATTCCGTGATCGACCCCTTCCAGCGACGCGACGCAAGCCTCCAGCGCTGCGCGGGTCGGGTTGTGGGTGCGCGCGTACTCGTAGCCTTTGTGCTGCCCGACCGCTTCCTGGACGTACGTGGAGGTCTGGTAGATCGGCGGCATGACCGCGCCGGTGACGGGATCGGGCTCCTGCCCCGCGTGGATCGCGCGCGTGGCGAACCCCTGACGGCGTTCGTCCTTCCGTTCAGCCACGCGACTTCGCGGCGACCTGCCGGGCACGGCGATACATCTCGCGCGCACGGTCGACGTCACCCTTCCGATCCCACACGATCCCGAGCTGATACCACGCGCGGTCGAAGCTGGGGTCGGCGGCGACCGCCTGCTCGAATGCGCCCTCGGCCTCATCGATCCTATCGAGCTGGTTGAGGCAGATCCCCAGGTAGTAGTTGCCGCGCGCGGGATCGCATTCCAGTCCCAGGCCCTCCCTCAGGGCATGGACGGCGTTCGAGTAGAGGCCCTTCTTGCTCTGCAGGATCCCCATCTCGAGATGGGCCGCGCCGCTCCCGGGGTCCAGGCGGATCGCCTGCTGGAGCGCCTCCTCCGCTTCGTTGAAGGCACCGGACCGCGAGTGGACGCGGCCGAGCTCGACGGCCACGACGGCCGATCGCGCTGCTCCCTCGAACGCCCGCTCTAGGAGCGCGACCGCCTGTCCGGATCGGCCCTGCTCGGAAAGCGCCCGGGCGGCGCTCACGACCGAATCGGGGTCCCCCGGATCGTGCACCGGGGGCGCGAGCGCCTCGACCTCCGGCTCTAGCCGCGGCTCCAGTCGCTCGGGCTTTGTTCGCCGGGACTTCGGCTCCGTCGGGGCGGCCGCCGGCTCCGCGGCCGGGCGCTCCGGGCTCTCGAGCTCGAGCTGGAGCCCCCCAGTCTTCCGCGCTGCGGCTGGGCGCCTGCTCGTCCGCTTCCGGCGCATCGCCCTGGTCCCCTCCGGCGGTGGCGCGGCGTCGGCGGGCCGCTCGCCGCGGTCGGTGAGCAACCCGGCCAGCCGCTCGCTGTCGAGCCCCGCCAAGGGATCGGCGCCGACCGCGTTCTTCCCCCGCGCCTTCCGCTTCGGCTCAGGCACTGGCGAACCACCTCACCAGTCGGCGGTAATCCTGCGCCCCGCGCGACCGAGGCGAGTACTCGAATACGGTCTGGCCGTGGCTAGGAGCCTCCGACAGCCGCACGTTGACCCGGATCGGATCGGCGAGCGCACCTCCGAAGTGCCTCTCGAGCGCGGCCAGGATCTCGCGGCTCTTCCGCAGGTTGTGCTGGTAGAACGTGGGGACGACCGCAGTGATGCGGACCGGGCGGCCGTTCTTCGCGGTCATGCGCAGGATGTTCTCGACCAGCTGCTTGACCCCGATCAGCGCCAGGTATTCCATCGAGATCGGGATCACCACCTCCTCGGCGAACGCGAGCCCGCTCGCCGTCAGGATGCTCATCGAGGGCGCGCAGTCGACGATCGCGAACTCGTACCCCTTGAGCCCCTTGAGCCGGTTCGACAGCCATTTCTCCCGCTCACGGCTCGTGACCAGAAGCTCCTCGGCCTCGGCCAACCGCCAGTCGCAGGCGATCACGTCGAGGTTTTCGCGCACCTCGATCAGGGCTTCGGCAGCGGTCAGCCGGCCCTGGGCCAGCTCGGCCATACTGCACTCGTCGGGGTCGAGGCCGAACCACGCGCCCACGTTCCCCTGCGGGTCGAGGTCCGCGAGGAGGACGGGCCGCCCGGCCGCCGCCAGCCCGGCGGCTAGGTGGACGGCCGTGGTGGTCTTCCCGGTGCCGCCCTTGTGGTTGACGACCGCTATCTTGCGCATGGGGGAGGTCCGTTTCCTCTGGATAGGAGCCGAGCGCAAGGTACGCGGCCCCCGGCGGATCCTCAACCACCCTCGGCCCGGATCCAGTCGAGATAGGGCGCGAGCCCGCGCTCGACCGGGAGCGCCAGCACCTCGGGGACCTCGTAGGGATGGAGCTCGACGATCCGCACCGCTAGATCGTCCAGCCGATCGGCGCGGGCCTTGACCACCAGAAGATGTTCCCGCGCCTCCTCCACGCTTCCCCGCCACCGGTAAACGGATCGCATGTGGGCAGTCACGCTGACACATGCCGCGAGTCGCTCCTCGACCAGGGTCCGGGCGATCGACCCCGCGGTCTCCTCGTCCGGGCACGTGACCAGCACGACGACCACGTCGGCCCCGTCTCGGAGGCCCGTCACGCGGGCCCACCCGGCGGCCAGCGGCCCTCTTTGACCAGCCGCTCCCGCGCGCGAAGAAGCCCGACCATCGTCTTGGCGTCCACGATCCTCCCAGAGTCGATCCAGGCCAGCGCCTCGGTCAAAGGGATCCGCGCCACCTCGAGGTGCTCGTCGGGCTCCGGCCCCCCGCGCCCGGGCGACAGCTCCTCGGCCAAAAACACCTGGAGCTCCTCGTCACAGAACCCGGGCGAGGTGTGGAAGGTCGCCAGGACCGTCCAGCGGAGGGCGCGCTGTCCGGTCTCCTCCTCCAGCTCGCGCCGGGCGCACTCCAGGAACGGCTCCCCCTCTTCCAGAGTGCCGGCAGGGATCTCCCAGATCTCCTCGCCGAGCGCGTAGCGGAACTGGTGTAGCAACGCCACCGTGCCGTCCTCGTACAAGGGGACGATGGCGGCCGCGCCGGGATGGTGCACGAGGTCATAGGCGACCTCTCGCTCCACCCCGTCGCGCCGGGTCCGTACAGTGTCCCGGAAGACGTCGATGACGCGTCCCTCGAAGACCGCCTCGCGGCTGACCCGCTCCCAGTCGACCTTCACGAGTGCCCGCCTCTCTCCGCCGCCTTGAGCACCACCGGCTGCCCCGGCGCGAGGCCGAGCCGCGAAGCCGCGGAGTCGTCGCGGCATGCAACCTCCAGCCAGCCCGTCGAGCCCACGACCGCGCAGAGGTCACCAACCTCCACGTCGCTGTACGTCCGCACGACCGGCATCGACTTGCCACCCGCCTCCACCACGGCCGCGCCGCCGGCGTGCGCCACCCAGCGCTCGGGCAAATTGGTGACCGCGTTGCCAAAGTGATCGACGTGGAGCACCTCG
Organism: Gemmatimonadota bacterium; assembly: GCA_035633635.1. GTDB lineage: Bacteria > Gemmatimonadota > Gemmatimonadetes > JACCXV01 > JAHWKZ01 > JAICNR01. The sequence continues at coordinate 12,093 of DASQEN010000201.1, read as the reverse complement.
CCCCGGTAGCCGCCGCCCCGTTCCTCAACCGGCGCCGGCAGATCGAACCGCTCGAGCTCGCTGGCCGCGGAGCCGAAGACGGTCAGGTCCGGCTCGCGGGTCTCGAACAGCATGCGCGCCAGATGTGCCGCAACCGGGGCGAAGACGTCCCTCCCGTGGAAGGTCGCGCTGGTCGAGGCCGGATCGCGCCACCAGCGCGTCTCGGTCAGCTCCACCGCCTCCGGCTCGCGATCGGTGAACGGCGGGCAGAACATGGTGAAGACCCCGCTGTCGGGCCCCACCAGGTACTGCCGCCCCTCGGCCCGCGCCGCGATCGCCCTCCGGCGCGAACCCACGCCGGGATCGATGACCGCGCAGTGCACGGTCCCCGGCGGCCAGTAGGGAACCGACCGGTACAGCGCGTAGGCGGCGGCGTGGACGTCCTGGGCCGGGATCTCATGGGTCAGGTCCAGAACCGTAGCGCGCGGCTCGATCGTGGCGATGACGCCCTTCATCGACCCCACGTACCCGTCGGCGGTGCCGTAGTCGGTGGTCAGCGTGACGATCGAACGCATGGTTTCGCCAACCTAGCGGGGGGCATCGCCGCTCTCCAGATCGATTCGCTTCAGCGCCTCGATCTGGGACTCGAGCGTGAGGACCTCTTGCCTGCGCCGCTCGGACTCCGATCTGAGAGCCGCGACCTCCTGCCTGAGAGCCAGAACATAATCTGCGGCCTCCCTCAACGGGCTCGAGGGAAAGCGGTTCGCCAGCTCGCGCAGGCTTTGCTCTCCCCGCTCGGGATCCCGGTCCGGAGCGCCATACAGCAGATAGATCACGCCCAGTCGCAACAGGACGCGATCGTTGCGTGGATCGTCCGGACGAGCCGACATGTGCTCCTCGTAGGCGCGCAAGGCCTCGGCGTAGTCCGATCGCGAATACAGCGCTTCCGCCATCCCGAACGCGTCGGGAGGGGGTTCGGCCCGGGGCTGCGCCGAAGCGCCGCACCCGAGGGAAACGAAAACCGCGAGGCTCCCCACCAACCCGCGACACCTCATACCGCACCCCTCGTGGCCTTCACGGCGGCCTTAGACTCTCTCGCCACCGGAACCTCTGCCGCCTGTAACTCGAGGACGAACCGGCTCCCGCCGCCGACGGCATCCTCCACGCGGATCGTGCCGCTGTGCCCTTCCAAAATCGACCTCGCGATCGCAAGGCCGATCCCCGTGCCCGGCCCCCCCTTGTGCTTGGAACTGACGCGGTAGAACCGCTCGAAGATCCGCGTCTTGTGCTCGTCCGGGACTCCGCGTCCCTGGTCCAGAACCGCGAGCGCCACCATTCCCGCCGGGACGGGCCCCACCTCCACGCGTATGCGACCACCGTCCGGAGAGTACCGAATCGCGTTGGACAGGAGGTTCCCGATCGCGCGCAGGAGCAGGGTCTCGTCGCAATCGACCCACACCGGGCCGGTGGGCACCTCCACGTCGATCTGGATTTCGCGAGCGTTCGCCACCGCCGCCAGATCGAGAACCCCGGCGCGCGCAAGGCGCGCCAGATCGTGACGGTGGATCGAGAACTCCATCGCACCACCTTGCAACCGAGACAGATCGAGCAGGTCGGAGACCATTCTCGAAAGTCTCGCGTTGCACCCTTGGTTAAGCCGGATGAGGTTCTTCTGTGGAGGGGTCAAGGGCCCAGGGACCTCCTCCAGCAATAGCTCGTTCGTCTCGTGCATGGATGCGAGTGGCGCCTTGAGGTCGTGGGACACGTTGGACAGCAGGTTCTCCTTGAGGCGATCGAGCTCCCCCAGCCGGACGGCCATCGCGTTGAAGTCTTCGGCCAGCATCGCCAGCTCGGGTGGACCCGACAATCGTGCACGCTTGGAAAACTCCCCTCGTGCCAGGGCACGCGTGGCGGCGCCCACTCGGCGGACCGGACCGACGACCATCCGGACCAGGGCGAGCGCAAGGAACCCCGCGCCGAGCAGGGCCAGCGCGGCAACCATGATCGATGCCCTTCGAGCTCGTGCCGCCTGCGCCGCCCCCTCCTCTACGGCCAGCCTCGCTTCCTCGCGCGAGACCACGATCAGCGAATCCATGTGAGCGTACATGTCTTCGAAGGCGGGCCGCTCAGGGTAGGGCTCCCTGGCGATCATCTCGCGCCAAACATCGGTCAGACGCTCGACTGCCCTCCCTTCGACACCATCGAGAGGCAGGTCGCGGAGCGCCGCGATCTGGCCCTGGATGTCGCTCTTCGCTTCCCCGGCGGCTTGTTCGTACGCCGGATCATCGAGCGCTCGCATTTTGTCGCTGAACTCGGCCAGCCTCGTCACCGCCTCGCGCAACTCGACGCCTGCGGCCTCCACCCGGCTATCCACCAACCGGATTTCTCGGTTCTGGTCCACGAGGCGATCGATCACGGAGAGCTGGTAGATGGCGAGGACTGCCAGTAGCGCGATGGGCGCGATCAGCGCGAGACCGATTCGGACTCCAAGCGTCATTCCCTGCGCGGCTCCGTGTCGCTCTGTCCGCAAGCCGCTGTCAGCAGCTCCTTCAGACGGCGATAGTCGAGTGGCTTGGTGAGATAGTCCAGCGCACCCTGCTTCATCGACTCGACGGCCAGGTCGACCGACCCGTGGGCGCTCATCAGGATGATCGGAATTCGCGGACTGGCCTTCGCGAGCGCGCGCAGCAGATCGACCCCCGACGCGTCCGGCAGCCACACATCGGTCAGAATGACGTCGGGCGACTCCTGGGCGGCTAATTGCGCGCCCGTCAACGCGTCCTCGGCGAGGAACACCTCATACCCCCACACCTGAAGCCGCATTCGCAGGACATCCAACATGGCAGGATCGTCGTCGACCACGAGCACGCGATAGGGTTCAGCCTTCATCTCTCTTCTCCTTTTTCGATTCTACTTTTCCAGTGGAGCAGAAATCCCCTGGTATCTACACTAGGTTTCGTACGGCTCGGGGGCTCCCGAGCGCGCCGGGAGATCAGTCCCGGTCCCGGCCGCGGCTGGCTTCGTCAAGGATCCGCTCTTCTTCTGGGGTCAGGCTGCTCAATCCGTGCTCGGAAATCTTGTCGAGGATGCGGTCGATCTCCGACTCCCGGACCCGAGGCGTTCGGCCGCCCTGGACGACTTCGAGGTGGCGGCGCCGCCAGCGCGTCATGAGCCGCCCTGCAGGGCTGCCTTCGCGCCACCACTTCAGGTACGCGAACCCGACCACCATCCCGCCGATGTGCGCGAGATGCGCGACACCGTCCCCACCACCCGAGATCCCGGTCAGGATTTCGATTGCGGCCAGCCCCCCGATCAGGTACTTGGCCTTGATTGGGATCAGGAACCACAGGAAGATATACCGGTTCGGGAACAGCATCGCGAACGCAATGAGGATCCCGAACACGGCGCCCGAGGCTCCGATCACGGTGCTGTGGTAGAAGCCGATGAATGACAGCGCGGCCGCGCCGAGACCACAGAGGACGTAGTACTTGAGGAACTCCGCGGAACCCCATAGCCGTTCGATCTCCCCGCCGAACATCCACAGCACGAACATGTTGAAAAGCAGGTGAAAGAACCCACCGTGCACGAACATATAGGTCAGCGGCTGCCAGACCCAGCCCCGTTCGATCACCCACGCGGGCGTGAGACCGAGCAAGCCTACCAGCGTGATCGCCAGGATTCCGCGCAGCAGGATGTCGAGGACGAACACGCCGCCGTTGGCGATCATCAGCCACTTGATCGTCGGCGGGAACACCCCCGTGGGATCGTAGGCGACCCCTCGGCGCAGGGGGCTCAATGGTCCCCCCCTGCGGGCTCGCCCAGCACAAAGGACTCTCCCAGCTCGTCGGGCATGTCGTGGGGCCAGCGGGTGTGCAGCACGCGCTCGAAGCGCGGGCGATAGATCAGCTCGAAGGCGGTTTCCTTGTCGGGAAACAGCGTGAGCGCCGCTTCACGGCAACGCTCGGTGAGCTGGAGCGCCTCGAGCAGCGAGAGGTCCGGATCCTGGTACAGGCGGGCGAGCGTGAGGTCGACGAGGAGGCGCAGTCTGCGCAGCCGACGGTTCTCCTCCCGCAGCGCTTCGCTGAGCTCCACGTCGCTCTCCTCCAGCTCCACGATCGGCGCCGGCCCCGCGGCGGGCCGTACGCCATCTAACGCTCAACCGCCGGCGAGGTACTCGGTGACCAGACGCACGCCGGCACCCGTCGCCCCCACCGGATGGTACGGCTGGGTCTTGGTCGTCCACGCGGTGCCGGCGATGTCGAGGTGCACCCAGGCGGTTCCCTTCTTCACGAAGAACTTGAGGAAGGCCGCTGCCGTCGATGCGCCGCCCCAGCGGCCGCCCGAGTTCTTGATGTCCGCCACTTCGGACTTCATGTCGTCGCCGTACTCGTCGTACAGCGGAAGCGGCCACACGCGGTCCCCGGTCGCCGCGCCGACCTGCTTCAAGCGCTCCACCATGCGCTCGTCGCCGAACGCGCCTGAGGCGTGGTGCCCGAGCGCTACCACGCACGCGCCGGTCAAGGTCGCAAGGTCGATGACCTCCTTCGGACCCTGCTCGCACGCGTACGCCAAGGCGTCGGCCAGGATCAACCGCCCCTCGGCATCGGTGTTGATGATCTCGATCGTCTTCCCCGAATACGAAGTCAGGATGTCTCCCGGCCGATACGCGGTGCCGCTGGGCATGTTCTCGGCCGATGGGACGATCCCGACCAGATTGATCTTGAGCTTGAGCAGCGCGACCGCTCGCATGATCCCCAGCACAGCGCAGCCGCCCATCTTGTCGAACTTCATCTCCTCCATGCTGGCTGACGGCTTGATCGATATGCCGCCGGTGTCGAACGTGATCGCCTTCCCGACTACCACGCTGGGCGGCGCGGACTTCCGGCCGCCTCGATAGCGAAGCACGATCAAGCGCGGCTCGTGGGCGGAGCCCTGACCCACCCCGAGGATGCCACCCATCTTCCGCTTCTCGAGATCCCTCCGCGTCAGCACCTCGAGCTCCAGCTTGTGCTCCTCCGCCAGCCGGCGCGCGCGCTCCGCCAGCGCAGCGGGATAGATCTCGTTGGGCGGGCCGTTCCCGAGGTCGCGGGTCCAGTTGACTGCGTCCGCGAGCTTCCCGCCCCGGTCCAGTCCGGCCCGGATGGCTGGCAGCTTGCGGCCGTCCGCCTCGACAACCGTGATCGACTGCAGCTCCTTCTTCTCCCGGTCGCGGGTCTCCCCCGGCTCCTCATCCGGCTCGACCGTCTTCCAGCGGTCATACTGATACCCGGCCAGCATCGCGGCCTCGGCGACCGACTGAGCCAGGTCGCGCGTCGAGACGCCGGTTGCCTCCAGATCCCCGCCGCCGTGCAGGATGGTGTGGAAGCGGGTGATCTGGTGCCGGAGGAGGCGCTGGGTGACGCTGCCGGTGGCCTTTCTCAGCGTCTCGAGGTCGCACTCCTGCTTTCTACCGAGCCCCACGACGACCACACGGCGCGCTGGCAGCCTGCCGTTCGTGTGGACGATCGTGATCTCACTCGGCTTGCCCGTGATCTCCCCGTCGGCGATCAGCTCCGAGATTTGTCCGTCCAGCGCAGCATCTACCGCCCCCGTCGCCCCGCCCGGCCTCTCCACCCCCTGGTAGAGGTTTACGACCAGAGCGGCCGTTTCGACTTCGGTGACGTCAGCCTTGATTGCCGAAAGCTGCATGCGGGATCCTCCTGTGCCGTTCGTTTCTCGGGATCGGCCTACGAGGTCGACGCGGGCCCCCCGACCGAGGACCTGTCCAGGGACCGACGGAAGGCGTCGAGGAAGTCGATGGGAATCGGGAACAGCGTGGTTGAGTTGTTCTCCGTCGCGATCTCCACGAGGGTCTGGAGGTAGCGCAGCTGCAGGGCCTCGGGGTGGCGCCCGATGATCGCCGCGGCCTGCGAGATCTTGTCGGCGGCCTGGAACTCGCCCTCGGCAACAATGATCTTCGCGCGCCGCTCGCGCTCGGCCTCGGCCTGGCGTGCCATCGCCCGCTGCATCTCCTGCGGAAGGTCGACGTGCTTGACCTCCACCCGGGAAACCTTGATCCCCCACGGATCTGTGGCCTCATCGAGAATCACCTGGATGCGCTCGTTGATCTGATCGCGTTCGGCGAGAAGCTGGTCGAGCTCCGCCTCGCCGATCACCGAGCGCAGCGTCGTCTGGGCGAGCTGGCTCGTGGCGTAGAGGTAGTCCTCCACCTCGACGATCGCCTTGTTGGGGTCGAACACCTTGAAATACACGACCGCGTTCACCTTGACCGACACGTTGTCGCGCGTGATCACGTCCTGAGGCGGTACGTCGTGCGTGATCACCCGCAGACCGACCCTCTGCATCTTGTCGATGATCGGCACCAGCAGGATGAGGCCGGGCCCCTTGGCGGCAACGAGGCGCCCGAGCCGGAAGATGACCCCCCGCTCGTATTCCTTGAGGACCTTGACCGCGCTGAGCAGCACGAACACGACGAATACGATGACGACGGTCAGAACGCTGATCGACTCCACGGCTTCCTCCGTTCGACGATCTTCTACGAGGGGACGGGATCCAGCGAAAGGCCGAGCCCCGCCAGTTGGTCCGGCCATTCCTCGAGCGAGTCGAGCAGGATGTCCGGACGACACGCCTCTAGCTCCTCGCGCGTCGGACGCCCGGTGGCCACGGCCACGGCCAGCGCGCCGACCGCCCGGGCGCACTGGACGTCGGCCGGAGTGTCGCCGACGACGACCGTGTCGCCGCCCATGAAGCGCCGTCCGGTCAGGCGGCCGGCGCGTTCGATGGCGATCTGTGGGAGGCGGTCCCGCTCACGGTCGTCGGAGCCGAAGGCACCGACCGCGAAGCGCCGCCACAGGTCGAAGCGCTCGAGCTTGAGCCGCGCACCCCGCTCCACGTTGCCGGTCACCAGGCCGAGCACCACGCGCGGGTCGTCCGCGAGCGATGCCACGACCTCGGCCGCGCCGGGGTGGAGGCGATGGCCCACCTCTCCCTCCAGCTCCTGTTCGAGGCCGTCCAGGTAGTGCTCGAACAGGTCGGCGATGCGCTCCTCGATCCGATCGTCGTCGAAGCCGGCACCGCCCATCAGCTCGTAGACGATCTGGGGATCGGTCTTGCCGCTGAAGTCCGTGCGGGCCTCGTTCCCGTCGGTCCCGAAGTGCTCGATCAGGGCGTGCCGGAACGCGCGCCGAGGGGCCCCACCGGCGGTCAGCAGCGTCCCGTCGATGTCGAAAAGAATCAATCGGTTCGGGGTCGGCACCTGCACCGGGTTTAAGCTAGCGGGGCCCGGAGGCGGATACAACCGCGCGAGGCCGCTGTGTCCCTGATCAGAAATCCGTGGAAACCTGACTCGGGACACTCGGCTCAGCCTCTTCGGCCTGGTACCAGCGTCTGAACAGGACCGAGATCGCGGTCCACAGGACCAGTCCTCCTCCCATCTTCATCATGAGGCCCGCCACTTGCTGGTCCTCGCGCGCCGTGATCCACGGGATCGGTGGCGCGAGCTCGTAGGTAGCGTAGATCGGGAGGTGGGTGAACGTCAGGTAGATGAACACGCCCGAGTTCGTGATCGTGGCCAGGATGAGATACGCGACCTTGAGCGGGTATCCGAACCGTTGTCGCGCCGGTACCTTCGCCACGACTGGCCACCAGAAGAACACCCCCGCGAGGATCCACAGCATGTCGATGAGGAACGATCCGGCCTGGAAGGCCATGAGCCCGTCCACCATCCGCGGCCAGTGGGTCAGCCAGACGATCGCGTTGAAGACTGCGATGGCGACGAGCGGCTGCGTCAGCCGGCCGAGCGCTCCGACTACCGCGCGGCGCTCAGCCAGCCGCAACCACGCGGCATCCGGGACCGACAGGAGGAGGAGCGGGGGCGCGACCAGACCGACCAGCAGGAACTGGAGCATGTGGATGCTGGCCAGATAGCCCGCGGCCAGGGCGCCGACGGGCCAGTCCAGCGCGATCCAGAGGCAGGCGACGCCGCCGGCGAACGCCCACCAGCAGCTGGCAGGAACGCCGCCCGATCGCCGCGCCAGCCGGACGTAGCCGGTCGCCAGTACGGCGACCAGAATCCATACGCCGACGTACGGTCGCCAGGTCCACGACCAGGCGAGGCCCTGGGCGGAGCACCACCACTGCATCGTCTAGCGAGCGGCGGTCGCCGCGCCCTGCTCGCCCTCGGGCCAAACCTCGGCGTCCACGAGCTTCGGCAGGTCGTGTGCCCAATCGGACTGCCGGGTCCCGAACGGGTAGACGACCCGCGCCTTCCCGTCGGCCGTGAACGCGATGACCTGGGCGGCGTGGCCTACTGCGTACGCCCCCGGAAGGGGCCCCGGCCGAGCAGGCTGCCGAACCGCGACGGGCAGGCGCAGCTCCGACTGGATCTCGTCGACCTCCTCCGGGTCCCCGCGCAACCCCACGAATGAGGTGTCGAACCTGTCCAGCCACTCGCGCAGCCTCAGGCGGGTGTCGCGCTCCGGATCGGTAGTCACGAAGACGACCCGGATCCGCGACCGGTCGGCGTAGTCGAGATCCCGGAGGACGGCCGCGATGTTCCCCATGTGAACCGGGCAGACGTCCGGACAGTGCGTGTAGCCGAAGAAGAGGAGCGTGACGAACCCGTCGGTTCGGGCGCGGAATTCGAACGGGCGCCCTTCGGTGTCGATCAGCGTGAAGTCGGGCTTGGGCCAGGACGGGGCGAGCACGGTGCCGCGCAGTGGGTCACGCAGTGCGTCGGACCTGGCCTGCTCGGGGCGCGGGCCCCCGCAGGCCGCGAGGGCCGCCAGGGCCGCGGCCGAGAGCAGATTCGTCCTGGAGCGGTGCATACGGTCAAGCTAAGGTACCTTCCTCTCCCGCGCCCTTTTTCGACCTCGAACGAGGAGAATCCCGATGTCCCGTCTCGCGCCCGGCGACCCGGCCCCCGATTTCGACCTGCCTTCCACCGAGGGCGGCAACGTCCGGCTCTCCGACCTGGAGGGCAAGAAGGTCGTCCTGTACTTCTATCCGAAGGACATGACCTCGGGCTGCACGGCGGAGTCGTGTGCGTTCCAGGAATCGCTCCCCGACTTCGAGGCCGAAGACACCGTGATCCTCGGGGTATCGAAAGACTCCGTGGCGAGCCACCACCGATTCCGCGAAAAGGAGGGGTTGACCTTCCACCTTCTCTCCGACGAGGAGTCCGACGTCTGTGAGAGGTACGGGGTATGGAAGGAGAAGTCTATGTACGGGAAGACGCACATGGGGATCGAGCGCACCACGTTCGTGATCGACGAGAACGGCCGCGTGGCGAGGGCGTTCCCAAAGGTCAAGGTGCAGGGCCATGCGGACGAGGTGCTCGAGGCGGTGCGCGGCGCTTGAGCCTCACATCCCTGGCGCGAACGGATTCGGCTCGAGGCCGGCGTAGAGGGAGTAGCGCTCGAGCGCGCGCGCGAGCCGCGGCTCGATCGAGATGGTGAACGGAATGGCGGAGTCTGCCGGCGTGCGCGCAAGCGTCGCCTGCGCCGTTCCGAGCCAGCGGTTGTCGCGGTCGTACAGGTAGGCCTCGACAAGGACTTCTCGGGCCGCGCCGCCGCGGTTCCTGAGCCGTCCGCGCACCTCCGCCCCCTCCCCCGAGCTCGCCAGCCGGTGCTCGACGACCTGGAAGCGGGTTTGGCGCATGGGCAGCGTGACGATCCAGGCCGCGGCCGCGGCTAGCAGGAGCGCGCCCACGATCGCCGCGATCCGGCGGGTTCTCCGGCTCAGCGGCCGGGACTCTCGCGCCACGGGGTCCTTTCGTCGAGGTCGCCGATCCCCCATGGGGGCGAGGTTCAACATGCACCCGGCTCCGGACCTGAACAAGGGGCGAAAAAAACGCTCCCTCCGGGTCGGGAGGGAGCGTCGGAGTTCCCAGTGCAGCGGTGCGCGCCTCGAGGCGCGGCGTGGTTCGGTTCTAGGCGGTGAACGACTCTCCGCAGCCGCAGGTCGACTTCGCGTTCGGATTCCCGATCTTGAAGCCGGCGCCGTTCAGGCCGTCGACGAAATCGACCTGCGCGCCCATCAGGTACGGGGCGCTGAACTTGTCCACCAGGAAGTCGACGTCGTCGATCTGCTGGATCGTGTCGCCTTCCTTCCGGTTGTCGAAGCCGAGGGCGTACGAGAAGCCATGGCAACCGCCGCCCACGACGCGGACGCGGAGACCCTTGTCCTCGAGACCCTCCCGGTCCCTGAGTTCGCGGATCTTCGAGGTCGCCGCCGGTGTGGCCTCGATGATCGTGTCCTGGTCTTTGACGTCGGCGACTTCCGCCATGCAGTTCCTCCGTGAATCGTAGAAAAAACCCTCGCCGGGACGATGCCCGTCTGTGCATAAGGGTACCACGCTCCCCCAGCTCCGTCAACCGAGTGCGGGCTCGAAACGAAACGCCCCGAGGGCTCGGGCCGAGACCCCCGGGGGCGCGCGGATATCCACATCCCCTCCCCATCGGGCGCACTCGTTCTCCACGGGTTATCCACGACATCTAGTGGGGGTGAACCCGAAGAATACCGCATATCGTGCATTTTTCTTGACATCGCTTTCGGGCTCTGATACACTCGTCATTGCCTCGTCCCGCAACACGATCACCGAGATAACGCGTTCGCGCCGGCCCCGTCCGCGGGCGTTTCACGCCCCGTCGTCGCGACCGATCCACGGTCCCCAGGCCGCCAGGCCGCAGCCATGCTAGGAAGGAACGGGTCCCTCATGTCCGACACCCCGCGCGATCGCTACTTGACGTTCCTCGCCGAGCCCAACGCCGCCGACATTCTCGACCGGGCCCGACACACCGAGACGTATTATCCCGACGCCCTGGCCGCCGACGTGCTGCGCAGCAAGTACCTCGCCCCGGGCGAGGAGGGACCGCTCGACCTCTGGGAGCGGGTCGCGCGGGCCCTGGCCGGCGTCGAGGAGGACTCCGATTACTGGTACGAGGAATTCTTCGGCATCCTGTTCGACTTCAAGTTCGTCCCCGGCGGTCGGGTCATGCACGGAGCCGGCCGCGAGGATGCCCTGCGCAAGCCCACGCTCTCGAACTGCTACGTGATCCCGATCACCGAGGACAGCCTCGAGGGGATCTACGGCTGCCTCGCCGAAAGCGCGATGGTGTACCGGACCGGCGGCGGGGTGGGGACCGACCTCTCGATCCTGCGCCCGAAGGGCGCAGCCGTGAACGCGACCGTCGCCGGATCCCCCGGCTCGACCTCGTTTATGAACCTCCTCTCCGAGTCGACCAACACGGTCAGCCAGGCCGGGCGGCGGGGAGCGCTGATGCTCACCATGCGGGTCGACCACCCGGACATCGAGGACTTCATCACGATCAAGAACGACCTCAGCCGCCGGAAGGTGCAGCACGCCAACATCTCGTGCCTGATCACCCACGAGTTCATGCGCGCGGTGATGGACGACACGGATTTCGAGCTGCGCTGGGGTGGCCGGACGTTCAAGACCGTGCGCGCGCGCGAGCTGTGGCGGAAGATCATCGAGAACGCCCACGCCTCCGCCGAGCCCGGGATCATCTTCTGGGACACGATGCGCGAGTACCACAACGTCGAGTACGCGAACCCGCTCGAATCGACGAACCCGTGCGCGGAGCAGCCGTTAGCAGCCTACACCGCTTGCAACCTGGGCTCGATCAACCTGGCGAAGTTCGTCGACGAGAGCGGCGAGTTCGACTATGAGGAGCTAGCCGAGGTCGCGCGGACGGCGACCCGCTTCCTCGACGACGTCATCGACTACAACATGGACGCCCACGCGCTCGAGAAGATCAGGACGGCGGTGGCGTCCGACCGGCGCATCGGCCTCGGCATCACCGGCCTCGCCGACGCACTCGCTCGGATGGGCGTCAAGTACGACACCGACGAGGCGCTGGAGATAGTCGATCGGATGATGGAGACGATCTGCCGCGCTGCGTACCAGACGTCGATCGACCTGGCGCGCGAGAAGGGCTCGTATCCGCTCTTTTCGTGGGACGGCGTTTCGCAGTCGAAGTTCATCCAGGCCCTGCCCGACGACCTCCGCGAGCAGATCAAGCAGTTCGGGATGCGGAACTCGACCGTGCTCACGGTCCCCCCCGTCGGTACGGGCTCGATCGTGGCCCAGAGCTC
>DASQEN010000200.1:0-8921 GCA_035633635.1 Gemmatimonadota bacterium | reverse complement strand
GGACTTCTGATCGAGCCCTACGGGGGCTTTCTCGTCGACCTGGAGGAGCCCGCGGAAGGCCAGGTCGAGCTCAAGCGCCTGGCGGGCGAGCTGCCCTCCATCCAGGTCTCAGAGCGGGTCGTCTGCGACCTCGAGCTCCTTGCCACGGGGGCGTTCAGCCCGCTGGATCGGTTCATGGGGCGCGACGACCTCGACAGGGTCCTGGACGAGATGCGCCTCGCGGACGATCACCTGTTTCCGATCCCCGTGACCCTGCCGGTCCATGACGACGCGCCGGTCGAGGAGGGGAAGGATCTGGCACTCCGGAACTCGAAGAACGAGCTGCTCGCGGTGGTCCGCGTGGAAGAGGTCTACCCCTGGGACAGGAAGCGGTTGGCCGCCAAGGCCTTTGGCACCGTCGACCCGCGCCACCCGATGGTGGCGGAGATGGAGCGCTGGGGACCCTGCTTCGTATCGGGACCGATCCGGGTCCTAGAGCTCCCCAGGCACCACGACTTCCAGGATCTGCGGCTGACCCCCGCGGAGACGCGGCGCCGGCTCGAGTCCTACGGTCACCGCAACGTGATCGCGTTCCAGACTCGGAACCCACTCCATCGGGTCCATGAGGAGCTCACCAAACGCGCAATCGAAGCTGTCGACGGCGTACTGCTCCTGCACCCGTCCGTGGGAATGACCAAGCCGGGCGATGTCGACCACTACACCCGTGTGCGGACGTACATGGCGCTGGCCAGGAACTACTACGACGCCGATCGCATCCTGCTCGCCCTCCTGCCGCTGGCCATGCGAATGGCCGGTCCGCGAGAGACGCTCTGGCACGCACTGATCCGGCGCAACCACGGAGCCAACCACCTGATCGTCGGCCGCGACCACGCCAGCCCGGGTGTCGACAGCGCAGGCAAGCCGTTCTACGGCCCCTATGACGCCCAGGAGCTCGTCCAGTCCCACGTCGACGAGCTGGGAGTTACCCCGGTGCCGTTCCACGAGCTGGTCTACCTCGAGGACGAGGCGCGCTACGAGGAGCGCTCGCGCATCCCGGAGGGGGCGCGGATCGCTTCGATCTCGGGCACACAGGTGCGCGAGGAATACCTGCGCAACGGAAGGAAGCTGCCCGAGTGGTTCACCCGGCCGGAAGTGGCGGACATCCTGGCCGAGAGCCACCCGCCGCGCCATCGCCAGGGAGCCTGCATCTGGTTCACCGGGTTGTCGGGCGCCGGCAAGTCGACGACGGCCGACGTCCTGACCACCCTGCTTCTCGAGCACGGCCGGCAGGTCACCGTCCTGGACGGCGACGTCGTACGGACCCACCTATCGCACGGACTGGGATTCAGCAAGGAAGACCGCGACATCAACATCCGGCGCATCGGCTTCGTGGCCGCCGAGCTCGTGCGTCACGGCGGGATCGTCCTCTGCGCGGCCGTCAGCCCTTACCGCTCGACCCGCAACGATGTGCGGTCTATGGTGGGAACCGGTCAGTTCGTCGAGGTCTTCGTCGACACCCCTCTGGACGTGTGTGAAGAGCGCGACGTCAAGGGGATGTACGCCAAGGCGCGTCGCGGGGAGATCAAAAATTTCACCGGGATCGACGATCCGTACGAGCGTCCGGAGAACCCGGAGATCGCACTCGACACGACCTCCCACTTGCCCGAGGACAACGCGCGGCGGGTCATTGAGTACCTGGTCGAGCAGGGATACGTTCGCGCACTCTCGGGGTACTGATTTGGGGCGGTTCCGGTTCGGACTGAGGAGGATTTCGGCATCGGCTCGTTGCTTGCCGCAGTTTCTCATCATCGGCGCCATGAGAGGCGGTACGACGACCTTATGCCGGCACCTCGTCACCCACTCGAAGATAGAAGCGGCGTTCAATAAGGAGGTTCATTACTTCGACAAGAACTTTCACAGGGGGCTGGATTGGTATCGTGCATTCTTTCCGCTCCGGTCGTCGACGCCAGTGGATTCCATCACTGGGGAAGCGACTCCGTACTATCTCTTTCATCCACGATGTCCAAGACACGCGGCAAAGATGCTGCGGGACATCCGATTGATCGCCGTGCTGCGAGATCCCGTGGAAAGGGCATTTTCTCATTTTCAGTGGGCAACAGAGAGGGGCCGAGAGAAGCTGTCCTTCGAAGAAGCTCTTGAGGCGGAAGAGGATAGACTGTCTGGAGAGCATGAGAGGCTCTCAGCGGATGCTCGATACACCAGCTTCGCGCACCAATTCTATTCTTACAAAGCGCGCGGTCTCTATGCGGATCAGCTGGAACGCTGGTTCGCAGAGTTCGATCGCCGGTCCATCATGGTCTTGAAGTCGGAATCCCTTTTTTCCACTCCCTCCGCCACAATACCAGGGGTTCTCAGGTTCCTCGGACTTCCTGACGAAGATCTCGGAATACTTCCGCACCGAAACATGGGATCTGGTAGACTCATGGATCCACGTACGAGGGAGAGGCTGCGCGGTTTCTTTGAGCCGCATAATCGAAGGCTGAACGAGTTACTCGGGTGGACGGAAGAATGGTAGGCATCCAGCCTCTCCTTCCCCGATGAGGAAGGTGTTGATTGCCAACCGCGGCGAGATCGCCCTGCGGGTGATCCGGGCCTGCCGGATGCTCGATCTCAAAACGGTCGCGGTCCACTCCAAGGCCGACGCAGAGGCCCTACACGTGCGCTTCGCCGACGAGGCAGTGTGCGTGGGGCCTGCTCCTTCGCAGCAGTCCTATCTGAACATCCCCCGCCTCATCGCGGCGGCGGAGATCACCGGCGCGGACGCGATCCACCCGGGATACGGCTTCCTGGCCGAGAACGCGGAGTTCGCCCAGATCTGCGCCGAGTCCAACCTGGTGTTCATCGGCCCAACATCCGAGCAGATCCGTCAGATGGGGGACAAGTCCGGGGCGAGGCGCCTGATGGCGGAAGCGGGCGTCCCCGTGGTGCCCGGCACCGAGGGGGCGATCGAGGACGAATGGAAGGCGAGGCGGGCCGCCGAGGAGATCGGTTTCCCCGTCCTCGTGAAAGCCGCCGCCGGGGGAGGCGGCAAGGGAATGCGAATCGCGCGGGACGCCGATGAGTTCGCCCGCGCCTTCCCTCAGGCCAGGCGCGAGGCCGAAGCCGCGTTCGGCGACGGCCGCGTCTACATCGAGAAGTTCCTGGAGCGACCGCGGCACATCGAGATCCAGGTGCTGGGGGACAAGCATGGCAGCGTGATCCACCTCGGCGAGCGCGACTGCTCCTGCCAGAGGCGGCATCAGAAGCTGCTGGAGGAGGCGCCCTCCCCGGCCATCACCGAGGAGCTGCGAGCGCGGATGGGCGAGGCCGCAGTCCGCGGTGCGGCCCGGATAGGCTACCTGGGGGCGGGTACGATCGAGTTCCTGGTCGCGGAAAGCGGGGAGTTCTACTTCATGGAGATGAACACCCGCATCCAGGTCGAGCATCCGGTGACCGAGATGGTCACCGGCCAGGACCTGGTCCTGCTTCAGCTCACGATCGCCGAGGGCGAGCCGCTGGACATCCGCCAGGATCAGGTCAAGTTCCGCGGCCACGCGATCGAATGCCGAATCAACGCCGAGGACCCGGAGCGGAACTTCATGCCGACGCCGGGCCGCATCGATACGTTCCATCAGCCGGGAGGGCCAGGCGTGCGGGTCGACACGGCGGCGTACCAGTCCTACTTCATCCCGCCCTATTACGACTCGCTGGTCGCCAAGGTGCTGACCCACGGCAACGACCGCGCCCAAGCGATCGCGCGGATGCGGGTAGCCCTCGACGAGTTCGTGGTCGAGGGGATCGCGACCACGATTCCGCTCCATCGAAGGCTGATCCAGGAGCCGCGCTTCCTGGCGGGCGAGGTCCATACGCGCTTCGTCGAGGAGTGGCTCACCGAGGGCGTCCCGGCCCCCGCGGCCGTCTGATCGGTATTACCTTCCCCCAATGCCCCGAAAGAAGAAGCACGACTCGACGCGATTGAAGCGTGAGGTCCTCGGCGTCCTGATGGCCGCGACCGGCGGGTTCACGCTGGTGGCCCTGTGGCCATGGGATCCCGGCTGGGACCGCACTACGGAGACGCTCAACCGGGTGGGGATCCTCGGGTCGTACGCCGCGTTCTACCTGTACCGCTCGCTTGGATTCGGGGCACTCGCCCTGGCCGGGGGACTGGGGGTGTTCGGGCTCCTGCTGCTCTTCGACCGCGTGACCCGGAAAGCGCTTGCCCTGGGCCTGAGCGCGCTCGCCGCCACGTGGGTGCTCCTTGCCCTGTTCGGGGTCGCAGGCGTGTGGACCGCGGGGGCTTCCCCGTGGACGACTCGCGCAGGCGCGCTCGGGACCGCGACCGCCTCCGGTCTCGTCGAGGTCGTGGGCCTGGCGGGGGCCCTGATGTTCTGCGTCGTGGCCGCGGCCGTGCTCGCGGTCGCCACCTTCCAGGTGTCGCTCGCCGACACGGTCGAGGCCGGGGTCGAGGTGGGCAGGGCCGGCGGCCGGCGGGCCCGCGACGGGTTCGGCCGGATCGGCGGTCGTTTCGCGAGATGGCGAGAGGATCGCCGGTCCCGGCGAGAGGTCGCGATTGGGGCCGATCCGCCGCCCGAGCTCGCCATCGCGCCATCGCCGGCGCCCGCGCCGACGTCCGCGACCGAACCGCCAGGAGGCGCTCCGGCCCGGACCGGCCAGGCCCCACGGGCTCGCCGGCGATCGGGGCCGGACGACGGCTGGCTCCCGCCACTCTCCCTCCTCGAAGCTCCCGCGGCCTCGGACTCGGGCCAATCCGCAGACGATCTCGAACGGCTCGGCCGCGTGCTGATCGAAAAGCTTCGCTCGTTCAACGTAGAGGGGGAGGTGGTGGCGATTCATTCTGGACCGGTACTCACCCAGTTCGAGGTAAAGCCGGCCCCGGGAGTCAAGGTGAACCAGATCGCGAACCTGGCCGACGACCTCGCGCTCGCCATGCGCGCCCAGCGGATCCGCATCGTGGCGCCCATACCGGGCAAGGGCGCCGTCGGGATCGAGATCCCCAACCCGCGGCCGCGTGTGGTGACGATGCGCGAGGTTCTCGAGAGCCCCGCATGGGGCGGCTTCGGAGGGAAGGTCCCGCTGGCGCTGGGCCACGAGATCGCCGGGGCGCCGATCGTGGCCGATCTGGCACGCATGCCGCACCTCCTCATCGCGGGTGCCACCGGCTCCGGAAAGTCGGTCTGTATCAACGCGATCGTGACGAGCCTTCTGTATCGCTACGGTCCAGATGCCGTCCGGTTCATCATGATCGATCCGAAGATGCTCGAGCTCGTTGTCTACAACGGGATCCCGCACCTCCTCCACCCGGTCGTCGTCGAGCACAAGGAGTCGGCGAAGGCGCTCAAATGGACGGTGGCCGAGATGGAGCGCCGCTACCGGCTCCTGGCGGCGAACGGGATCCGGAGCCTGGCGGACTTCAATGCCCGCGTGAAGGATGGCGCCGTGATCGCCCCAGGCGGGGAGTCGGAAGAGTCGAGACCGCTGCCCTACATCGTCGTGCTGATCGACGAGCTGGCCGATCTGATGCTGACCGTGCAGCAGGAGATCGAGGAGCCGCTGGCCCGGCTCGCCCAGATGGCCCGCGCGGTGGGGATCCACCTCGTCCTGGCCACGCAACGACCCTCGGTCAACGTGATCACCGGCGTCATCAAGGCGAACTTCCCTTCGAGGATCAGCTTCCAGGTCTCGTCCAAGATCGACAGCCGCACGGTGCTGGACATGAATGGGGCCGAGCAGCTCCTTGGCAACGGGGACATGCTCTTCCTGCCAGCCGACCGCGCAGAGCCGATCCGCATCCAGGGCGCGTATCTGTCGAGCGAGGAGACCACGCGGGTCGTGGGCTACCTGCGCGAGGCGGGCCGGCGGCTGAACGCGGAAGAGGTCGCGCCGCCCGTGGACATCATCGCCGAGGTGTCGGAGCTCGAGATCGCCGCGCTCGACGAGCGCGACGAGCTCTTCTTCGCGGCTGCAAGGGTGGTCGTGGACCACGATCAAGGCTCGACCAGCCTCCTCCAACGCAGGCTGCGCGTGGGATACTCGCGCGCCGCTCGGATTCTGGACCAGCTCGAGCGTGCCAACATCGTCGGCCCGCCGGAGGGAACGAAGCCGCGCGACGTCCTGATCACGAGCGCCGACCTAGAAACCCTCGAGGCGAGATCCCTGTGAAGACGAGGGGGATTCCGTGAAGCGCATTCTGGTGTCCGGAGCGGCCGGGTTCATCGGCTCGTGGTTGACCGAGCGGCTCCTGGGTCGCGGAGACCGGGTCGTGGGCTTCGACAACTTCGACCCGTTCTACGACCGGGCGATCAAGGAGCGGAACCTGAAAGCAGCTCGCGAGAGCGGTGGATTCGAGCTGGTTGAAGGGGACCTTCGGGACCGCGCCGCGGTGTTTCGGCTGTTTGACGACGGCGCCTTCGACGCGGTCATCCACCTCGCCGCCCGTGTCGGCGTCCGACCGTCGCTGGCCGATCCGGCCGGCTACTGCGAGACCAACCTGACCGGCACCGCCAACCTCCTCGAAGCCATGCGTGAAGGAGGCTCTCGCCGGCTGGTATTCGCTTCCTCGAGCTCGGTCTACGGAAACAACCGGAAGGTTCCCTTCCACGAGGACGATCGGGTCGACTTTCCAATCTCCCCCTATGCCGCGACGAAGAAGGCCGGAGAGGAGCTGTGCCACGTGTATCACGCGGTGCACGGCTTCTCGGTACTCGCGCTGCGGTTCTTCACCGCCTATGGCCCGCGCCAGCGCCCCGAGATGGCGATCCACGCATTCACCCGCCGGCTCTTCGCCGGCGATCCTATTCCGGTCTTCGGCGACGGCTCGATGGAGCGCGACTTCACGTACGTGGACGACGTCGTGGACGGGGTGATGGGGTCTGTGGACCACGTGATCGACGAGGAGGCCTTCCGCATCCTCAACCTCGGCGAGTCCAAGCCGATCCGCCTGGCGCGCCTCGTGGAGGCGCTGGAGAGGGCGACGGGGCGCGAGGCACGGATCGATCGGCGTCCCGTCCCGCTCGGGGACGTCGATCGCACGTTCGCCGACGTTTCACGAGCGCGGGAGCTACTGGGATATGAGCCGCGAGTCGGCCTCGACGAGGGGCTGAGGCGCTTCGTGGCGTGGTATCGCGAGACGATGCTTCCGCACGCATGAGTCCTTCCACAACGAGAGGAACGGGCATGGTCGAGCACGCGGATCGGCTCAAGCGCGCGATCGAGGCGAAGGATGCGCGGGTGGGGGTCATCGGGTTGGGGTACGTGGGCCTGCCGCTAGCACTCGCCTTCACCGAGCGAGGATTCCGGGTGCTCGGCTTCGACGTCGACGGCCGCAAGGTCGAGCAGCTGAACAAGGGCGCGTCCTACATCCCGCACCTGGATGCGCGGCGGATCCGGGACGCGGTGGATTCGAACCGGCTCGAGGCGACCGACGACTTCGATCGCCTGGCCGAGGCCGACGCGATCGTAATCTGCGTTCCCACCCCGCTCGACGTCCATCATGAGCCCGACATGACCTACATCGTTGCCACGTCGGAGGCAGTAGCACGGCGGCTCAGGCCGGGCCAGCTCGTCGTGCTCGAGTCGACGACCTATCCGGGGACCACCGACGAGCTGATGCGCGAGCGCCTCGAAAGCGATGGGCTGATTCTCGGCGAGGACTTTTTCCTGGCGTTCTCCCCGGAGCGCGAAGATCCCGGAAACCCGAACTTCTCCACCACGACGATCCCCAAAGTCGTCGGCGGCGTGGACGAGGTATCGGGGGATCTAGCGGAGATGCTCTACCGTCAGGCCATAGGCGAGGTCGTTCGGGTGTCTTCGGCCCGGGCGGCGGAGGCGACCAAGCTGACGGAGAACATCTTCCGCGCAGTCAACATCGCGCTGGTCAACGAGCTCAAGGTGATCTACGAGCGGATGGGGATCGACGTCTGGGAGGTGCTCGACGCGGCGGAGACCAAGCCGTTCGGGTTCATGCGGTTCAATCCGGGGCCCGGTTGGGGCGGCCACTGCATCCCCATCGATCCCTTCTACCTGACCTGGAAAGCGCGCGAGTTCGGCGCGTCTACGCGGTTCATCGAGCTGGCGGGCGAGATCAACACGCGGATGCCCGAGTACGTGGTGGAGCGCGTCGCTGCGGCGCTGAACGAGGTCGGCAAGCCGCTCAAGGGTAGCCGCGTGCTCGTCCTTGGGCTGTCGTACAAGCCCAACATCTCCGACGATCGCGAGTCGCCGAGCTACCGGCTGATGGACTTGCTGGACGAGCGCGGCGCCGAGGTGGCGTTCCACGACCCACATGTCCCGGTGATCCAGCCGAGTCGGGAGCATGCCCACTGGGCCGGGCTCGAGTCGACACCGTGGGACCGGGAGACGATCGAATCGCACGACGTCGTCCTCATCTCCACCGACCATGCGGCGGTCGATTACGCCAGGCTGGCGGATTGGGCCCGGCTGATCGTGGACACGCGCAATGCCATGGCGCGCATCGACGTGCCTCCGGGCAAGGTGTGGAAGGCGTGAGCGTGAAAGCCTACGAGCTGGCGGTCGATGGCCTGCGGCACGAGCCGCGCCGCTGGCTGGTGACCGGCGCAGCCGGCTTCATCGGCTCGGGTCTCGTCCAGGAGCTTCTCCTGGCGGACCAGACGGTAGTGGGGCTCGACAACTTCTCCACCGGAAAGCCCGCGAATCTGGAGGACGTGCGAACGCGAGTGGGAGAAGCGCGCTGGGAGAGGTTCGCCATGCAGGAGGGCGACATCCGCCGCCTCGAGACGTGCCATCGCGCATGCTCCGGCGTCGATCTGGTGCTCCATCAGGCCGCCCTCGGATCCGTTCCGCGCTCGATCGAAGACCCCCTGACGAGCCACGAGAGCAACGTGAGCGGGACCGTGAACATGCTGGTTGCCGGCCGGGACGCGGGAGTCGGGCGGTTCGTGTTC
>DASQEN010000199.1:0-2230 GCA_035633635.1 Gemmatimonadota bacterium | reverse complement strand
CCCGCACACGGCTTACCGATGATCTTCCTGGCATGGCTCACGCGGCCCCGGGATAGCGAATCGTGCCCATCAACCGATGCAGGCCGTGACCCCGAAGCCAGTCGGGCGTCCACTGAGCGGCCTCTCCGGCGCGCAAGCTGCGGCCCTTGCGCTTGACGAGCAAGCGCTTGAGCCGCCACGCGACGTAGTGGTCGATCTCGGTGAACTTGTTGGCGGCGTTACCGGAGCGGAAGTAGTTTCCCCATCCGCGCAGCACCGGGTTGAGATCCGCGATGACCTCGCGGATGTCTCTCATCCCGGCGCGGCGGCGGCGGTCGGTCAGCGCCTTGACCCTCGCTCGGATGCGTTTCATCGCGCGCTGACTGGGCCATCGGTGCAGGTAGTAGCGGCAGATGCCGCGCTCCAGCAACCGGCCCGACACCCGCGCATGAAAGTGGCAGCCGAGGAAGTCAAAGCCTTCCCGACCTTCACGGAGATCCACGATCCGCGTCTTGTCCGGATGCAGCTCGAGCCCCAGCCCGGCGAGGATCTCCCCCACCAGGTCAAGGGCCGTCCTCGCTTCGGCCTCGCTGCGGCACAGCACGACGAAATCGTCCGCATAACGGACCAGCTCGCCGATGCCGCGCTGCGTGAAGGCACGGTCGAAGGCGTGCAGGAAGATGTTCGACAGCAGCGGCGAAATCACGCCGCCCTGCGGGGTCCCGGTGACCGTCTCACGGACCACCCCCGTCCTCCATCACACCCGCCTGAAGCCACAAACGCAGCAGCTTGAGCACCCGCCGATCCGAGACCCGCTCCGAGACGAGCGCCAGCAACTTGTGCTGATCGATCGAACCGAAGTAGTCACGGATATCGGCCTCTGCAACCCACACCGCGCCGCGCGGAAACGCGACCCGGATGCGCTCAAGAGCCGCCAACGCCGAACGCCTGGGCCGGAAACCGTACGAAACCGGCAAAAAGTCGGCCTCGAAGATCGGCTCCAACACCATGCGCGTCGCCTGCTGGACGACTCGGTCACAGACCGTCGGGATGCCCAACGGCCGCACACCACCATCTGGCTTGGGGATCGCCACACGCCGAACCGGCGCAGGGCGATACCGGCCTTGGCGAAGAGCACGCTGAAGCTCGCCGAGCAACCGCTCGACGCCGTACTCCTCAACCTCGGCCAACGTCACAGCATCGACGCCGGCCGCACCCCGGTTCTTGCGCACCCGCCTCCACGCCTCCCAGAGGACGTCACTCCTCCAGATCCGGTCATACAACGCGTGAAAACGACGCTCCGGGGACCGCTTCGCACATGCCCATAGCGTGCGCTGAAGTTCTCGCACGTCCCCGCCAGCAACCACCAACAGCCTGCCGCTGGACGGGACGACGGACAAAAGCCCGCCGGGGTCGTTGGGTCGAACGACGTCGACCATGCCCTAACGCTTACCTCCACCACACGCGCGATCAAAGCAGGGGTCCTTCGCTCCCAGCGCGTTTGACTGCACGCCGATCCTCACTACTACGACCCCCTCGGACTCCCGCTGCGCTCCGTTCGACTTCGCCATCGGCTTATACGAACGGTCCTTGCTGACGAAGCTGCACAGACGGGTCTCCCTTGTTCCGTGACCAGACCTTGCGCGCGTGCAAGCTCCCATACCCCGCAGGGACCCGCCGCGCCCGATCCGGAACCAGGACTGGCGGACATGGCCTTCACCGTGACATGAGCGGCTCGGCTCCCCGATTGTCAGTCTGACGAGGCTGTAGTCCCAGCCCACGCGCTTGCTCCCTCCAAAGAGGCTCTCGACACCCCGCTCAGCCGCAAGGATCTCTCCCAACGACCGGGGCCTGCTACCGGGCGCTCCGGCGCTTACCCGGACGGGACTCACACCCGCCGGCCTGATCCAGCTTCAAGGCGCACCATGTCCTGATCGTACGAGAACGTCATGGTGTGCCTCCGGCGTCGGAGTCCGCCCACGGCGGGCGAACCGGTCGCGCCCAGGCGGCACGGCATGGACGCCGTGCGATGCTCAGGCGAGGCCGGATTCGCCCGCCGGCGCCCGTGAGGCTGGCTGGCCCACCGCCGGTCCCACGGCCGCAAAATCGGGGTGTAGAATGGCTCTAGTAAGCGACGTCGAGCACACTGCTGGCGCGTCTTGAAAACCGCTGTGGGCCTTACGGTCCACCGAGGGTTCGAATCCCTTCCCCTCCGCTTCACAGGCCGCAATCCCGCGCTGGAACTGGCATT